>JBBISV010000105.1:0-10233 GCA_037441085.1 Gammaproteobacteria bacterium | reverse complement strand
TTTCGCGATCTCCCCGCAGGGCATCGGGCGCTTCCGCGTCAGCGCCTTCGTGCAGCAGGGCGCCGTCGGCGCCGTGGTGCGCCTGATCAACGCCAAGATTCCGAGCTTCGAGGAACTCGACCTGCCCGTGGTGCTGAAGGACGTGGCGCTCACGAAGCGCGGCCTGGTGATGATCGTCGGCGGCACCGGCTCCGGCAAGTCCACCTCGCTCGCGGCCATGATCGGACACCGCAACGAGAACACCCGTCACCACATCGTCACCATCGAGGATCCGGTCGAGTACGTGCACGCGCACAAGGGCTGCGTGATCACCCATCGCGAAGTCGGCGTGGACTGCGAAAGCTGGCATCTGGCGCTCAAGAACACCCTGCGGCAGGCGCCCGACGTGATCCTGATCGGCGAGATCCGCGATCGCGAGACGATGGAGTATTGCATCCAGTTCGCGGAAACCGGGCACCTGGTCCTGGCGACGCTGCACGCCAACAGCTCCAACCAGGCGCTGGACCGGATCATCAATTTCTTTCCCGAGGAGAGACGCGAACAGCTCCTGATGGACCTCTCGTTGAACATCCGGGCGCTGATCTCGCAGCGGTTGTTGCCGCGGGAATCGGGGTCCGGCCGGATCGCGGCGATGGAAATCATGCTGCAGTCGCCGTTGATCTCCGACCTGATCTTCAAGGGCGACGTGACCAAGATCAAGGACGTGATGGCGCGCTCGAACCGTCTCGGCATGAAGACGTTCGACCAGGCCCTGTTCGAGCTCTACGAAGCGGGGCTCGTGTCCTACGAGGACGCCCTGCGCAATGCCGATTCGAAGAACGAACTGCGTCTGCGGGTCAAGCTCGAAAGCAAGCGCGAGCTCAGGAATCCCGAGGATCCGGGCCAGTCGCTCAAGATTCTCGAGGAAGAAGAAGGACAGGTGTTTTAACCCGTGTCCGCCGCCGTTCCCGCGCAGACGATGAACACCAAGCCGCTGTTCAAGCTGATGGTGGAGAAGAAGGCCTCGGATCTGTTCTTCACCTGCAACGCGCCGGTCAAGATCAAGATCGAAGGGAAGATATTCCCCGTCAACAAGCAGGTTCTCAGCCCGGAAACGGTGCGCCAGGCGGCGCTCGGGATGATGACGCAGGAACAGATCGATCATTTCAACGAGGATCTGGAGATCGATTTCGCGATATCCGAGCCCGGGCTCGGCCGCTTCCGCGTCAATGTCTTCTATCAGCGAGGCTATCCGGCGATGGTGCTGCGCTACATCACCGCGGAGATGCCGCGTCTGGAGGACCTCGGCATGCCCGAGGTGTTGAAGGATCTCGTGATGCTGAAGCGCGGCCTGATCCTGATGGTCGGCGGCGCCGGCGCCGGAAAGTCGACCACGCTCGCGGCGATGATCAACTACCGCAACGAGACGTCGTCCGACCACATATTGACGATAGAGGATCCGATCGAGTTCCTGCACTCGAACAAGAAGTCGATCATCAACCAACGCGAGGTGGGGCTCGACACCAAGTCCTTCGCGCGCGCGCTGCGCAGCGCCGTGCGCGCGGCCCCGGACGTGGTCCTGATCGGCGAGATCCGGGACCGCGAGACGATGGAATCGGCCATCGCGCTGGCCGGGACCGGGCATCTATGCATCGCGACGCTGCACGCGAACAATTGCGCGGAAGCGCTCGACCGCGTCATCAACATGTTCCCGCGCGATCAGCACAGCCAGATATTCCTGGACCTCTCCCAGTACCTGCGGGCCGTGCTCTCGCAGCGGCTGGTGGTCGCGAAGAGCGGCGTGCGCGTCGCCGCCAGCGAGGTCATGGTCAACACGCCCCACATCAGCGACCTGATCAAGAAAGGGGACGTGATCGGCCTGAAAGAGGCGATTCGGACCGGCACGGAGCGCGGCATGCTGAGCTTCGACAGTTCCCTCTACAATCTGGTGCGCGAAGGGCGCATCGAGCTCGAGGAGGCGCTGTCCAGCGCGGACTCGCGCAGCAATCTCGAGGCCAAGATCAATTTTGGCTGACGTACGGGGCCGGGACGGCCGCCGCCACGGCCGCCCCGCACGGCGTCAGATTGCGCTCGAATTCGCGGCTGCACACGTCCCAACCGGCGCGTAGCGCGCGCTCACGGCAGGCCTTCGGATCCAGGGTCAGCGCGCGGGCCGCGGCCCGCGCGAGATCCTCGTCGAGGACGCCGGTGACGCCGTCGTCGATGACGTCGATCGGTCCGGTGACGGGATAGGCCGCCACCGGGACCCCGCAGGCCATCGACTCCAGGTTCACCAGGCCGAACGTGTCGGTGCGGCTCGGGAAAACCATGACGTCCGCGGCGGCGAGGTGCATCGCCAGATCCTCGCCGAAGCGGAACCCCTGGAAGTGCGCCTGCGGGTGCTGCGATTGCAGCCGCGCGCGCGCGGGCCCGTCGCCGATCACGATCTTGCTGCCGGGCCAGTCCATCTCCAGGAAGGCGCCGATGTTCTTCTCGACCGCCACGCGACCCACGTAGGCCGCGATCGGGCGGGGCAGAGTCAGGAACGACTTGTCGCGCGGTTTGAACAGCGCCGTGTCCACGCCGCGCCGCCAGGACGCGATGTTGACGAAGCCGTGCGCCTCCAGGTCGCGCCGGACCGACGGCGTGCTGACCATGCAGCGCGTCGCCGCCCCGTGAAAGCGCCGCAGCAGTCCGTAGGTCAGGCTGAGCGGCACCGGAAAGCGCGCCCGCAGATATTGCGGAAACTGGGTGTGATACGAGGTGGTGAAGCGCACGTCGTGCTCCACGCAATACCGGCGCGCGGCAAGGCCGAGGGGCCCCTCCGTGGCGATGTGCAGCGCCTGCGGTGCGAATGACTGCACGCGGCGCGCCAACCCCCGGTACGGCAGCAGCGACAGGCGTATCTCGGAATAGGTGGGACAGGGAATGCCGGGGAACTCGCGCGGGGTGACCATGCGCACCTCATGGCCGAATCGCTCGAGCCACGCCGCCGTGTTCGCCAGCGTGCTGACGACCCCGTTGGTCTGAGGATGCCAGGCGTCGCTGACTATCATGATTCGCATGAATGACCCACCGGCGTCCGTAACCCGATTTGCGCCGACATCCACGATCTCACCGCGCGGTGACGTTTTTGTTAAGGGACGGACAAGCTTTTCTTACAAGCCGCGGCGCCGTTCCGGCGCCCGCCCCGCTGTAATCAGGCTGAAACGATTTTCATATATTCCGTTGTCTGCAGATTCACACCGTCTCCCCCTTCGAGGACACATCATGCAAAGTTTTAAGGAAGCCCTTGCAACGCAGCGGTGGGACGACCATCGCTACTACCACCACAGCCGCATCAACCAGTCGCTGCATCTGTTCAGCGCGCTGTGCTTCATCGTCGCCTATGCGGAAGTCTTCAAGGACCCGGTTGTCTCGGCGCTGATCGGCTGGCTGCTCGCGATGACGAGCCGCCAGGCCGGCCATTTCTTCTTCGAACCGAAGGGCTATGACGAGGTCAACCAGGCGACCCACGAGCACAAGGAGGACATCAAGGTCGGCTACAACCTGCGCCGCAAGGCCGTGCTGCTCGCGATCTGGGCCGCGGCGCCGGCGGTGCTTTGGTTCGATCCGACGCTTTTCGGCGTGTTCAAGGCCGGCGCGGGCGATTCGGGCTTCGTGCGCCGCGTCGGCGAGGTCTGGCTGGCCGTCGGCCTCGGCGGACTGCTGTTCCGGACGGTGCAGCTGATGATCATCAAGGACCTGCAGACGGGGCTGGTGTGGATCACGAAGATCCTGACCGACCCGTTCCACGACGTGATGCTCTACTGCAAATCGCCGCTCCATCTGCTGCGCGGGGAACTGATCGATCCGGCGATCGGCGAGAACCGGGCCTGAAGGATCTCCTTCAGCACGCGCCGCTTGATGGACCGGTTCGACAACCCAGGCCCGGTCCGCCACCACGCGTCCCGTTCCATCGCCCTCGCGGCCGACACGATCCGGTCGGCCGCGAGGGCGAAATCCGCGGCGGAGAAATTCAGGCTGAAGATCAGGCGCCCCGTGCCCACCCAGGACAGCGCGACGCCGGCCGCGCGCAGATAAAATTGAAACATCCAGTTGTAGCGCGACGGCTGCGTGTAATAAATGGTCCAGATCGTCGACAGGTTGGCGACCCGCACCGGCAGTCCTTCCGCCTCCAGGCGCTCGTTCAGGGCGCGTGCCCGGGCGTTCCAGGTTTCATCGAGATCCCGGTAGAGCGCGCGCACCGGTTCGTCCTCGATACGATGCAGGAATTCATGCATCGCGCCCATCACGTAGGGATGGGCGTTGAACGTGCCGCGAGCGAAACAGACGTCGGCCGGCCTGTCCTCGCGAAATCGCCGCATCAGGTCGCTCCGTCCGCAAAGCACCCCGACCGGCAGGCCCCCGGCGACGGTCTTGCCGTAGGTGACCATGTCGGCCCGAACGCCGAAGTATTCCTGCGCCCCGCCCGCGGCCAGCCGGAAGCCCACGAACACCTCGTCGAAAATCAGGACGATCCGGCGCTTGGTGCACACGGCGCGAAGTTCCCGCAGCCAGCGTGCGTAGGCGTCGCGGTCGAAGCGTGCCCGGCGCCCGCTGTCGACCAGCGTCGAGTCGCCGGGCGCGGCCGAATTCGGATGCAGGGACTGAAGCGGATTGACCAGCACGCAGGCGATGTCGTCGCGTGTGCGCAATACGCGCAGGCTGGCGTCGTCCATGTCCTTCAGCGTGTAGGTCTCGTGCGCGGGCACCGGATTGCCGACGCCCGGCTGCACGTCGCCCCACCAGCCGTGATAGGCGCCGCAGAAGCGCACCAGATGGTCCCGCCGGGTGTGGTAACGCGCGAGCCGCACCGCCTGCATCACCGCCTCGGTGCCGGACATGTGGAAGGAGACCTCGTCGAGGCCGGAGATCTCGAGCAGGCGCCTGACGTTGTAGGCGGTGACGGGGTGGTAGGCGCCGAGCACGGGACCGAGATCGCGCACGCGTTCGGCGCCCCGGGCGATGCATTCCTTGTAGAAGTCGTAGCCGAACACGTTCACGCCGTACGAGCCGGCGAGATCGATGAAGCGGTTGCCGTCGAGGTCGACGACCTCCACGCCGGACGAAGACTCGACGAACGCGCCGACCGGGAGCCGCTCGCGCACGTACCGGCTGAATTGGAACGGGACCCGGTAGCGCGACGTGAACTGCAGGTCGGACACGCCGGACCGCATCCCGGCCGTGAGTCCAAGCGTGGCCGGGAAGCGGCTCGCGAACAGCGATGCGAGCCGCTCGAAGCCGGCGCGCCGCGCCGCGGCGTCGTCGTCCGGCGCGTCATCCGCCCGGAAGAACCGGTCGTCGCCGTATTCGTACAGCGGCAGCTGGGCGGCGACGCGGCGCGACAGGCGCGAGTGGCCGGCGAGCGAGCGGTGCTTGGCCGCGGAGAGCTGCAGACGCCGCCGCAGCCGGCGCACCATCGCCCCGAGCAGGACGATCGCCGCGAGTCCGGCGGCGATCATCGCGGGGGCGTGAATGAGATTTTTGTTTGGCACGAAATTCCTCCAAGGGAACTCTATTTCACATGAGTGACACTTCGATGACCGCGCGACCCCGGCTGCGCCGGCTGGTCGCGGCGGACCGGCTGAATTTCCTGATGACGAACCGAATCCCGAGGCGCCTGGCGACGCGATTGATGGGGCGTGTGAGCCGCATCGAGAACCGGTGGTTCACGGCCGTGGGCATCGCGATCTGGCGGCTGTTCTGCGACCTCGACCTGCGCGACGCCAGGATCACCCGCTTCAACAGCCTGCAGGAATGCTTCACGCGCGAACTGAACATCGGCGCCCGCCCGGTCGACGACGACCCGTCGATCCTGTCGAGTCCCTGCGACGCGCTGGTCGGCGCGCGGGGCGACATCGGCGAGGGCACGGTGCTCCAGGCCAAGGGCCACCCCTACGCGATCGAGGACCTCGTGGCCGACCGGCAGCTCGCCGAGTACTACCGCGGCGGCAGCTACGCGACGCTGCGCCTGACGGCCGGCATGTACCATCGGTTCCACGCGCCGCACGATTGCCGCGTGGAGCGGGTCGACTACATCTCCGGCGACACCTGGAACGTGAATCCGGCCACGTTGGACCGCGTCGAACGCGTGTTCTGCAGGAACGAGCGCGCGGTGATCCGGTGCCGGCTGCGCACCGGCCAGCTGATCACCCTGGTGCCGGTGGCGGCCATACTCGTCGCCAGCATCAGGCTGCGCTTCGTCGACGTGCGGCTGCACCTGCGGTACCGGGGGCCGAACGTGATCCCCTGCACCGCCGACTTAACGAAGGGCGAGGAGATGGGCTGGTTCGAGCATGGCTCGACCATCATCGTGCTTGCGCCCGCGGGGATCTCGATGCCGGCGCGGATCGCCGCCGGCGCGCCGATCCGCGCCGGCCGGGCGCTGATGCGCATCGACGCTTGAGCGGTCGCCGCGCTCAGAGCGGCCGGCGGTGCCGGGTCAGCGTCGTCGCGATCGCCGCGAGCACGGCCATGCGCACCGCGACCCCGTTGTTGACCTGTTCGCGGATCACCGACCGGGGGCCGTCGGCGACGTCGGAACTGATTTCCACGCCCCGGTTCATCGGTCCGGGATGCATGACCAGCGCGCCGGGCGCCGCCAGCCGCAGGCGTTCGGCGGTGAGGCCGTAGGAGCGGAAATAGGCGGCATCGTCGAGCGCCCCGCTCTCGACCATGCGTTCCTTCTGGATCCGCAGCATCATCACGACGTCGGCGCCGGCGATGCCGTCCTCGATGCGCGTGAAGCGCTGCGCACCGCGGAATTCGGCCTCCGCCGGCAGCAGCGACTCCGGGGCGACGACCCGCAAATCCGTCGTGCCGAGGGTCGCGAGCGCCCGCGCGGTCGAGCGGGCAACCCGTGAGTGCCGGATGTCGCCGACGATGGCCACCTTGAGCGCGGCGAACGGGCGCTTGTGGGAGCGGATCGTCATGACGTCCAGCAAACCCTGCGTCGGATGAGACAGGTGCGCCTCGCCGGCGCTGATGACTGAGACGTGCGGCGCGACGTGGTCGATCAGGAATTCGGGCAGTCCGGCCTCCGAGTCACGGATGACGAACACGTCGGCGTTCATCGCCTCGAGCGTGTAGATGGTGTCGAGCATCGTCTCGCCCTTGGCGCGCGAGCTCGAATGCATGTCCAGGTTCACTACGTGCGCGCCGAGGCGGCGCGCGGCGAGATCGAACGACGCGCGTGTGCGGGTGCTCGGCTCGAAGAACAGATTGGCGACCGTGACGCCCGCGAGCTCGCGCCCCTCGTAGGCGGGTTGTCCGGGCAGCCGCCGGTAGGTCTCCGCGCGGTCCAGGATCCCCGTCAACAGGTCCCGCGCGAGACCTTCGAGCGTGACCAGGTGGCGGAGACCGCCGGCATCATCTAGCTGTGATCGCATTACGCCTCATGAATAGTCTCGAACCAGCGCTCCAGGATCACCCGCGCCGCCGCGGCGTCGACGTCGCCCTTGGCGATCCGGCGGCGGCGCAATCCGGCTTCCCGCGCGCTCTTCAACGAGGCCTCGGCCTCGAGCGAGGAGTACCGTTCGTCGACGAGCGCGACCGGTATCCGAAACCGATCGGTCAGCCCGGCGGCGAACGCGCGCGCCGCGCGTGCGAGCGGGCCCTCGGTGTCGTCGGCATTATAGGGCAGGCCGACGATCGCCGCCGCGGGCTGCCAGTCGCGCATCAGGCGGGCGATCTCGGGCCAGTCCCGTGCGTCTCCGGGCGATGGCAGCGTCAGCAGCGCCCTGGCCGTTCGGCTCACGGTGTCGCCGCAGGCGACGCCGATCCGCCGCGTTCCGAAGTCGAAGGCCATGATCACCCGCGGTGCGCCGGAGTCCGGATGCTCAGGCATGTCCGCTCGTCGGACTGATGCGCGACAGGTCGACGCCGAGCAGCCGGCCCGCGGCGTCCCAGCGCGATTCGAACGGCAGGTCGAAGATGATCGCCGCGTCGACCGGTGCGTTCAGCCACACATTCGCGCGGATCTCCGTTTCCAGCTGTCCGCCGTCCCAGCCCGCGTAGCCCAGCGCGACGACCGCCTCGGCCGGTCCCTCGCCGCGCGCGATCGCGGCCAGGATATCGCGCGACGTGGTCACGTGGATGTGGTCGGAGACCTTCAGCGTCGAGTCCCACCGGCCGCCCGCCGGGTGCAGCACGAACCCGCGGTCGGTCTGCATCGGGCCGCCGCGCAGTACCTGCCGTTCCGTCAAGGGGCCGCGCTCGACCTGGATCTCCAGCTGATCGAAGATCTCCCCCATCCGCATCGGCAGCGGCTTGTTGACGATCAGCGCGAGCGCGCCGTGACGGCTGTGGTCGCACACCAGCGCGACGGTTTGGACGAAATTCGGATCCCCCATCGCCGGCATCGCGATCAGCAGCTGATTGGTCAGGTAGCCGTCTTCGTTCATAGGCCTACATCATCTCGCAGCGGGATGAGGCTTGCGAGTCCCGCGCTCAATGCACCGCCGCGGGTTCGGAATACAGAACCTTCGACCCCGGCGCGGCGCCGGAGAGAAACTCCCACTGGTACGCTATCCGGATCTGGTCGTGACGGGCGCGCAGCGCGCGGGAAAAGGGCGCGAACGGGGCGGCGAGCTGCAGAATGCGGATCGCCGCGTCGTCGATCGCCGGCCGTCCGCTGCTGCGCTGGATGACCGCGTCGGCGAGCCGGCCGTCGGCATCGATCGTGACCTCGACGATCGGCGGGGCGGCGCCTTTCCCGGTCTGCGCCACCCGCGGGAAGTTCATCGTGCCGATGCGCTCGACGCGGCGCCGCCAGCGGTCGAGGTACTCGGCCACGTCCGTGGCGCGGGTGTCGGCGGCGATCCACAGTTCCTGGCGCGCCTTGCCCCGCAGCCGCAGCTCGACGCCGTCGTCGTTCGGCTCCATGCCGAAATCCGGGCGGTTCTCCAGCCGCATCGGCGTCGGCAGCGGCTGCGCCGCGTCATCCGACGTGGAATAGCGGATCTGGGTCGCCTGGGCCGTGGTCGTGAGTACCGCCGCGTGGTCCGTCCCGAGCCCCGTCGCGCCGTAGGCGAGTCCGGTGCCGTCGCTCAACCCGGGGTGGTCGGCCGGGGCCGGCGATGACTTGGGGATCAGCGCCCGCTTGTCGGCGAGGGTGTTTCCCGAGCCTTTTTGGTTGCGCTGCGCCAGATAATGCGCGTCCGGATCGGCGGCGACCCGGGGTCCGTGGTCATCGACCAGGATCACCTCGAGTCCCTTCGTCGCGGCGCCCGCGGCGGCCGGCTTCGGCGGGCTGAAGCTCACGCCGAGAATGACGATTCCATGCAGCAGCGCGGCCAGAAAGCAGGTCGTCAGGAGCCGGTCTTGCGCGGGCGGCAGGCCCGCTTGAAGTAATTCCGAATCCACGCGTCATCCCAGGCGGTTGGCGATCGCGTTCATGAAGGTCCCTCCGATATCGACACCGCACTTCTTGTCGAGTTCACGAATGCCGGTGGGACTCGTGACATTGATTTCGGTGACGTAGTCGCCGATCACGTCCAGGCCGACGAAAAGCATGCCGGCCGCGCGCAAGGCGGGGCCGATCCTGGCGCAGAGCCAGCGATCCCGGTCGGTGAGCGGCCGGGTTTCGGCGCGGGCGCCGGCCGCGAGGTTGCCGCGATTGTCGGTTTCGTCGGGAATGCGGCGCAGCGCATGGGGCACGGGCTCGCCGTCGACGAGGATCACGCGGCAGTCGCCGGCGGTGGTGATTTCCGGCAGATACCGCTGCACGATGGCGTAGCGGCTGCCGTAGTCGGTCAGGGTCTCGAAGACCACGTTGCGATTCTTGTCGCCTTCCTCGAGCACGAAAATCGAACGGCCGCCCATGCCGTGCAGGGGCTTGCAGACGGCCTTGCCGTGCTCGCGCAGGAATTCGCCCATGTCGTTCATGTCGCGCGTGATCAGCGTCGGCGCGCAGCACTCCGGAAACCATGCGGTGTAGACCTTCTCGTTCATGTCGCGCAGGCCGCGCGGATCATTGACGACCAGGGCGCCCTGGTCGCGGGCGCGTTCGAGCAGGTAGGTCGTGTAGATGTATTCGGTGTCGAACGGCGGGTCCTTGCGCATCAGCACGACGTCGCAGCCGCCGAGCGGGGCGGTCTCGGGGGCGCCGAGCTCGAACCAGCGCCCGGGGTCATCGGCGACCCGAATCGGCGTCAGGCGTCCGTGGGCGATCCCGTCGCGCAGCCACAGATCCTTCTGCCCGGCGTAGAACAG
>JBBISV010000104.1:0-10238 GCA_037441085.1 Gammaproteobacteria bacterium | reverse complement strand
CCTGCGACTCCTACGTCCCGAACGTAGTGCTCTACCAGGCTGAGCTACACCCCGATATCGACGGAAACCCTCAATTCTTGCGTGCGACCGCGAACCTTGCCAGTTCGCTCAAGCCTTCTTTGAACACAGTCTCGGGAAGGGGTGACAGCGCGGCAAGCGCCAAATCGGCCTCGCCTTGGGCTCGGCGCGCAGTGTACGCAAGCCCCCCGAGGCTTGCAACGGCTCGTGTGATTTCTTCCAGGCGTTCGAGGCCGCCGTGCTCGATCGCGTCGCGGATCATGCTTTGTTGCTGCGCGTCACCGCGCTGCAGCGCGTGGATCAGCGGCAGCGTCGGCTTGCCTTCGGCCAGGTCGTCGCCCAGGTGCTTGCCGATGTGACTTTCGTCGGCCTGATAATCGAGGGCGTCGTCGATCAGCTGGAATGCGGTGCCGATGTGTCTGCCGTAACTCGCGAGCGCCCGTTCGACTTCCGGCGTCGCGTCGCAGAGCACGGCGCCGATCTGGGCGCCGGCCTCGAACAGCCGCGCGGTCTTGCGGTGGATCACCTCGAAATAGCGGTCCTCGGTGGTCGTCGGATCCCGCGCGGTCATCAGTTGGAGCACCTCGCCCTCGGCGATCGCGTTGGTCGCGTCGGCCAGGATCCGCATGACCGCCATGCGGTCAAGTTTCACCATCATCTGGAAGGCGCGTGAATACAGGAAATCGCCGACCAGCACGCTGGTTGCGTTGCCGAAAACCTCGTTCGCGGTCTCGCGCCCACGGCGCATCGTGGAGTCGTCGACGACGTCGTCGTGGAGCAGCGTCGCGGTGTGGATGAATTCGATGATCGCCGCGGCCTCGATGCGGCGGCCGTCGTCGTCTCCGCAGGCCCGCGCCGCCAGCAGCACGAGCAGCGGCCGCAGCCGTTTGCCGCCGGAATGGACGATGTAGCTGGCGACCTGGTCGACGAGGGCAACCGGGCTGTGAAGTCGCTCTTTGACGACCCTGTCTACGGCTTCAAAATCGGCTTTGACCAAGCCACGGATTTTTTCTATTGTCATGAATCGCTCGCGGCGTATGGTACCTAAGATCTTAGGGCCCTGCGCAACAGTGTGCCGGTACGTTCGGCGTGCGGTGAATACGGAAATTGACCAAATGGGTGCCGAATCGTATACTCGTGGGCTCTTTTGCTGGCCCTTTCGGCCGCTCATCTGGAGTTGCAACGATGTATGCCGTGATCGCCACGGGCGGTAAACAATACCGCGTTCAGGAAGGTGCCGTGGTCCGTATCGAAAAGCTCGATGCGGAACAGGGTGCAAGCGTCGAGTTCAGTCAGGTCCTGTTGGTCGGGGCCGGCGCCGACGTCACGATCGGGGCTCCCTATCTGACCAGCGCGAAAGTGCTGGCGACCGTGGAAAGCCATGGTAAGGGGGACAAGGTGCGGATCGTCAAATTCCGCCGCCGCAAGCACTACAAGCGTGAGGGGACGCATCGGCAGCCGTATACCGACGTCAAGATCACGCAGATCGTCGCATAACGGACATTTGAGGAGACACTCTTAACATGGCACACAAAAAAGCTGGCGGCAGTACTCGCAACGGCCGCGACTCCCACTCGAAGCGTCTCGGCGTCAAGAAGTTCGGCGGCGAAGCGGTTGCCGCGGGCAACATCCTGATCCGGCAGCGCGGCACGGTCTATCGGCCGGGCGTGAACGTCGGCATCGGCACGGACCACACCCTGTTCGCGACCGCCCATGGCGTGGTCGAGTTCAAGGTCAAGGGTCCCGATCAGCGGACTTTCGTCAACGTCGTCGCCAAGTAAGCGGCGCGTGCGCGGGCCGCTGAGGTCCGCCTTGGGTTCGACAAACGAGGGGACAGGCGCGCGCCTGTCCCCTTTTTAATTCTCCAAGGTCCGGCGTCATGAAGTTCATCGACGAAGCGAAATTGAAGGTGCACGCCGGCAACGGCGGTCGCGGCTGCGTGAGTTTCCGGCGCGAGAAATTCATGCCCTTCGGCGGCCCGGATGGCGGCGACGGCGGCATGGGCGGCAGCGTGTATTTGCGCGCCGTCGAGGGCATGAACACCCTCGCGGACTTTCGCATCGGCCGCACCTACAAGGCCAAGAACGGCGAGGGCGGCAGCGGCAACGATTGCTTCGGGCGCGGCGGCGATGATCTGACCGTGGATATTCCGGTCGGCACCGTGGTCACCGAGATGGACACCGGCGAGGTCCTCGGGGATCTGGCGACCGCGGGACAGACTCTGTTGGTCGCCAAGGGCGGCAAGGGTGGCTGGGGCAATGCGCGCTTCAAGTCGAGCACCAATCGCACGCCGCGCAAGGCGGGACTCGGTTTGCCCGGGGAACAGCGCGAACTGACACTGGAGCTGAAGCTGATCGCGGACGTCGGATTGCTCGGGATTCCGAACGCCGGCAAATCGACGCTGATCCGGGCGGTTTCGGCCGCGCGGCCGAAAGTGGCCGATTACCCGTTCACGACCCTGGTGCCGAATCTGGGTGTCGTCGCCGCCGGTCCCGGTCGCAGCTTCGTGATGGCGGACATTCCGGGGTTGATCGAGGGCGCGGCCGGCGGCGCCGGACTCGGGATTCGCTTTCTGAAGCATCTGCAGCGCACGCGGATCCTGCTCCATCTGGTCGATATTGCGCCGGTCGATCCGGACGCCGACCCGGTCAAGGATGCGCGCACCATCGTCGCGGAACTGAAGCAATTCTCGGCCGACCTCGCCAAGAAAGAGCGCTGGCTGGTGCTCAACAAGATCGACCTGGTCGAACCGGCCGAGGCCGAGCGCCGCGCCAAGGACATCGTCCGGCGCCTGCGCTTCAAGGGAAAGGTCTTGCGGATTTCCGGTGCGACCGGGGAGGGGACCGCGCAGCTGGCGCAGGAGGTGATGCGCTACCTCGAGGAACACCCGCGTCCGATGCCGAAAGTCCCTTCCGGCGTCGAAGTCTGACGGGCCCCGAAGGGCCCGCCGGCTCACTTCGCGAGCGCGCGCACCTGTTTGGTCAGCCGGCTCTTGTGCCGGGCGGCCTTGTTGCGGTGGATGATGCCCTTGTTGACCATCCCGTCGATGACCGGCGTCGCTTCGGCGAGCGCCGCGAGGGCCTCGTCCTGCTTGCCGGACTGCACGGCCTGGGTCGCCTTGCGGATCGCGGTGCGCAGCTTGGAGGTCATGGCGTCGTTGCGGGCGCGGTGTTTCGTCGACTGGCGAGCCGCTTTTTCCGCAGATTTGGTATTGGCCAAGCGCAAACTCCTTAAAAAGAGCCGCACATTCTGCGTTTAGCCCCGGCCGTTGTCAATCTGGCGGCACAGCGTGGCCCGCGCGCTTGCTATAGTGGCTCCATCGGATGAGTCGCGCCATATTCAAATCGACGACGGCCCTCGGGCTGATGACCCTCGTGTCGCGTATCACGGGCCTGGTGCGCGACGTTGCGCAGGCGCACCTGTTCGGCGGCGGCCCGGTCGCGGATGCCTTCCTGGTCGCCTACAAGATCCCGAATTTCCTGCGCCGCCTGTTCGCCGAGGGCGCCTTCTCCCAATCCTTCGTGCCGGTGATCTCCGAATACAAGCAGCGCCACACCGAGGCGGAGACCAAGGAGTTGGTCGACGGCGTGGCCGGCACCCTGGGACTTGCGCTGTTCGTGGTGTCGGTGATCGCGGTGATCGCCGCGCCCGTCGTCGTCTGGGCGTTCGCCCCGGGGTTCAAGTCGAGCGGCCCGCGTCATGCGATCACCGTCGAGATGCTGCGGCTCACCTTCCCCTACATCCTGTTCGTGTCGCTGACCGCGCTCGGCACCGGCGTGCTCAACAGCTACGGCCGCTTCGGGCCGCCCGCGTTCACGCAGGTGCTCTCGAACCTCGTGTTGATCATCGCCGCGGTGTGGATCGCGCCGCACTTCGCCGAACCCGGCCTCGTGCTCGCGGCCGCGGTGTTCGTCGGCGGCGTGGTTCAGGTCGCCTATCAGATTCCGTTCGTGATGCGCCTGCGCCTGCTCGGCTGGCCGCGCTGGCGCTGGGATCACGAGGGGGTGCGCCGCATCGCCCGCCTGATGGTGCCGGGCATCCTCGGTTCGTCGATGGCCCAGGTGAGCCTGTTGCTCGACACGCAGATCGCCTCCTTCCTTGCGACCGGCAGCGTCACGTGGATGTATTTCGGCGCGCGCCTGATGGAGTTCCCGCAGGGCGTGTTCAGCGTCGCGCTCGCGACGGTGATCCTGCCGAGCCTGTCCGCCCATCACGCGGCGGCCGCGCCCGAACGGCTGTCGGCGACGCTCGATTGGGCCTTGAAACTGGTGTTGTTGATGGTGCTGCCGGCGGCGGTGGCGCTGTTCGTGCTGGCCGGTCCCTTGATGGCGACGATATTCGGCCACGGCCGCTACGGCGCGCACGATGTGCTGATGAGTTCGTACGCGCTGATGGCCTATTCCCTCGGGCTGCTCGGCTTCAGTTTCGTCAAGGTGCTCGCGCCCGGCTATTTCTCGCGCCAGGACACGCGCACGCCGGTGCGCATCAGCCTGATCTCGCTCGGCCTGAACATCGGCCTGAACCTGGTGTTCGTCGCGCCCTTGGTCTACCTCAAGAAGCTGCCGGCGCCGCACGCGTTCCTAGCGCTGTCGACCAGCATTTCGGCGTGCGCGAACTCGATCCTGCTGTACCGCGGTCTGCGGTTGGGCGGCGTGCTGCGCCCGGCGCCGGGCTGGCGGGTGTTCATCCTGCGGGTCGTCGGGGCCGGGGCGGCGATGGGCTTGGTGCTCGCCTGGCTCGCCGGATCGACCGCGCGCTGGCTGGCGATGCATACCTGGACCCGGGTCGGTCATCTGGCGGCCTGTATCGCCGTCGGCGCGGCGGTGTATTTCGGCGCGCTGTTCGCATCGGGCGGCCGCCTGCGGGATCTTCGGCCCTGATGGGCCGGGAACTCCCGTATAATCGCACCCTTTAGCCATGGAACTCGTTCGCGGTCTCAACAACCTCTCGGCCCGCCATCGCGGCTGCGTGTTGACCGTCGGTAACTACGACGGTGTGCATCTCGGTCACCAACAAATGCTGCGCGCGCTCAAGGCGTGCGCGCGCGCGCTGGGCCTCGCGGCGACCGTGTTGGTGTTCGAGCCGAGTTCGAAGGAATTCATCGACCCCGAGGGTGCGCCGCCGCGCCTGACGCGCTGGCGCGAGAAATATGCGGCGCTCGCCGGTTGCGGCGTCGAGCGGCTGGTGACGCTGAAATTTGACGAGCGGATCCGGGCGATGTCGCCGGCCGATTTCGTCGGCGAGTTGATCGTCGCCGGACTCGGCACGCGGCACATGGTCGTCGGCGATGATTTTCGCTACGGTTGCCGCGCCGCGGGCACGATCGACACGCTGCGCGAGGCGGGCCGGGCGCACGGGTTCACGGTCGAGCAGATCGCGCCGTTCGTGTTCGACTCGGTGCGCGTCAGCAGCACGGCGGTGCGGCAGCGGCTCGAGCGCGGCGATTTCGCCGGTGCGGCGCGCCTGCTGGGCAGGCCGTATCGGATGGCTGGACGGGTCGTGCACGGGCGCGAACTCGGCCGCACGCTCGGGTTTCCGACCGTCAACCTGCGCCTCGGGCGGCTGAAGACGCCGGTCCGCGGCGTGCTCGCGGTGCGGGCCTACGGGGTGGGCGGCGCGCCGCTTTCGGGCGTGGCGAGCCTCGGCACGCGGCCCACCGTCGGCGGCGTCGAGCCGCTGCTCGAGGTGCATTTGTTCGATTTCGACGGGGATCTGTACGGGCGGGTGCTGGAAGTGGAGTTCGTCGCGAAATTGCGCGACGAGGAGAAATTCGACTCGCTCGAGGCGCTGGTCGCGCAGATGCGGCGGGATGAAGCCGCGGCGCGGCGTCAATTGACGTAAGGTGGATTGTGGCCGACTACAAAAGCACGATTAATTTGCCGAACACCGGCTTTCCGATGAAGGCGGACCTCGCCAACCGGGAGCCGAAGATGCTCGAGGCCTGGGAACGCGGCGGCCTGTACGCGCGGATCCGCGAGGCGAGCCGCGGCCGGCCGCGATTCACGCTGGTCGACGGCCCGCCGTACGCGAACGGCGCGATTCATCTGGGCCACGCCGTCAACAAGATCCTCAAGGACATCATCGTCAAGTCGCGCACGCTCGACGGACTCGATGCGGCCTACATTCCCGGATGGGACTGCCACGGGCTGCCGATCGAGATGCAGATCGAGAAGACTCACGGACGCGTCGGCCACAAGCTCGACGCGAAGGCTTTTCGCGCCGCATGCCGCAAGTACGCGGGCGAGCAGGTCGCCTCGCAGCGCGCCGACTTCAAGCGGCTGGGCGTGCTCGGCGACTGGGAGCGGCCCTACCTGACGATGATGCCGCGGTTCGAGGCCGAACAGCTGCGCGCCTTCGCGAAGATCATCGCCAACGGCCATCTGTACAAGGGCTACAAGCCGGTGCACTGGTGCCTGAACTGCCGCTCGGCGCTGGCCGAGGCCGAGGTCGAGTACGAGGATGTAACCTCGCCGAGCATCTACGTGCGTTTCGCGGCGGCCGATCCGGCCGATCTCGCGCGGCGCTTCGGTGTCGCGGAGTCGCCGCTCGCGGCCGCGGTCGCGATCTGGACCACGACGCCCTGGACGCTGCCGGCGAACCGCGCGGTCGCGATCCATCCGGAGTTGGAGTACGCGTTGGTCGAGCGCGCGGCGCCGCAGGGCCGCGAGCGCCTCGTGCTCGCCGCCCTGCGCCTGGCGGCGACGATGCCGCAGTTCGGCGAGGAGCCGTGGGAGGTCCTCTCGGTTGTGCGCGGCGCGCAGCTCGAGCGGCTGCGCCTGCGCCACCCGTTCTACGAGCGCGAGGTGCCGGTGATCCTGGGCGATCACGTGACGCTCGACGCCGGCACCGGCGCGGTGCACACGGCGCCCGCCCACGGCCTCGATGACTACAACGTCGGCCGGCGCTACGACCTGCCGACCGACAACCCGGTCGGCGGCGACGGCCGGTTTCTCGCCGACACGCCGCTGTTCGCCGGCGAACAGGTGTTCGAGTCGAACGCGCACGTCATCGAGCTGCTGCGCGAGCGCGGCGCGCTGCTGCGCTCCGAGCCCTACCAGCACTCCTATCCGCATTGTTGGCGCCACAAGACGGCGGTGATCTTCCGCGCGACGCCGCAATGGTTCATCAGCATGGATCAGGCCGGGCTGCGCCACGGCGCGCTCGAGGCGATCGCGCACGTCGACTGGATGCCCGCATGGGGCGAACAACGAATCTCGGGCATGATCGCCGGCCGCCCGGACTGGTGCGTCTCGCGCCAGCGCACCTGGGGCGTGCCCATCCCGCTGTTCGTCCACAAGACGAGCGGCGAACTGCATCCGCGCACGCAGGAGTTGATCGAAGCGGCCGCCAAGCGCGTCGAGGAGGAGGGCATCGACGCCTGGTTCGATCTCGACCCGGCCGAACTGCTCGGCGCGGAGGCCGGCACCTATGACAAGGCGACCGACGTCATGGACGTCTGGTTCGACTCCGGGGTCGTGCATCACTGTCTCGCCGCGATGCGTCCTGAGGCGGCGGCGCCCGCGGACCTGTATCTCGAAGGCTCGGATCAGCACCGCGGCTGGTTCCACAGCTCCCTGCTGACGTCGATCGCGATGTACGGCCGCGCGCCCTACCGCGCCGTGCTGACGCACGGCTTCACGGTGGACGAGAAGGGCCGCAAGATGTCGAAGTCGCTCGGCAACACGCTGGTCCCGCAGAAGCTGACCAGCACGCTCGGCGCCGACGTGGTGCGGCTCTGGGTCGCGGCCACCGACTACGCCAATGAGATGAGCGTCTCCGACGAGATCCTGCGCCGCACCGCCGACTCCTATCGCCGCATCCGCAACACGCTGCGCTTTCTGCTCGGCAACCTCGACGGCTACGACCCCGCGCGGGACGCCGTCCCCTGGGACGACCTGGTCGCGATCGATCAATGGGCGGTCTCCCAGGCCTTCGCGCTGCAGAACGAGATCCTGACCGCCTACCGTAATTACGAGTTCCACGAGATCTACCAAAAGCTCCACAACTTCTGCGTGGTCGAGCTCGGCGGCTTCTATCTCGACATCATCAAGGACCGCCTGTACACGACCGGCCGGGCGAGCGCGCCGCGGCGCTCGGCGCAGACGGCGCTGTACCATCTGGCGCACGCGATGGTGCGCTGGATCGCGCCGATCTTGAGTTTCACGGCCGAGGAGGTCTGGGGTCATCTGGCCGGTGCGAGCGGCGAGTCGGTGCTGTTGACCGTCTGGCACGCGTTCCCGCCGGGTGCCGAACGGCCGCTGCCGATCGACTGGCCGGCGTTCATCGCGCTGAAGGCCGACGTGGCGCGGGAGATGGAGCGGCTGCGTACCGACGGCGCCATCGGTGCGCCGCTCGATGCCGAAGTGACCGTGTACGCGCGGGGCGCCCCGGCGGCGACGATCGCCGCGCTGCGGGACGAACTGCGCTTCCTGCTGATCACGAGCCAGGCGCGCCTCGAGGCCGACGCGGATCCGGCACCGGACGCGGTGCAGACTTCGCTCGAGGGGGTGTGGGTCCAGGTGCGGCCGTCGACGCAGGCCAAGTGCGTGCGCTGCTGGCATTTGCGCGCCGACGTCGGCAGCGATCCCCGGCATCCGGAACTGTGTTTGCGATGCGTCATCAACGTCGAGGGACCCGGAGAGGAGCGTCAATTCGCATGAACAGGGCTCATGAACGCCGCGACGGATGGCGCTGGCTGCTGATTTCGGCCGCGGTCGTGCTGGTAGACCAGGTCAGCAAGGCCTATATCGCACGTCACTACGGCGAATTCGAGTTCACCCGCGTACTGCCGGTTCTGGACATCACGCGGATGCAGAACGTCGGCGCGGCCTTCAGCCTGCTCGCGTCTGCCTCCGGCTGGCAGCGCTGGTTTTTCATCGCACTGGCGCTCGGCGTGAGCGCGGCGATCACGACCTGGCTGCTGCGCATGCCGCGGGGCGCCAACAAGCTGCTGAGCGCCGGGCTCGCGCTCGTGCTGGGCGGGGCCATCGGCAACGTCATCGACCGCATCCGCCTGGGGTCCGTGATCGATTTCATTCACTTCCATTGGAATCAGGCGTATTTTCCCGCCTTCAATCTCGCCGATTCGGCGATCACGGTCGGCGCGGGATTGTTGTTGCTGGACGCATTGCTCGATTCGAGGCGCAAACGATGATGAAAATACGGCTCGCCAATCCACGCGGTTTCTGCGCCGGGGTGGACCGCGCGATCGACATCGTCGAGCGCGCGATCGACGTGTTCGGGGCGCCGATCTACGTGCGCCACGAGATCGTCCATAACAAATACGTCGTCGACCGACTGCGGCTCATCGGCGCGGTGTTCGTCGAGGAGCTCGACGAGGTGCCGGACGGCGCGACGGTGGTGTTCAGCGCCCACGGCGTCGCGCGCGCCGTCGAGGACGAGGCGACGCGGCGCAAGCTCACGGTGTTCGATGCGACCTGTCCGCTGGTGGCGAAAGTGCACATCGAGGTGACCCGGTATGCACGCGAGGCGCGCGAGGTGCTGCTGATCGGCCACGCCGGGCATCCGGAAGTCGAGGGCACGATGGGCCGGTTCGACGCCTCGCACGGCGGGCGCATGTACCTGGTGGAGACGGCCGAGGATGCGGCGACGCTCGCGGTGCGAAATCCCGAGCACATGGCGTTCGTGACCCAGACGACGCTGTCGATGGACGACACCGCGGCGATCATCGAGGTGCTGCGCCGGCGGTTCCCGCAGCTGCGGGCGCCGCGCAAGGAAGACATCTGCTACGCGACCCAGAACCGCCAGGACGCCGTCAAGGCCCTGATCGACCGCTGCGACGTGCTGATCGTCGTCGGTTCCTCGGCGAGCTCGAATTCGAACCGGCTGCGCGAGATCGCCGACAAGGCCGCCAAGCCCGGGTACCTGGTCGACGGTCCGGATGACCTGCGGCGCGAATGGTTCGACGGCGCCGGCGCCGTCGGCGTGACCGCCGGGGCCTCGGCGCCCGAGGTCCTCGTCCAGGGCGTCATCGCGAAATTGCGGGAATGGGGCGGGGAAATCGCCGAAGAATTGGTCGGCCGCGCCGAACACGTCGTCTTTGCGCTGCCGAAGAGCCTGCGGGACGTGGCGAAACACCGTGGCGGTCTTTCATCAGTGGATTCCTCGGGTTAGAATGCCCGCCCCCCGATAAGGTCTCGGGCACGCCGCAATAGCTCAGTTGGTAGAGCAACGCATTCGTAATGCGTGGGTCAGGGGTT
>JBBISV010000103.1:8384-10267 GCA_037441085.1 Gammaproteobacteria bacterium | reverse complement strand
TGGATGAGCCGGGCTCCCTTTCATGGTATCACCCCACCCGTGCCTCCCAACCCGTGGCCAAGCGTCGTTCCGGGCAGCTTTCGGATACTCATTGTGGCCGACTGAGCTCGGGGCACCGCCGATGGCGACGCCCGGTCGGCGGCGGCCGTAAAACCATTACGCTTTGATCGATTATTGTGGTCTAATCTGCGCCGACCGCCGCCATGCAGACGGCGCGGTCGCCGACCAACACCTGATTCATGGGCCGCGCCCGCCGCAACGCACGCCATTGACCTCCACGGATCACACGCCCGACGGGACCCATCCCCCGCTTTCACCGCTCACCTTGTTCCTGGCGTTCTCGCAAATCGCACTGTCGGGCTTCGGCGGGGTGTTGCCGTTCGCGTATCGTCATATCGTCGAACGGCGCAGGTGGCATACCCCCGCCGAGTTCGCGGAAATGCTCGCCTGGGGCCAGGTCCTCCCCGGACCGACGATCTGCAATGTCTCGTTGATGATCGGTTGGAAGCGCGGCCGGTTGACGGGCGCTCTCGCCGCACTGGCCGGAATGGTCGCCGCGCCGATGGTCGTGGTCCTGGCCGCGGGCGCGCTCTACCAACATTTCGACCGGGTGCTGGTGGTGCAGCGCGCACTGCGCGGCATGTCGGCCGTCGCGGCCGGCTTGATACTGGCGACCGCGATCAAGATGGGCATCGGACTGTTCGAACGCCGCTCGCCGATGGCGGCGCAGGCGATGAAAGTGGGATTCATCGTCGCCGCGTTCGTCGGTGTCGGCCTCGCGCATTGGCCGATGGTGGCCGTCGTCGGCGTGCTCGGCACGGTGTCGACGGCGCTCGCCGCCTGGCGGCGTACGTGACGCCCGCCGCGGACGGCGAATCGCCGCTGTGGATCCTCGCGGCGCAGCTCGGGCTGTTGTCCTTGATGGCGATCGGCGGCGGCGTCCTGATGCTCGCCCCCGACGTGCACCGCCTGGTCACCTTGTCGCACCACTGGATCACCGACGAGCAATTCGCCGCGGCGTTCACGATCGGACAGGCCGCCCCGGGTCCGAACATGCTGTACGTCACGATTATCGGCTGGCAGATCGCGGGACTCGCGGGTGCGATCGTCGCGACACTATCCATCATCGTGCCGACCACCACGCTGACACTGCTGCTATTGCGCTTCGGCACCCGCGACGAAGCGGGACCATTCGGACGCGCGTTGCGCGCCGGCATCGCGCCGGTGTCGGTCGGCTTGTTGCTCGCCGGCGGCTGGATCCTGACGCGCGCGTCCGAGGCCAACTGGCACGGCGCGCTCTTGACGCTGGTGGCGATCCTGGCGGTGACGCGCACGCGCATCAACCCGGTGTTGTTGATCGCGGCGGGGGCCGTCGCCGGAATTCTCGGCTGGGTCTAGCGCCGCCCTTGCGTGGCGTTGCGGTGTTTCTGAAGGCTCAGATCATCTTCAAGGCCAGGACGGCGACGATCGCGACGGTCGCGAGCGCCGCGGCCCGCCACCACGGCGCGAAACGCACCGGCGCCGTCGGCGTCGGCCGGCGCTTGTAGCCATGAATCATCGCCGGCAGCAGAAGCTCCCGTCGTGCCACGCCATAATAGAGTATCGCGGCCAGATGAAGCGCGATCAGCCCGACCAGCACGTGAAACACGGTCCCGTGCCAATGTGCGGCCCTTCTGCCCGCGTCGAAGCTCACCCACTGCGACAAGGGACCGGAGGCGAAGCCGTCGACGTCCACGGCGAACAAGCCGAGACCCGCCTGCGCCAGCAGCAGGCCCAGCATCGCCAGAATGCTCCAACCCCCGAGTGGATTGTGGCCGAGCGGACCCGCCGGCCCGGAGTGGCCGTCGGCCTGGCCTGGACGCCCGTCGGCGGCGACGTTCTCT
>JBBISV010000103.1:5441-8374 GCA_037441085.1 Gammaproteobacteria bacterium | reverse complement strand
CCGAGCGGACCCACCGGATCGCGCGCGCCGCGGGCGGGTTTTCGCAGGTATTCGATCACCGCCGCGGGCGCCCGGACGAAATTCGAAAACCGGGACGTTTCACCGCCGGCGAAGCCCCAGCCGATCCGGAAGAGTATCGTCGCGAGCAGTCCGTAGCCGGCGAGGAGATGCCATTCCATGTGGTCATGCCTTTCCGTCCACCAACAAGCCAGGAACAGGCAGACGGCCGCCCAATGGGCCAGCCGCGTCGGCAGGTCCCATACCCGCACCCGAAACCCCGGCGACGGCTCAGTCAAAGTGCGCTCGAAAGTGTCGGTGACAGCCGCCGCAGGTCCGGCCCACCGCTTTGGCCTGACCGCGCACCGAAGCGGCGTCCTGAGTCTTGGCGACCTCGACGAGCTTGTCGGCCTGCGTCGCGAACGCCCGCGAGGCGTTCTGAAAATCCGCGGGCTTCAGCCAGATCGCGGCCAGTGCCTTCGTTTTGACGCCGACCCCGCGCCCGCTTCCCGCGGGAAACCACGTGGGCAGCGCGGCAGCGCCCTTGGCCACCGCGGCGGCATTGTCTTCGATGGAAGCCCAGTTCGGATGCCAGCTCCCGGCCTCGTCCCGCAGGGATTTCATCGATTTGCCGAGCGCTTTCAAGTGCTCCTTCCTCGCCTTGACGATTTGCCCGGCGTCGATGACTCCGGCGCTCGCCGCGACCGCGAGCGACAAGGCGCCGGCAATGAACATGACCCGTTGAATGCTCAATCTCATGACCAGTCGGACCTCGTTTGCGCAAAAGCGGCAATCCTACTAGACATGGGCGGCGGGTCCTATTGCCGGCCGGGGCGGGCGGTCGAGCTGCGCACGATGAGTTCGTGGTCCAACAGGCGCCGCGGCAAGGGCTCGGGCCAACCGCGCCGGCGCGGTCCGTGCTTGATGATCAGGTCCGTGGCGAGTTTCGCCATGGCCGCCACCGGCTGGCGGATCGTCGTCAACTCCGGCCAGATCATGCGCGCCACGGGGGCGTCATCGAAGCCGGTCACCGACAGATCCGCGGGGAGCTCGAGGCTGAATTTTCGCGCGACCGAAATCACGGCTGCCGCCATGTCGTCGTTGCTCGCGAATATCGCGGTCGGCGGCTTCTTGTTGCGCAACATGCGCTCCGCGCACAACAAGGCGTCGCCGAACAGGAAGTTCCCGGACTGAACCAGCTCGAAGTCGACCGCAATGTCGCGCACCCGCATCTCGTCGAGAAAACCCTGGTAGCGCTGCTCGGTCGCACCGTGCTGCGCACGGCCGAGGATGAAGCCGATCCGTCGGTGTCCGAGTTCGACGAGATGCGCGGTCATTTGCCGGGCCGCGGCGTAATCGTCGATGCTGATCGAGGGCGAGGCACCGATGTTGTGGCGGGGCGCGATGCGCACGACCGGTATCCCGGCGGCGTGCAATTTGGCGAGCACGACCGGATGATCGCTGAGCGGCGGCAACAACACGACTCCCTCCAACCGCAACTGGCCGAGCAGGGTGTCGATCTCCCGATCGACGGTGGGGCTCAACACGTCCAGGGGTTCGACCAGCAGGTGCAGGTTCGACTGGCGGCACCGTTCGACGGCGCCGGCCTGGAATTCACTCAGATAATCGCCGGGCTTGTCGCAGAACAAGCCGATCAAGAACGAACGATTTCCGGCAAGACCGCGGGCGTTCAGGTTTGGCTGATAATTGAGTTCCTGGATCGCGTGTTGAATCCGCGCGCGCGTTTCGGCGCGCACCCGCGGCTCATTGTTGATCACCCGCGACACCGTCTTGGGCGACACTTTGGCAAATTCGGCGACTTGCTGGATGGTGACGAATTGCGCGACGTTGGCCATGATCAGCCGGGGATGATACGACAAAAACCGCGCCGCCTGGCGGCCGGCGGCCCTTGCCGCAGGCACTCAACCCGGCGAGGCGGCCCGTGTGCCGCATGCGTGTAGCGCGCCCATCGCCGCGTCGAGTTCGCCGATCGCGCCGACGAGGTGATACAGCGTGCTCGCCGGGGCCGCGGTCGGTGGATGGACTCCTGCGGGCGTGCGATAGTCGAACCACAGGCCCGGTATCGGCGTCGCGAGATACGGCATGAAACTCTCGGCGGCCTGCGCGGCGGCGGCCCATATTTGCGCATCGCCGGTGACCGCCGCCAGCCGGAGCGCCGCCTTCAGTCTTTCGGTTTGCGGCCAAAGGCGCGCGCCGGGGAGCGTGATCGCCAGATCCGCGTCGCAGGCATCGACCGCAAAGCCGGCGACGACACCGTGGCGCGCGGCGAGTTCATACAGCCGCAGCGCCGCGGCGCGCACGGCGGCGTCCTCGGGTCGCTCCCGCGACAGCAGCCAAGCCCACTCGAATTGATGTCCGGGCTCGACTCGGGCGCCCGCCGGCCCCGGAACGCGTCGCCAGTCGGACGTGAAGACCTCGCCGATCGCGCCGCTTTCGGCATGCACGAAGCGGCGCAGGGCGAGGTCCCGCAGGTCGCGGCACCATTGCGACCACCCGGAATCCGCGCCAATGCGCGCCCAGGCCTGGCACGCCTCGAGCAGGTGCATGTGGGGGTTGGACTCGCGCACCTCGTCCACGCGATCGTGGGAGCGAAAGCCCCCGTCCTCGATTCGATAGCAGGCCGCAATGCGGTCGCGCAGCGCGAGCGCCGCCTCTTCGCGCGCCCCGGCCTCCCCGCAGGCGGCGGCCGCGGCGAACGCGAGCAGCGCGAAGGCCTGGTCATAGAGCAGCGCGTCATCGCACAGGATGCGGCCGTCCGCGCCGACCAGGGTCCGAAACAATCCGTCCCGCCGGCGATAGTGGCGGACGAAGTCCTCGAGCCCGCGGGCGACGATGCCGGCCGCGTCGCCCCGCCAACCGAAGCGCGCTGCGTGCGCGAATGCGACGATCTGACGCGCCGGAACGCGCGCGCGCCG
>JBBISV010000103.1:0-5431 GCA_037441085.1 Gammaproteobacteria bacterium | reverse complement strand
CCCGGCTCGGGGATCAAACGGGTCAAATAGAGTCGCGGCCTCTCCGGCATCAGATTACCTCGCTCGCGCGGCTACAGATCACTTCCGGCGTGTCGGCGCGCGACCATCCCACGCGCTGCAATCGCAGGCAGTCCAGTATATCCTTGGTTCATGCTCGGACAAGTTCGCGTGGGTCGGCGCCTTTTCCAGGCGCCTTGACCTCGACGAAGCCGCCGTTGATTCGATCGATCCCGACGCGGGCCCAGAGTGGATATGCGAACTCGGAAAGCCATTCGACGAGTTGCGCGCGCATCGCGGTCAGCCGCGCCCACGCCGGATTTTCTCCGCTGGAACTCATCCCGGCTTCCACAGCGCATCCCGCAACGGCAGCAGGCGCGCATTGAATGCGAGAATTGCGGCACCAACGGCCGGCGCGTCGTCGGCGAGTTGCGCGCGCTCGACCGGCGCCACCGCGGGGATCAGGCCGGAGTGACCGGCGAGCCGTCGATTCAGCGCCGCGGCAAGCTGGTCGATCAGCGCCGCGGGCAGTCGTCCGCCGATCAATATCGCCTCCGGATTGATCAGGCAGTTGACCGCGAGAAGCGAGTCGACCAAGGCCGCGCTCGACTCCTCGATCCAGCGCGTGACGATCGCGCGCGCTCCCGCCTCGAGCCGGGTCAGACCGGAAGGCGACGCGATCCGATGGCCGCCGACGGCCAGCATCCGGCATAAATTCGACAGCGAAACGATGTTCTGCAACTGGGTCGTCGCGCCGGCGGCGCCGGGCACGCGCAGCCAGCCGATCTCGCCGCTGCGTCCGATGGCTCCACGAAAATAGTGCCCGTCGACCACGAGACCGCCGCCGAGGGCCGCCGTCACGAGAAGATAGAAGAAACTTCGGAATTTGTGACCCGCGCCGAACTGCATTTCTCCGATCGCCGCGGCGGCCGCGTCATTTTCGATGAATATCGGAATGTTCAACACGTCGCGGAGCAGATCGTCGACGCGCACGTTGCTCCACGCCGCGTATTCGCCCGGCTGATCCGGCAGACCGGCGCGCGCGATGTCGTCCGGAAAGGCGATTCCGACGCCGACCAGGCGCCCGCGGTCGATGGCCGACTTGGCCAGCAATCGGCCGACCGAGCGCCGGAAGAAGGAATGAAGCGTCGCGGGCTGTGCAAACAGGATTTCCCTGGAGGAGCGCGCACGCACCCGGCCGGCGAAATCCACGACGACCAGCGTGATGTGGTCGCGGTCCACGTTCAATCCGATCGAGAACCCGCCGTCCGGATTGACGATGAAATTGTTCGCGGGCTGGCCGCGCTGCCCGTGCCGGCGTCCGGCGTTCAGGATCAGGCGGACCTTCAGCAAACGCGCGGTGATGTTCGCGATTGCCGCGGGCGTCAATCCAGTCCGTTCGGACAGCTCGTGACGAGTGACCGGACCGTTCACGCGGATCGCATGCAAGGTCACGCGCTGATTGTGGTCGCCGGCGCGCGCGAGGTTGGTGCCCGCGAGTTCCGGTCCCGGCTGCGCGTCGCGCCGTCTCGGATAGAGGGTCAGCTGATCGTGCCGCAACCGATGAGCCTCGGTCAGCGCACGGTCGAGTCTGCGGCGAGCGCGAGCGCACCCAGGGAGCCCGCGAGTTCTCCGAGACCCGGCGGACAGACGTAGGAATCGACCGGACCGACCAGCGCGTCCAGGTCGAAATAGCCGCCGAGGCTGCGCGACAAGCGGCGGCGGATCAGCGGCAACAGGCCCGGACGCGCATTGACGACGCCGCCGCCGATCACGATGCGCCGCGGCGCCGTCGTCAACATCAGGGCGTGCAGCAGTTGCGCGATCGCATCGGCCGGGTACTCCCAAACCGGATCCGAATCGCCCAAGCCTTCGGGCGCTCGTCCCGCGCGCGCGGCAATGGAAGGTCCCGAGGCCAGACCCTCGACGCAATCGCCGTGAAACGGGCAGGAACCCGACCATGCGTCGCCGACCATCCGGGCGACCCGGATATGACCGCATTCGGAATGACTGAACCCTTGGACGGTCCGGCCGCCGACGACGAGCCCGACGCCCACGCCGGTACCGACCGTGACGTAGGCAAAATCGGCAAGTCCGCGTGCCGCCCCCCAGCGCCCCTCCGCGATGGCCGCGGCGTTCACGTCGGTGTCGCAACGAACCGGCACGCCGCAACCGTCCGCGAGCCGGCCGGCCACGTCGGTGTCGCGCCAGCCCGGCTTGGAGGTCGCGCGGATGAATCCATAGGTGGGCGAACCGGCGACGAGATCGATCGGACCGAACGAGCCGATTCCGAGCGCGTCGATCGGTCCGTGTCGCGCTTTCCATCGGCCGAAGATCGACTCGATGCACCGAAGCACGGTCGCCGGTTCGGCGCCGGTCGCGACACTCGTCCGCTCGCGCACGTCCCCGGGCCCGGTGCCGAGTATGCACACGCATTTCGTGCCACCCAGTTCGACTCCGCCATACAGTGGACCGGGCACGCTCACCGGCCCGCCGCGACGGCCGTTGAACGCCCGGACCCGCGCAGCAGCGCGGCCAGCACGGCCTCGTGAGCGGGCGCATTCGCCAGCGCCGCGCGGGTATCGCGGCCGAGGGCGGCCAGCACCTCGGCGAACGCCGCGGCCGGCACGACGTCGATCAGCGGGTCATGCGCCCGCGGCTCGATGCCGAGCCCGTCCAGCACATAGAACCAACTCAGGTCCGTGAACAGTTCGCCGGTCCGCGCGCGCACGCGACCCGTTGCGCGATAGAGCTCGATTCTCGCCGCGAGACTGGGCGGCAGACTCATGTTCGCGCAGTGGCGCCAGAACGGGGTGTCGTCACGCTGGGTGCCGGCGTAGTGCAGGATCAGGAAATCCCGGATCGCCTCCATTTCCCCGGCCACCTCGGCATTGTAGGAATCGATGTTGACGGCCGCGAACGACCGGTCCGGAAAGTGCTCCAGCAGCTTGTAGATCCCGCTCATCACCAGGTGGATGCTCGTCGACTCGAGCGGCTCGAGGAAACCGGAGGCGAGCCCGAGCGCGACGCAATTGCGGTTCCAGGCGTGCTCGCGACGCCCGGGGACGAAACGCAACAACCTCGGCGTCGCGAGCGGCTGGTCGCCGATCGCGGAGTGAAAATCCGCCTGCGCCGTCTCGTCGTCGGCGAAAGCGCTTGAATAGACGTAGCCGTTGCCGAGCCGATGCTGCAACGGAATCCGCCAGCGCCAGCCGGCGGCGCCGGCATGAGCCGCGGTGAATGGCGGCTTTTCCGGCGGCGATGCGGTCGGCGCCGCGATCGCCCGATCACAGGGCAGGTACTCCTGCCACGACAGGTAGCGGGTGCCGAGCGCCTTGTCGATCAAGATGCCGCGAAAGCCGCTGCAGTCCAGATAAAGGTCCGCCTCGAGCGTCGAGCCATCATCGAAAACCAACGATTCAATGAAGCCATCCGGGCGCAGGCGCGCATCGACGACCCGGCGTTCGAGATGCGCCACGCCGAGCGCGCGGGCGTACGTGCCTAGATACCCCGCAACCAGGCCCGCGTCGAAATGCAGCGCGTGGCGCAGCCCCGCCGTCGGACCCTGTGACGTCGGATCCTGGGCACGAAATCGTCCCGCTTGCGCGAGTGCCGCACAGAGGCTGAAATCCATGAAGTCGGGAGCCCTGCCCTCCCGTTTCGCGCGCTGCCAGGCGTGATGAAACGGACGCAGGTTGATCGAGGTTCCAAATGTGCCGAACGGATGCCAGTAGCTCGAGCCGGGCTGGCGCCAGTCGATGAACTTGATCCCGAGTTTGTAGGTGGCCCCCGTATGGCGCACGAAGTCGTCCTGATTGATGCCGAGCAGGCGCAACAAGTCGAGGATCGGCGGGATGGTCGCCTCGCCGACGCCGATGGGGGCGATCTCGGGTGAATCGACGACGGTGACGCGACAGCCGACGCCCGGCAAGGAGCGGGCGAGCACGGCGGCCGCGAGCCAGCCGGCCGTGCCGCCGCCGACGATCGCGATGTGGCGTATTCTCCGGTCGGTTGTCATCTTGAACACCGCGCAAACCGCCGCGCAGCCGTCCGACCCGAATGCCGGACCGGCGGCGCGGCGACCGCGAAATTCGGTCCTACAGCTTGCCCCGAATGCCGAAGAAGAACCGCCGCCCGCTGGCGTCATAGGTGAACGGCAGATTCTGGAATTGCAGGTAGGTATGCTGGACCGAGTTCGAGAGATTTTGAACCGAGGCGAACACACCGACGTGCTCGTTGAAGTCGTAGCCGATCTGCCCGTCGAGCTGCCCGTACGGCGCGGAGAACACCTGGTAGGTCTTCTCGACTCCGGCCTGGTCCGGGAAAGTGAACGTCGCCCCGACGAGCGAATCGTTGACCGCCCGGTCGCGCCAGGTGTAGGACATGCGCGCCGAGAAGCCGAAGCGCTCGTAATACACCGTCCCATTGAAGGCGTTCAGCGCAACGCCCGGTATCGCCGAGTCGTATGAGAAGGACGTGGTCGAGTTGTTCGCCTCGGACTTCGAATAGGTGTAGTTGGCGGCGACGCCCAGACCCCGCAGCCACGGCGCCAGGTTCGATCCGAAGGCGTAGTCGCCGTTCACCTCGATTCCGTAGATCTTGCCCTGGCCGGCGTTGACGGGCTTCGTGATGTAGCCGGTGTCTCCGCCGAAATCGTCCTTGACGAAGGTCGAGACCTGTTCGACTTCAATGAAGTTGTCCACCTGTTTGTAGAATCCCGCGACGCTCGCGATCGAACCGGGAGCGAAGTAGTCCTCGTACGACAGATAGAACTGCGAGGCGCGGTAGGGATCGAGCTGGGTGTTGCCGGAAGCGCCGTTGATGAACTCGAAGCCGCCCACCTGACCGGTCGTCGGGTTCACGCGATTGCTGTTGCGCGTGAAATTATACGAATTGCCGACACCAAGCTGGAACAGATCCTGCGGCGCGACCACGCGCGCCGCGCTCAGGCGGATCTTCTGGCTGTCGGACAGGTCGAGAACGAAGTTGAACGACGGCAGCACGTCGGTGTAGCTGCGGGTCGTGCGCACCGGGACGACGTTCGAGTCGACGCCGTTCCACGAGGCGGTGCCGTAATAGGTCGGCGACAGCGCGGACTGACCGTTGTTGATCGTCAGATTGGTGGTGACGACGCGCACGCCGAAATTCGAGTGAAAGCTGCTTTCCGGCCCGCCCAGGTCGACCATGAAATACGGAGCCGTGGTGTGCTCGGCCACGCGGAAGGAACTCAGCTGGTCGACGAAGAACTGCTCAGTCGCATTGGTGACTCCGGCGCCCGCCCATACCTGCTGCAAATAGGTCGCCGGATTGGACATGCCGCCGCTCGCCGGATTCTTCACGATGATGTTGCCCGCCGCGAAGTTCGGGAAGGTCGCCACCAGGCCGGGATTCGACGCGGCCGTCGAGTAGGGAATGTTCGCGTATCCCGGATCCT
>JBBISV010000102.1:0-10365 GCA_037441085.1 Gammaproteobacteria bacterium | reverse complement strand
AGCATCATGACGACGAACAGGAACAGCACCATCACCGCGCCGACATAGACGAGCACCAGCACGATGCCGAGGAACTCCGCGTTCAGCAGCAGCCAGATCACCGCGCTGTCGAAGAAGCACAGGACCAGCAGCAGCGCCGAATAGACCGGGTTCCGCGCCAGGATCACGCCCAGCGCGGAGGCGAGCAGGACCGCCGAAAACACGAAAAAGAGGAGCGTCGGGAACATCACCGGTACCGCGCGTCGGCGGCCCGGTCGGCCGCTATCGTGGGTTCGAACCGTTCACCGACGGCGAGCAGCTTGTCCTTGCTCATGATGTTCTCGCCGCGGCTCTCCATGTGGTACTCGAGCACGCGCGTCTCGACGATCGCGTCCACCGGACAGGCCTCCTCGCAAAAGCCGCAGAAAATGCACTTGAACAGGTCGATGTCATAGCGGGTCGTGCGGCGCGTTCCGTCGTCGCTGACGCCGGACTCGATGGTGATCGCGAGCGCCGGACAGACGGCCTCGCACAGCTTGCAGGCGATGCAGCGCTCCTCGCCGTTCGGGTAGCGTCGCAGCGCGTGCAGCCCCCGGAAGCGCGGGCTCTGCGGCGTCTTCTCCTCGGGATAGTTGATCGTCGTCTTCGGCCTGAACATGTTCTTCAAGGTCACCCAAAGTCCCTGGAGCAGCTCCCAAAGCAGGAACGTCTTGATGAATCTGCGCATGGCTTGCATCTTAAGGATGCCCCTTCCACGGACCGACGTGGTAATAGAACAACACTCCCTCGACGAGCAGCCACACCAGCGTCACCGGTATCAGCGCCTTCCAACCGAGCCGCATGATCTGGTCATAGCGATAGCGCGGAAACGTCGCACGCAGCCAGAGGAATCCGAACATCGGGAACAGCGTCTTCAGGCCGAACCAGAAGAAACTCGGCGCGGCGAGCAGCGACGACGCCGGCAGATAGCCGTCGAGCGGCGAGAGCCAGCCGCCGAAGAAGAAGATCACCGTCAGCGTCGAAATCAGGATCATATTGACGTATTCGGCGATGAAGAAGAGCGCAAACGCCATGCCGGAATAGTCGACGTGGAAGCCGGCGACGATTTCGGATTCGCCCTCGGCGACGTCGAACGGCGCCCGGTTGGTCTCGGCCACGCCCGAGATGTAATAGACCACCAGCAGCGGGAACAGCCAGAACCAGTTCCAGCTGAGCGGGCCGCCGCGCTGCGACGCGACGATGTCGCCCATGTTCAGGCTGCCGGCGACCATCAGCACCCCGACCATCGCGAACCCCATAGCGATCTCGTAGGCGACGATCTGCGCGGCCGAGCGCATCGCGCCGAGAAACGCGTATTTCGAGTTCGCCGCCCAGCCGGCGAGAATGACCCCGTAGACCCCCATGGAGGTCATCGCGAGGATGTACAACAGTCCGGCATTGATGTTCGAGAAGGCGTGCTCCGGCGAGAACGGGATCACCGCCCAGATCGCCAGCGCCGGGATCAGCGTGAGAAACGGTGCGACGCGGAACAGGACCGGATTCGCGTCCGCCGGAATCACGATCTCCTTGAAGAGCAGCTTCACCACGTCGGCGAACGGCTGGCCGAGACCCGGCACCCAGAACAGGTTGACGCGGTTCGGGCCGCGCCGGGATTGCATCCAGCCGATGATCTTGCGTTCCGCGAGCGTGTAGAACGCCATCACGAGGATCAGTCCGACCATCACCATCAGGATTTGAACCGCCTCGAGCGCCGGATCCGCCCAATAGGAGGTGATCAGGCTCGCAAGCCAGGTGCGCAGCGGTGCCCAGGTCCACATGATCAGATCACGGTGCGGGCGAGGCGCCCGTCCTTCGTCTTCGCGAGCGCCGCGGAGCCGCGCACCAGGGCGTCGACCTGATAGGGCGGAATCTCGCTCCAAGGCGCATCCGCCGCCCGGCCGCCGACCGGCCCGCCGGCAAACGCTCCGCCCGCCCCCGCCGCGGCCGCGCCGCACAGCGCCTTCAACGCGTCGCGCACTTCGTCGGAACTCGCGTAGTCGAACCCGTCGAGATTGAGGAGATTGCCGAGAACCCGCAGGATCTTCCACGCCGGCCGGCTCTCGCCGACCAGCTTGGCGGCGCCCGCCCAGCTCTGCCAGCGGCCCTCGATGTTCACGAAAGTGCCCGAGGTCTCGGCGAAGCTTCCCGCCGGCAGCACCACCTGCGCGCGCGCCGCGAGCGCCGCGGACAGGTGCGAGGTCACGGCGACCACGAAGCCGGCCCCGCCGAGCGATTCGTCGCCGCCGGCCAGATCCGCCGCCGGATCGATCGGGCCGAGCATCACCAGGGCCCTGAGCCCATCCTGCAGCATCGCCCGCGCCGGCTTGCCGCCGGCCGGATCCGCGGCGCCGCCCGGAAGACGGTGGGGTACGGCCCCGGCGAGGTACGCGCCGGCTGCGTTCGCCCCTTCGACCAGCGTGCCGAAGCCCGCTCCGGCGAACTCCGCGAGCGCGGCGGCGATCGACCTCAGCTCCGAATAAGCCGGGTGGCGCTGGGCGAGCGCCCCCAACAGCACCGCGCGCCGCGTGCCGTTCAGCAGCGCGTGCGCGAGAGCCGTGTGCGCCTCGCCCGCGGTGCCTGCGGGCACGCCCGGCGGCAGCGGCTTGCCGGCGATCGCGGCGGCGGCGTTCGCAACCGCGGCCAGGTCGGCGACCAGATCGCGCTCCGACACGAGGGTCGCCGCGACCGGAAACAGATGTTCGAAATTCTGCGGATTCAGGAACGCGACCCGGGCGCCGCCGCCGATGGCGGCCTTGCGGATGCGGTGCGCGAGCAGCGGCATTTCGTGGCGGATGTGCGAGCCGACCACGAGGATGCCCTCGAGCCTCTCGACCGCGGCGATCGGCATGCCGAGGCCGGGATGCGGGCCCTCGCGTTCCGCCGCCCGGAAATCGACCTGGCGCAGCCGGTGATCGACGTGATGGGAGCCGATTCCGCGCGCGATGCGCGCGAGGAGATACATCTCCTCGACGGTCGACATCGGCGAGGCGAGGAAACCGGCCGCGCCGGCGCCGTGCTCGGCCCTGACCTTCTGCAATCCCTCCGCGGCGGCGGTCAGCGCCGCGTCCCAGCCGACGACCTCGAGCTTGCCGTCACGGCGCACCATCGGGCTCTCCACGCGAGTTTCAGCGTAGATCCCCTCGAACCCGAAGCGGTCCCGGTCCGCGATCCAGGTCTCGTTGATCTCTTCGTTGTCGCGCGGAACGACGCGCATCAGCCTGCCGCGCAGCGCGTGCGCGTAGAGGTTGGTGCCGAAACCGTCGTGCGGCGAGACCAGCGCGTGCTGGGTCATCTCCCAGGAGCGTCCGTGGTAGCGGAACGGCTTGTTGTTGAGCGCCCCGACCGGGCACAGGTCGATGATGTTGGCCGAAAGCTCGTGATCGACGCTGCGCTCGACGTAGGTGGAGATCCGCATCTGCTCGCCGCGCCCCACCGTGCCGAGCTCGGGAAAACCCTGGATTTCCTGACCGAAGCGCACGCAGCGCGTGCACTGGATGCAGCGGGTCATGTCGGTGGACACCAGGGGGCCGATGTCCTGATCCTTGACGACGCGCTTGCGCTCGTCGTAACGGGACTTGTCGCGGCCGTAGCCGATCGCCAGGTCCTGCAGCTCGCATTCCCCGCCCTGATCGCAGATCGGGCAGTCGAGCGGATGATTGATCAGCAGGAATTCCATCGTCGCTCGCTGCGCGGCGACCGCGCGCGGGGACTTCGTGAAGACCTTCATGCCCTCGGTGACCGGCGTCGCACACGCCGGCAGCGGCTTCGGCGCCTTTTCCACCTCGACGAGACACATGCGGCAGTTCGCGGCCACCGACAGCTTGTCGTGGTAGCAGAATCGCGGAATGTAGATGTCCGCCGGATCGGTGACCTGCATGATCATCTGGCCCTTGCGGGCCTTGAGCGGGACGCCGTTTACTTCGATGTTGACCAGATCTTCGCTCATCGTTCGCTCTTGACTCACGCCGCCGCCGCGGCTTGGGCTGCGACGATCGAGCGGCCCTTGTGCTCGACCATGTACTCGAATTCCGGCCGGAAATGCTTGAGGAAGCTCTGCACCGGCCACGCCGCCGCGTCGCCGAGCGCGCAAATCGTGTGGCCCTCGATGCGGTTGGCGACGTCGACCAGCAGGGTCAGATCCTCGCGCCGTCCCTCGCCCGCGAGAATGCGCTTGAGCATGCGGTCGAGCCAGCCCGTGCCCTCGCGGCACGGCGTGCATTGGCCGCAGGACTCGGACATGTAGAACCGCGACAGGCGCTCGAGCGCGCGCACCATGCAGGTGGACTCGTCCATGACGATCACCGCGCCGGTGCCGATCGACGATCCGGCCTTCTTGACCGAGTCGTAATCCATGTTGATCGGCAGGATCGCCTCGGCCGGCATCACCGGCACCGACGAACCGCCCGGGATCACCGCCTTCAGGCGCCGGCCCTTCCAGACCCCGCCGGCCACGGCCAGCAGGTCCTTGAACGGTATGCCGAGCGGCAGCTCGAAGTTGCCGGGCTTGCCGACGTGCCCGGAGACGGAAAATATCACCGTGCCGCCCGAATTGACCGGACCCAGGCCGGCGAACCAGGCGGCGCCCTTGCGCATGATCGCCGGCACCGACGCGAAGCTCTGGGTGTTGTTGATCGTGGTCGGTTTGCCGTAGAGGCCGAAATTCGCCGGGAACGGCGGCTTGAAGCGCGGCCGGCCGGGCTTGCCTTCGAGCGACTCCAGCAGCGCGGTCTCCTCGCCGCAGATGTAGGCGCCCGCGCCGACGAACATGTGCAGGTCGAACTGCACGCCGGAGCCCAGGATGTCGGTGCCCAGCAGGCCGGCCGCGTAGGCTTCCTCGAGCGCGGCGGCGAAGCGCGGCACCGGCTCGCCGAGAAACTCACCGCGGATGTAGTTGTAGCCGACGGTCGCGTTCATCGCGTAGCCGCCGATCGCCATGCCCTCGATCACCGAATGCGGGTTGTAGCGCAGGATGTCGCGGTCGTGGCAGGTCCCGGGCTCGGATTCGTCCGAATTGCAGACCACGTACTTCTGCACGGGCGAGCTGCGCGGCATGAAGCTCCACTTGACCCCGGTCGGAAACGCCGCGCCGCCGCGGCCGCGCAGTCCCGAGGCCTTGACCTCCTCGATGATCTTCTCGCGCGGCGTCTGTTCGCGCAGGATCTTCTCCCACGCCTGATAGCCGCCGCTACGGCGGTAGCCCTCGAGTGTCCACGGGCGCTCGTGCGCGAGGGCCTCGAATATGACCTGATTGTGTTCGTAGGACATCGGTCTCACCCGGTCGTCACTTCAGCGCATCCAACACGGCATCGATCCTTTCCGGCGTCAAATCCTCGTGGTAGACGTGATCGACCATCATCATCGGCGCGCCGGTGCACGCGGCGAGGCATTCCTCCTCGCGTTTCAGGAAAATCCTGCCGTCGGCGGTGCTCTCGCCGACCTTGATGCCGAGCTTCCTCTCGATGTGCCCGAGCACCTCTTCCCCGCCGCGCAGCATGCAGGAGATGTTGGTGCAAACGGAGACATGATGGCGCCCGACGGGGTGGGTCTCGAACATCGAATAGAACGCCGCGACCTCGTACACCTGGATCGGCGGCAGCCCGAGGTACGCCGCGACCGCGTCCATCAGCGGCGCCGTCAGATGACCGTGATTCTCGTGCTGGGCCGCATGCAGCGCGGAGATCACCGCGGAGCGCTTGCGATCGGCGGGGAATTTCGCGACCCAGCGGTCGATCTCCTCGCGCAGATGCGCCGACAGTTCCACGCTCATCGGTCGATCTCGCCGAAGACGATGTCCTGGGTGCCGATCACCGCGACGACATCGGCCAGCATGTGTCCCTGGACCATCTCGTTGAGCGACGCCAGGTGCGCAAATCCCGGCGCGCGCACCTTCAGCCGGTAGGGCTTGTTCGCCCCGTCGGACACCAGATAGACCCCGAGCTCGCCCTTGGGCGCCTCGACGGCCGCGTACGTTTCACCTTCCGGCACGCAATAACCCTCGGTCATCAGCTTGAAGTGGTGGATCAGGGATTCCATGTCGCCCTTCATCTGCTCGCGCCGCGGCGGACGCACCTTGCGATCGTCGATCATCACCGGGCCCGGATTCCTGCGCAGCCAGTCCACGCACTGCGCGACGATGCGGTTCGACTGGCGCAATTCCTCGATGCGCACCAGGTACCGGTCGTAACAGTCGCCGTTGACCCCGACCGGCACGTCGAAGTCGACGAGCTCGTAGGCCTCGTAGGGCTGCTTCTTGCGCAGGTCCCATTCGACCCCGGAGCCGCGCAGCATCGGGCCGGAGAATCCCAGCTGCATCGCGCGCTCGGGACTGACGACGCCGATGTTCACGGTGCGCTGCTTCCAGATGCGGTTGTCCGTCAGCAGCGTCTCGTACTCGTCGACACAGCCCGGAAAGCGCCGCGTGAAATCCTCGATGAAATCGAGCATGCTGCCGCCGCGCCGCTCGTTCAGGCGGTCGACGTCCTTGTTGCTGCGCCACTTCGTGTACTGGTACTTCGGCATCGAGTCGGGCAGGTCGCGGTAGACGCCGCCCGGACGGTAATAGGTCGCGTGCATGCGCGTGCCCGACACCGCCTCGTAGCAGTCCATCAGGTCCTCGCGCTCGCGGAAACAGTACAGAAACACCGTCATCGCGCCGATGTCGAGGCCGTGCGCGCCGAGCCACATCAGGTGGTTCAGGATGCGCGTGATCTCGTCGAACATCACGCGGATGTACTGCGCGCGGATGGGCGCCGAGATGCCGAGGAGGTTCTCGATCGCCATCACGTACGCGTGCTCGTTGCACATCATCGACACGTAGTCCAGCCGGTCCATGTAGCCGATGGACTGGTTGTACACCTTGCTCTCGGCGAGCTTCTCGGTGCCCCGGTGGAGCAGGCCGACGTGCGGATCGGCCTTCTGGATCACCTCGCCGTCCATCTCGAGCACCAGGCGCAGCACGCCGTGCGCAGCCGGATGCTGCGGGCCGAAGTTCATCGTGAAATTGCGGATCTCAGCCATTCGGGCTCGCATCGGTCAATTGCGGGTCGTAGCGGTTGTCGTGCCGGATCACCTTCGGCACCAGGACACGCGGTTCGATGCTGACCGGCTCGTACACGACGCGCCCCTTCTCCGGGTCGTAGCGCACCTCGACGTTGCCGGAAAGCGGGAAATCCTTGCGGAACGGATGACCGATGAAGCCGTAGTCGGTCAACAGCCGGCGCAGGTCCGGGTGGCCGCGGAACATGATGCCGAACAGGTCGAACGCCTCGCGCTCGAACCAGTCGGCCGAGGCCCAGATGCGCGTCACGGAGTCGACGACCGGCTGGCCGTTGTCGGGACAGTACACCCGCAGGCGCAGCCGCCGGTTCAGCGACACCGACAGCAGGTTGTAGACCACCGCGAACCGCCGGCCGGGCGGCACCGACGACCCGGCGGGCAGCAGGTCGTCTGAGACGCCGCGGCTGAATCCCGACGAGGTCGCGTCGGCGGTCTTCCATTCGGCGCGGCCGTACTCGAGGTAATCGACGCCGCAGACGTCCATGCACATTTCGAACTTCAAGGCCGGATCGTCGCGCAGCGCGGCGGCCGCCTCGAGCAGCCGCGCGGCCGGCACCTCGCAGGCCAGTTCCCCCGGCCGGGAATCGAGTTTCACGGCGCCCTCGCCGAGCACGCGCAGCACCGTCTCGGCGAGCGCGGCGCGCCGGTCGGCCTGGGGCGCGTCGGGGCTGTCCTGCGTCATCGCACGGCACTCGTCATCGGGTGATCGCCTTGTTGCGTCGGATCTTGTTCTGAAGCTGGATGATTCCGTAGAGCAGCGCCTCCGCGGTCGGCGGACAGCCCGGGACGTACACGTCCACCGGCACGATCCGGTCGCAGCCGCGCACCACGGCATAGGAGTAGTGGTAGTAGCCGCCGCCGTTCGCGCACGACCCCATCGAGATCACCCAGCGCGGCTCGCTCATCTGGTCGTAGACCTTGCGCAGCGCCGGCGCCATCTTGTTGACGAGCGTACCGGCGACGATCATCACGTCGGACTGGCGCGGCGACGGGCGGAACACGATGCCGAAGCGGTCGAGGTCGTAGCGTGCGGCGCCCGCCTGCATCATTTCAACGGCGCAGCACGCGAGCCCGAAGGTCATCGGCCACAACGAGCCGGTGCGTGCCCAGTTGATGAGCTTGTCGACGGTCGTGACTTCGAAACCGGGTACGGCGCTCGTACTTTCCGTGCCCGCGTCTAGTCCCATTCCAGAGCCCCTTTGCGGTAGTCATACACCAGCGCGACCACCAGCACCAATGCGAAGATCAGCATCGACACCAGACCGAAGGTGCCGGTCGCGCGCAGGGACACGGCCCATGGAAAAAAGAAGGCGATTTCCAGGTCGAACACGATGAAGATGATGGCGACCAGGTAGTAGCGCACGTCGAAGCGCATGCGCGAGTCCTCGAAGGCCTCGAAGCCGCACTCGTAGGGAGACAGCTTCTCCGCGTCGGGCCGCCGCGGGCCGGCGATCCAGCCGATCGTGAACAGCGCGAGGCCGAGCACCGTGGCCAGGGCCATGAAAATCATGATTGGCAAATATTGAGTCAACATATTTGCGTTCGATGAAGCGATTCGATGCCCTTGAGTTTCGAGCCGCGATTGTAACAGGACGAACGCGGTACGTAAGTGTCTATCGAAGAAAAGATGATGGTGCCGACGGCCGGACTCGAACCGGCACAGGTTGCCCCACTAGCCCCTCAAACTAGCGCGTCTACCAATTCCGCCACGTCGGCTTGCATTCATCATCTCCAAATCGAATCAAGGCTTCTTCACCGGCACCGCCGGCGCCGCCGGTTTGCCCGCCGGCGCATTCGACGTCGACGGCGCGGCCGGCAGCACCGGCGCCGCCGCCGTGCTCAACGCGGCGCGCTCCAACACGCTGCTCGGCGCGCTCGACGACTGGGTGCCGAGATACGCGAGCGACAGGCTCGTCGCGAAGAACATCGCGGCGAACACCGCCGTCAACTTCGAAAACAGGGTCGCTGTGCCGCGCGCGCCGAACACGGTCCCCGACGCTCCCGCGCCGAAACCGGCTCCCGCCTCCGCCCCTTTCCCACGCTGCAGCAGCACGAGTCCGACGATCATGAACGCGAGCAGCACGTGCACCGCCAACAAAAATCCACGCAGCATAATCAAACTCTCTCATGGCGCGCGGCCGCTGCCGCGCATATCTCGTAGAACTCGTCCGCGACCAGGGAGGCGCCGCCCACCAAACCGCCGTCCACATCCGGCATCGAAAAAAGCTCCCCGGCGTTGGCCGCTTTCACGCTGCCGCCGTAGAGGATCCGCGCCTGGCCCGCGATATTAGCATTTTGTTGCGCGATGCGGCGCCGAACGAACGCGTGCACCGCCTGTGCCTGGTCCGGCGACGCGTTGCGCCCGGTGCCGATCGCCCAAACCGGCTCGTACGCGATGACGGCGCGCGCGAACGGCGCCACCCCGTTCATCGCCAGCACCGCGTCGAGCTGGCGCGCGACGACCGCTTCGGTCTGCCCCGCCTCCCGCTCCTCCAAGGTTTCGCCGATGCACAGCACCGGCGTCAGTCCCGCGGCCGAGGCCGCCGCGAACTTGCGCGCCACCAGCGCATCGTCCTCGTGATTCCAGCGCCTGCGCTCGCTGTGCCCGACGATCACGAGCGAGCAGCCGACGTCCTTCAACATCGCGGCCGCCACCTCGCCGGTGAACGCACCGCCCGGCTCGGCGCACACGTCCTGAGCGCCGACGTCGATGGCCGCATCCCGCAGGCGCCGCGCGATTTCGGCCAGGTAAACGAACGGCGGGAAGACCGCGATGTCGACCGGCCATTCGGAGTGCAGCCGCAGCTCGAATTCCGCCAGAAGCGCGGCATTCGCCGACTCCGAACCGTGCATTTTCCAATTGCCCGCGACCATGGGACGACGCATACGCAATAACCTCGGGCTGCTCGGTACTTGCCGGAAAGGCGGCGAAGATTAGCCTCGCGGGCATCGAACTGCAAGCCGGACGCCCAAAGGGGTGCCGGCCGGCCTCAACGCGCGCGGGCGGCCGCCTCGACCTGCGAGGCGATCTCGCGCGCTCCCTGCTTCACGAGCGCGCCATCGTGGCCCTCCACCATGACCCGGATCACGGGTTCCGTGCCGGAGGCGCGCAGCACGACGCGGCCGCGGCCGGCGAAGCGCCGCTCGACCTCCTGCACCGCGGCGCGCACGCCCGCGTCGGTGGCCGGATCGAATCGCGCCTCGACCCGGACGTTCATCAGGATCTGCGGATATTTGGGCATCGCGGCCGCGAGTTCGGCCAGCCCCGCGCCGCTCTGTTTCATCACGGCC
>JBBISV010000101.1:6922-10438 GCA_037441085.1 Gammaproteobacteria bacterium | reverse complement strand
GCCAGGCGTCGATCGACAAGGTCGCGGGCCCCGTCGGCGAGGCCTTGATCATGACTGCGATCGGCCTGTTCGCCGCGGTGCCGGCGGTGCTCGGCTACAACATGCTGCTGCGCCGCAACCGGGTCATCCAGGAGTACGTGAGCCACTTCACGCACGAACTGCATGCCTACCTGGTGTCGGGTGCGAAGATGACGCTCAGCGCGGATAAGGCCGCGGGCGTCGCGAAGCCGGCCGCTCCCGCCGCGGCGCGATAGGACCAAGCCGCCATGGCGCTCAGTATTGACACCAGCGGCGAAGGCGACGCGATGTCGACGATCAACGTCACGCCCCTCGTGGACGTGATGTTGGTCTTGTTGATCATCTTCATCATCACGATCCCGGTCATCGTGCCGCAGATTCATTTGAATCTGCCCACGGCGACCAACGTGCCGACGGTGACGAAGCCGGAGAACATCACCGTCTCCATCGACAAGGATGGCACGATCTACTGGAACACCAAGAAATTGGCGAACCAGGCGGATCTGAAGACGGAGTTGCGCTCCATCGTCACCGAAGATCCGCAGCCCGAGGTGCACATCCGGGGCGACAAGGACACCCGATACCTCTACGTCGGTCAGGTCCTGGTCGCCGCACAGGAGATCGGCATCCGCAAGGTCGCGTTCCTGACGATTCCCGATCATCTCGGCGTTCAGTAGGAGAGTCTTCTAATGGCTATGAATCTTGGAGACTCCGGCGGCTCGATGGCCGAAATCAACATGACGCCGCTGATCGACGTCATGTTGGTGCTCTTGATCATCTTCATCATCACGATTCCCGTGATGACGAACGCGGTCAAGATCGACAATCCGTTGCCGCCACCGCCGAACTTCGTGCCGCCGCCGCCGCCGCCCGTGATCAACCTGTCGATCGACTTCGACGGCACGTTGATGTGGAACGGCACGGCGGTCGACAGGCCGACGCTGCAGAATTACATCATGCAGGAGACCAACAAGGATCCTCAGCCCGAGGTTCACATCACGGTCGACAAATTCGCGAAGTATGACGTCGTCGCGAAGACCCTGGCCGACCTGCAGAGCCGCGGAATGAAGAAGATCGGTTTCGTAAACAACAATTTGTTCTAGTTGCGCTTTTTTCAGAGAAAAGCCGGCGCGCCGCCCCCGCACATTCCGGGGGTTTCGCGCCGTTTCTTTGGAGGCGCCGGTCCCTATCGCTTAAATGAGGTTTGATGACGATGCGTGCGAAAATCACCAAGCAGAGCCGATTCATCATCACGATTGCCGCGGCCCTGTTCGCCTTCGGCGCGACGCCGGCGCCCGCCGCGGCCCCGAAGGGACCGCAGATCAGCCGCTCGATCGCGCGCCCGTTGATCGCCGCGCAAAAGGCGCTGCAGGCGGGTAAGTTCGCCGAGGGTCTGAAGAACCTCAAGGAAGCCGAAAGCAAGGGCGGACTGACGCCGTTCGATCACAAGACCATCGACGACTTGAAGGCCTACGCCTACATCAAGACCAATGACATGAAGAATGCCGAAGCCTCCTGGGAGGCTGCGCTCGCGACCGGTGCGTGCTCGCCGGCCGACACGCTGCGCTTCACGCGCGCGGTGTTCCAGTTGAGCTACAACGGCCACGAATACCCGAAGGCGATCGAGTACGGCAGGAAGCTCGCCGATCTCGGCGCCGCGAGCCCGGACATCTACGCGGTGATCGGCCAGAGCTATTACCTGACGAACAACTGCAAGAACGCCGGCGTCTACATGGACAAGGCGATCGCCGCGACCCGCAAGGATGGCAAGGTCCCGCAGGAAGGCTATTACCAGATCAAGCTGCGCTGCGCGTTCGACGCGAAGGACACCGCCGGCGAGATCGCCGGATACTCCGACCTGATCCGATTGACGAACAAGCCCGACTATTGGAACGCGTTGCTGCGCATCGAACGCCAGGACGAGAAACAGGACCGCAACCTGCTGATGATCTATCGGATCATGTACAACACCGGCTCGATGAAAGTGGGCAGCGATTACGTCGAGATGGCCCAGCTCCTCGGCGATGCCGCGCTCCCGGGCGAGGCGACCGACGTGCTGAAGAAGGCGCTTGCCGGCGGCGTGATCGCCCCGGATCAGCAGGCACGCACCAACCGCCTGCTCGCCGACATGCAAAAGCGCGCCGATGCGGACCGCAAGGGCCAGCCGGAGTTCGCGAAGGAGGCGGCCAAGAGCGGCGCCGGCCAGCTGTACGTGAAGCTCGGCGAGGTCTATTACGGGTTCGGCGACTACGCGAACGCGGCCAGCGCGATCCAGACCGGTCTGCAGAAAGGCGAAGTCAAGAGCCTGGGTGAGGCCTACGTCTACCTCGGTCTCGCGAATCAACAGCTGAAGAACTACCCGGCCGCGAAGAAGGCCTTTGCCGGTCTGAAGGGCGTCACGACGATGCCGCAGAACATCCTCAAGCTGTGGGCGTTGTACGCCGGCACCTTGGGCGCAACCTGAGGAGCGAAGGAGCATGGCCATCAAAGTCGGAGAGCGGCTGCCGTCGGGGACTTTCACGCGGATGACCGCGGACGGTCCGCAGAAGATCACCACGGAACAATTGTTCAAGGGGAAGACGGTCGTGCTGTTCTCCGTGCCCGGAGCCTTCACGCCCACCTGTGATGCCCGGCATTTGCCGGGCTTCGTCGATCACGCCGATGCGTTCAAGGCGAAGGGGGTCGACACCGTCGCCTGCATGGCGGTCAACGACGTGTTCGTGATGAACGCCTGGGGCAAGCACGCGAATGTCGGCGACAAGGTGATGATGCTCGCGGACGGCAATGCCGAGTACGCGAAAGCCCTGGGCCTGGAACTCGACGCGAGCGGCTTTGGGATGGGCACGCGCGGGCAGCGCTTCGCGCTGGTCGTCAAGGACGGGGTCGCCACCCACGTCGAAGTCGAGAAGCCCGGGGAGTTCAAGGTTTCGGCCGCGGATTTCGTGCTCTCGAAGCTCTAGGCCGCCGCCTCTCGATTTGCGCGCACTACGGACCACGTCGGCTGAGATCACGCCGTCACAGGCTGCGCGCTGCGCCCTCGAGGCTCACGGCCTCGAGGGCGAGGTCACGCGCCTAGCCGGGGAACGTGACCAGAATTTTTCCCTGTTGACCCCGACCGGCGTCCGCCGGGTCCTGAAATTCCTCGATCCCGACGATGCCGGCGCCGCCGCGCTGCAGGCCCGGGTGCTGCGCCATGTTGCGGCCCGGGATCCCACGCTGCCGGTTCCGCGTGTGGTGCAGGCGCTGGACGGCGGTGATTTCGTCACGGTGAGCATCGCCGGTGCGCCGCGCGAGCTGCTGGTGATCGGGCATCTGGCGGGGCGCGCGTGGCCGGCCATCGGCGCGCCGGCGCCGTCGCTTGCCGACTTGGGTGGGCTGATTGCGCGGCTGGATCGGGCGTTGGAGGGCTTTTTCGATCCGGCGCTTGCACGCGAGCTGGCCTGGGATTTGCGCCGGCTGCCGGGGCTCGCCGCGGTCGCGGACCACATCGATAACGCG
>JBBISV010000101.1:0-6912 GCA_037441085.1 Gammaproteobacteria bacterium | reverse complement strand
TGGACGTGGTGCGCGACGCCGTCGCTGCGCTCGAACGGCGCCTCGTGACCTGCGCCGGCCTGCGCAGCCAGGCCATTCACGGCGACTGTCACGCCGGCAACCTCTTGGTCGCCGAGAACGGCACGTCCGTCACCGGGATACTCGATTTCGGCGACATGGTTCGCGCGCCGCTGATTTTCGAGCCGGCGGTGTCCATGGCCGAAGCGCTGTCGGAAGGCATCGCGCGGCTCGCGGATCTGGGCGCGCTGGTCGGCGGCTACGCGGGTACCTTGAAGTTGCAGGCGGGCGAGGTCGACTGTCTGTTCGACGCGGTCCGCGCGCGGCTCGCCGCCACGATCCTGGTCCATGCCTGGCGGGGCCGCCATGACCCGGCCGGGGCGGGGGCGCTCGAGCGCGCCGCGGCGCGCGCGCAGGAGGCGCTCGCGATGCTGGCGGACGCGGATTGCGCGAGCCTGACGGCCTCCTGGCATGAGGCGGCGGGGACGCTCCCGGCGCGCTCGGCGCTGCGCCGACGACGTGACCATTTTCTCGGCGCCGGCGCGGAATTGTTCTACGGTGAGCCCTTGCAGCTCGTGCGCGGCGAGGATGTTTGGATGTTCGACGCCGGCGGCAGGGCCTACCTGGACGTCTACAACAATGTTCCCCACGTCGGCCACGCGCATCCCGCGGTGGTCGAGGCGATCCGGCGCCAGTCGGCGACGCTCGCGACGAACACCCGCTATCTGCACGAGGCGGTGCTGGACTACGCCGAACAACTCGGCTCGCGGCTGCCGGCCGGCCTCGACGCCTGCTTGTTCGTCAATTCGGGCAGCGAGGCGAACGACATTGCGTGGCGCATCGCACAGTCGGCGACCGGCCGGCGCGGGGCGTTGATCATGGAGCACGCCTATCACGGGATCACCGACGCGGTGACCGCGCTGACGCCCGCCGCGGGCGGTGCCCGCGACCCACGGGTCGAGACCTTGCGCGCGCCGGTCGATGCGCGCACCGGGTCGGCGGACGCGGCCGAGGCGGATCTCGAGCGGGCGCTTGCGGCGCTCGCCGGGCGCGGCAGCGCGCCGGCGGCGTTCTTCCTGGATTCCGCGCTCACCAGCAACGGCATCCTGGATCCGCCGCCAGCCTGGGCCGCGGCGGTCGGTGCGCGCGTGCGCGCGCGCGGCGCGCTCGTGGTCGCCGACGAGGTTCAGTACGGACTGGGGCGGTCGGGCTCGCATTTCTGGGGTTTTGCGCGGCGCGGCCTGGATCCGGACATCGTCACGCTCGGCAAGCCGATCGGCAACGGCTTTCCGCTCGGCGTCGTCATCACCCGCCGCGCGCTGCTCGAAGACTTTCAGGCGCGCTGCGCGGTCTTCTCGACGTTCGGCGGCAATGCGGTCGCCGCGGCGGCGGGTCTCGCGGTGCTCGACGTGCTGGAGCGGGAGCGTCTGATGGAGAATGCGCAGACGACGGGCGCGCATTTCCTGGTGCTGCTGCGCGAGCTCGTATCCCGGCACCGCATGTTCGGCGCCGCGCGTGGTGCGGGCCTGCTGTTGGGGCTCGAGGTCGTCGACGACCTGGGCCGGCCGTCGAAGCGGCGGGCGCGGCGCCTGGTCGATGCGCTGGCCGCGCGTCACGGTGTCCTGACGGAACTCGAAGGGCCGGACTCGAACGTGTTGAAACTGCGTCCGCCGATGAGCTTCAAACGGGAACATGCGGAACTGGCCGCCGAAGCGATCGATGCGGTCGCTTCGGCGGCGGATGCGGACCCCCGGCCTGTCTAGCCGCCGAGGAGCCGCGAGATCTCCGGCACCACCTGAAACAGGTCTCCGACCAGCCCGAGATCGGCGACTTCGAAGATCGGCGCTTCCGGATCCTTGTTGACCGCGACGATCGTGCGCGCATCCTTGATCCCGGTCAGGTGCTGGATTGCGCCGGAGATTCCGAAGGCCATGTAGACCTCGGGCGCGATGATCTTGCCGGTCTGGCCGACCTGCATCTCGTTCGGCGCATAGCCTGCGTCGACCGCCGCGCGCGAGGCGCCGACCGCGGCACCGATCTTGTCCGCGAGGTCATACAGCAGCTTGAAATTATCGGCGCTGGCGAGAGCGCGACCGCCGGAGACGACCCGGGCCGCCGTCTGCAGGTCCGGGCGGTCGGTCGAGCCGGAACGCGCGCCGACGTAGCGGGTGTGCGTCGGCAGCACCGCATCGGTGGATTTCGACGCGACCACGGCCGAACCGCCGGTCGCGGCCGCGGCCTCGAACGAGGCGACCCGCACCGTGGCGACCAGGATGCGGGCGGGGTCGGCTTCCACCGTGACGATCGCGTTGCCGGCGTAGATCGGGCGGCGGAAGCGGTACGCCCCCTCGACCGCCATCAGGTCGCTGACCTGCGGCACGCCGAGGAGCGCGGCGACGCGCGGGGTCAGGTCCTTGCCGAAACTCGTCGAAGGACCGAACACATGCGTGTAGGCGGGCGCGAGCGCCGCGATCTGGGGCGCGAACGTGGCGGCGAGCGGATGGGCGTTCTCGGGCCGGTCGATGCGCAGCACGTGGTGCACGCCGTGGATCGCCGCGGCCTGGGCCGCGACCGCGGTCGTGTCGGCGCCGAGCACCAGCACGGTGATTTGCGCGTCCGCGATCGCTTTTGCGCAGGTGACGCACTTGTGCGTCGCCGGATTCAGCGTCCTGCCGTCGTGCTCGCCGAGAATCAGTATCTTCGACATCAGATCAACCCCTTGTTCTTCAGTACATCGACGAGTTCCGCCACGTCCTTGACCATCACGCCCTTCTGGCGCTGCGCGGGCGGCTGCGTCTTCACGGCCTTCAGCCAGACCGCGGGCGCGACGCCGAGGCTCTCCAGCGAGACCACGTCGAGCGGCTTCTTTTTCGCCTTCATGATGTCCGGCAGCTTCACGTAGCGCGGTTCGTTCAGCCGCAGGTCGACGGTGACGACCGCCGGCAGGTCGATCTCGATCGTTTCGAGTCCCGCGTCCACTTCGCGCGTCACGGTCGCCTTGGCGCCGTCCAGCTCGAGCTTGGACGCGTACGTTGCCTGGGGCCGGTCCCACAGCGCGGCGAGCATCTGTCCGGTCTGGTTCGCGTCGTCGTCGATCGCCTGCTTGCCGAGCAGCACCAGATCCGGGTTCTCCTTGCGCACCACCGCGAGGAAGGTCTGGGCCGCGGTCAGGGGCTCGATCGGCTGGTCGGTCTGGACCAGGATCGCGCGGTCGGCGCCCATCGCGAGCGCGGTTCGCAGCTGTTGCTGGGCGTCGGCGACCCCGATGCTGACCGCGACGACCTCGGCGTTCGAGCCGCGCTCCTTGATGCGCAGGGCTTCTTCGAGCGCGATCTCGTCGAACGGGTTGACGCTCATTTTCAAGCCGTCGAGCATCACGCCGCTTTCGTCCGGCTTGACGCGTACGCGGACGTTGTAATCGACGACGCGCTTGATGCAAACCATGATCTTCTTCATTCGTACTCCTTAGTCGGTCGCTGCGGGCGTGTCCGTTCGCCGCGTTTCGACCCGGTTCTTCAAAAATTCGGTGACGATCTGCGTCGCACAATCGTGCAATTCTGCCAGAAAGCGGCCCGACGTGGCCTCATTGGATGCGATCGCCCCGGGGTCGACGTTCAGCGCCGCCAGCACGCGATCACCGTCACAGACCGGCACGCTGAAAGCGTGGTCGGCCGCGCTTGCCGGCGCGGTGGCGTAACCTGAAGCCGACGCCTTTTCCACCAAGAGCCGGGCTTCGTCGGGTGCCGCCTTGGAACGCCCTTTGCGGCTCACGCCGCGCAGCGCCGCCGCGATCAGGGTCTCGCGCACCGGTGCGGCGCAGCGCGACAGGTAGGCTATTCCGCAGGCGCTTTCCAGCACCGGGACGCGGAAGACCGCATACGGCCGGGGCACGGATCGCGACGGCGTCCGCGGTTCGTGGATCGTCATCGTCGTGCCGGCCGGCGTCGCGATCGCCACCGGCCGACCCAGGGACTCGCCCCGCGTCCTCAGCGCCTCATGCGCGAACGCGACGATCAGCGCACACTCGTCCTGGCTGTCGGCGACCGCACGCACCTGGGTCGTCACACGGTAACGCTCGTCCCGCGGATCGCGCTGCACATAGCCCGCCTCGCACAGCGTGCCGAGCAGCCGGTAGACGGTGGTGCGCGGCAGCCGCGTCGCATGGACCACTTCGGCGACCGACGCGCCGTCTTGCGCATTCAGTACGCACAAGGTGTCGAGTCCGCGCATCAGCGCGCGAATTGGGCGGGTCGAATCCATGGGGCCTCCAGCGGCGCGACAGTTTAAGGTCCGCGGCATGCCTTGTCCACCTTGCGGTCAGTGGTTACACTGCCGGCACGCATGCAGATGATCCGCTACTTTCTGGTCCGTCTCGGCGGCGCCATTCCCACGTTGCTGGCGATCGTCACCATCAGTTTCTTCTTGATCCGGATCGCGCCGGGCGGCCCTTTCGATCAGGAGCAGACGCTTCCGGCGGACGTGCTGGCGAACCTCAACGCGACCTACGGTCTCGACCAACCCTTGTGGGTCCAGTACAGCCGCTATCTCGGCGGCCTGCTGCATGGTGATTTCGGCCCCTCGTTCCGCTATCGGGACTTCACGGTCACCGAGCTGATCGGGCAGGGCCTGCCGATCAGCCTGACTTTGGGCGCGCTCGCGCTCGGCATCGCGGTCGGCCTCGGCGTCGCGATCGGCGCGGCGGCGGCGCTCGAGCGCGGGCGGTTCGCCGACCACGCGACGATGGTGCTCGCGGTCCTCGGGATCGCGGTGCCGTCGTTCGTGTTGCTGCCGGCGCTGGGATTGCTGTTCGGGATCTACCTGCACTGGCTCCCCGTGGCGGGCTGGGATCGCGGATCGGTCGCCGACCTGGTGTTGCCGGTGGCGGTGTTGTCGCTGCCGCCGCTCGCGACCAATGCGCGCCTGACGCGGGGAAGCCTGATCGAGGTCATGCAGAGTCCCTTCATCCGCGCCGCGTTCGCCAAGGGCCTGCCGCTGCGGACCGTGGTGCTGCGCCACGCGTTGCGGCCGGCGTTGATCCCGGTCGCCAGCTATCTCGCGCCGGCCGCGGCGATGGTCCTGAGCGGATCCCTCGTGGTCGAGACCATCGCGGGCTTGCCGGGCATCGGCCGGTACCTCGTGCAGGGCGCGCTCAACCGGGACTACACGCTGGTACTCGGCATGGTGATCGTGTACTCGACGATGCTGATCGCGATGGGACTGCTGGTCGACCTGTTGATCGCGGCGCTCGATCCGCGCGTCAGGCTCGACACGTGAGCCGGGCCTGGGGGCGTCTGCGGCGGTCGCGCCGCGCGACGATCGCGTTCGCGGTGATCCTGGTGCTGGTCGCGCTCGCGGTGATCGGCCCCTGGTTCAATCCCAATTCCTACGACGCGATCGACTGGTCGAACATCGCGGTTCCCCCGGGGCTTGCGGGGGCGCACTGGTGGGGAACGGACCGGCTGGGGCGCGATCTGTTCGTGCGCACCCTCGACGGCACCCGCATTTCGCTCGCCGTCGCGCTGGTCGCCACGACGGTCAGTCTGATCGTCGGCATCGCTTACGGCGCGGTCGCGGGTTTCACCGGCGGCCGGGTCGATCATGTGATGATGCGGATCCTGGAAATCATGAGCGGCCTGCCGCTGATCTTCTTCGTGATCCTGCTCACGGTCGTGTTCGGCCGCAGCGTCTACCTGTTGTTCTTCGCGATCGGCGCGATCGGCTGGCTGACCATGGCGCGCATCGTCCGGGGCCAGGCAATGGTGATCCGCGGCCGCGAGTTCATCGAGGCCGCGGTCGCGGGCGGCGCGGGTCCGCTGCGCATCATCGTCCGACACGTCGTGCCGAACGTGCAGGGTCCGGTGCTCGTCTATGCGACCCTGACCGTTCCACAGGTCATCCTGTTCGAGAGCTTCCTGAGTTTTCTCGGCCTGGGCATTCAGGAGCCTCAGGCGAGTCTCGGCACCTTGATCGCAGCAGGCGCCGCGGAGATGGAGGCGGCGCCGTGGATGCTGCTCGTGCCGGGATTGATACTGGCGATCCTGCTCGTCGCCTTCAACGTGCTCGGCGATGCGCTCAACGAAGCGCTCGACGTGCGCGAGCGCTGACGGACCTTGGGCGCCATGCTGGAAATCGAGAATTTGCGCGTCGTGTTCCGGCGCGCCGGCGTCGAGATCGAGGCGGTCCGCGACCTGTCCTTGCGGGTCGGTGCCGGCGAGTGCGTCGGGATCGTCGGCGAGTCCGGCAGCGGCAAGACCCAGCTGTGCCTTGCGACGATGGGACTGTTGCCCGCGAACGCCGAGGTGGGCGGCAGCGTGCGCTTCGCGGGTCGCGAGCTGCTGCGTGCCCCGGCGGAGCGGCTGAACGAGGTGCGTGGATCGCGGCTGGCGATGATTTCCCAGGACCCACAGTCGGCATTGACGCCGCACCTGAAAATCGGCGTGCAGATGGCCGAGGTGCTCGTCTGCCATCGCGGACTCGGTTGGGCCGCGGCACGCGCGGCCGCGCTCGAGATGCTGCGGCGCGTCGGCCTGCAGGACCCGGCGCGGCGTCTAGACGATTATCCGCATCAATTATCGGGCGGCATGCGCCAGCGCGTCGTGATCGGGATGAGCCTGCTGTGCGGGCCGGACCTCGTGATCGCGGATGAGCCGACGACCGCCCTCGACGTCGGCATTCAGGCACAGGTGCTCGAATTGCTCGGGCGGCTGCATCGGGAGTCGGCGTTGGGAATCCTGTTGATCAGCCACGACCTCGCGGTCGTCGCCGGCCTCGCGGAGCGCATCGTGGTGATGTACGCGGGCCGGATCGTCGAGAGCGCGCGCGCCGGTGAGCTGTTTCGCGCGCCGCGTCATCCCTATACGGCCGCGTTGATGCGCTGCTCGCCGACGATCGACGGCCCCGTCGCGCGCCGGCTCG
>JBBISV010000100.1:0-10692 GCA_037441085.1 Gammaproteobacteria bacterium | reverse complement strand
GTCCTGATCGGTTCCACGTACAAGATCAAGACGCCGGTGTCGGATCACGCGATGTACGTGACGATCAACGACATCCTGCTGAACGAGGGAACCCCCCACGAACAGCGGCGGCCGTTCGAGATCTTCATCAATTCGAAGAATCTCGACCATTTCCAATGGATCGTCGCGTTGACGCGCGTGATTTCCGCCGTGTTCCGCAAGGGCGGCGACACGACGTTCCTCGTGGACGAGCTGAAGGCCGTTTTCGATCCGCGCGGCGGCTACTGGCAGCCGGGCGGCAAGTACATGCCCTCGACGATCGCCGAGCTCGGCTACGTGATCGAGCGTCATCTGCAGTCGATCGGCCTGCTGAAGAAGCCCGAACTCGACGAGCATCAGCGCAAGCTCGTGCAGGAGAAGCGCGCGGAGTTCGAGGCGCGCACGAAGCAGGCCGACGCGTTCTCGAAGCCTGTGTTCCCCGAGGGCGCGCAGCTCTGCGTCAAGTGCAGCACCGCGGCGGTGGTGATGCTGGACGGATGCCAGACCTGCCTCAATTGCGGCGATTCGAAGTGCGGGTAGCCGGTCGCTGAGACGCGGGCCATCCGCGCCATCCGGGTCTTAGGGGCCGACGGCGTTGGCCGGCCGCGCCCGGAACTCGACGTTCAGCGTCTCGCGGCCGCCGTCGAAAACGAGCGTCAGCGTCACCTTGCGGCCGGGCGCGATCGGATGCACCGGGTCCATCAGCATCAAGTGGTAGCCGCCGGGTGCGAGCCGCGCCGTTCCGTGGGCGGGCACCGGGAGCCGCGCGACCGGCACCATTCCCGACATTCCACCGGCCCCGGCGCTCCGGTGCAGCATGATCCGCCGATAGGCGCTCGACCGCGCCCCGGTGAGAGCCATTTCCGTGTCGCCGGCGTTTCGCAGCGTGACGTACCCGGCCGCGGGCAGGTCACCCGGCAGCACGCGAATCCACGCGCCGTCGGCGGTCAGCGCGCCGTCGCCGCCGGCAAGGGCGCCGGCGGCGACGAGCAGCAGCGCAGCGAGCGGCAGCGCCCGGGCCGCGCTCACGACCTTTGCTCCATTTCCACCAAGGTCCGCAGATCGTGGACGATGTCGTCGTCGCTGTCCGCCGGGGTCCCGAGCAGGCGTGCGCGGCCCCGCGCATCGAATATGTAGATCCCGGAGCTGTGATTCACTTCATAGCCGCCTCCGGCCAGGGTCGGACCCCGTGTGTAGGCGACCCGGTAGCGCTTCGCCACCGCCGCGATCTCGCTCTCGCTGCCGGTGAGTCCCACGACCCGCGGATCGAATGCGGCGGCGTACTGGCGCATCACCGCCGGCGTGTCGCGCGCCGGATCGACGCTGACGAACAAAATGCGCACATCGTCCGCGAGGGGCCCGAGCTTTTCCATGACCTGGTGCAAATGGCTCAGCGTGAGCGGGCAAACGTCGGGACAGTGGGTGTAGCCGAAGTAGAGCATCGCCAGCCTGCCGCGATAGGTGCGCCCGTTGACCGCGTGCCCGTCGCCGTCGGTCAGATGAAACCGCAGGTCGGGCAGATGGCCGCGGACATCGGTCAGGCGCCAGGACGGAGCCGTGCCTCGCGCGCAGGCGCAAAGCAGCGCCACGAGCGTGGGCAGTATCAACCAGCGCGCGCGGCCGCGGGGGCGGGTGCGCCGGATCGGCTGCATTTCGGTGACCATGGGGCGCAAAGGATACGCCCGCGAGGCGCACGCGGATACCTCGATTCGAGGACGTGAGCCATGCCCGATATCGATGTCCGCGCAAACCGCTATAATCCGCTCCCATGGCAACCAGTTTGCGTTCTCTCACGGCGGCGCGCGCCTGCTTCATCCTGATGGCTGTCCTGTGCGGCACGGTGTCGGCGGACGCCGCCGGCGGCGGAATCGTCCGCGCCGACCGGGTCGTCGTCCGCAAGGCGCAGCACATGCTCTACCTGTATCGTGGCAAGCAGCTGCTCGGCGCCTATCACGTGGAACTCGGATTGAATCCGGTCGGCCAGAAGGAGCGGGAGGACGACTTCCGCACTCCGGAGGGCCGTTACAGGCTCGTGCGGCGCAATCCGCGCAGCAACTACTTCCTCGCAATCCAGGTTTCCTACCCGAACAAGCAGGATGAGGCCCGAGCGAAGCGGCATCACTGGGCGCCGGGCGACGACATCATGATCCATGGTTCGCCGAATTCGCCGCGCTACCCGGCGGCCTATTACGCGACCAGTGACTGGACCAACGGCTGCATCGCGCTGTCGGATTCGAACATGATCGAAGTTTGGATGAGGACCAAGGATGACATCCCCATCGACATCTACCCGTAGAGGCGCGCGTGGAAACGGAAATTCTCTCAACGGACATGGTCGATGCGCGGGTTGCGCCGCAGGGAAGCCTGGAGCACCTCTCCCAGCAGGAGATCGCGAAGCTCCTTGACTCCGGGCAGGGCGGGCTGTATCCGCTGTTCAGGAAATGCGCGCTGGCGGTGCTCAACACCGGCGGCAACATCGACGACACACGGCTGATCTTCGAGAAATACCGCGACTTCGACCTGCGCATCGTGCGCCAGGCCTGGGGCATCAAGCTGGAGATCAAGAACGCCCCGGCGAGCGCGTTCGTCGACGGCACGATGATCCGCGGAATCAAGGAGCACCTGTTCGCCGTGCTGCGCGACGTCGTGTTCATCTCGAATGAGATCGTCGACAGCGGCCGCTTCGATCTCGCCGATTCGGCCAGCATCACCAACGCGGTGTTTCACATCCTGCGCAACGCCCGCATCCTGGAGCTCCAGGTCAAGCCCAACCTGATCGTCTGCTGGGGCGGCCATTCGATATCCCGCGCCGAATACGATTACACGAAAAAGGTCGGGTACGAACTCGGGCTGCGCGGCATCGACGTGTGCACCGGCTGCGGGCCGGGGGCGATGAAGGGACCGATGAAGGGCGCGACGATCGGACATTCGAAGCAGCGCATTGCCAACGGGCGCTACCTCGGGTTGACGGAGCCGGGAATCATCGCGGCGGAACCGCCGAACCCGATCGTGAGCCAGCTGGTCATCATGCCGGACATCGAAAAGCGCCTGGAGGCCTTCGTCCGGCTCGGCCATGGAATCGTGGTGTTTCCCGGCGGCGCGGGCACCGCCGAGGAGATCCTGTATCTGCTGGGCATCCTGCTCGATCCGGCGAACCAGCAGCAGCCGTTTCCGGTGGTGTTCACGGGTCCCGCGGGCAGCGCCGATTATTTTCAACAGATTCACCAGTTCATCGGCGCCACGCTCGGCCCGGCCGCGCTGTCCAGATTCCAGATCATCCTCGACGATCCGGCGGCCGTGGCGCGCACGCTGGTGCACGGACTCGCCGAGGTGCAGGATCACCGGCGCCGCGTCAGCGATTCCTTCGGGTTCAACTGGCTGTTGAAGATACCGCTGGAGTTCCAGCGGCCGTTCGACGTCACCCACGAGGCGATGAGCTCCCTCCGGTTGTCGATGGACCGGCCGACCCACGAACGAGCGGCGGATCTGCGCCGCGCCTTCTCCGGGATCGTGGCCGGCAACGTCAAGGAGTACGGCATCAACGCGATCGAGCGGCACGGGCCGTTCGAATTGTACGGCGAGCCCGCGGTCATGGAGCCTCTCGACCGGCTGCTGCGATCCTTCGTCGCGCAGCGCCGGATGAAGCTCGCGGGCGCCGAATACAGTCCCTGTTACCGATTAGTGGCATGACGGCGCCGCAGCGGATCCGCTACCGATTCGACCTGCCCGACGGAACTGCAAGGGTGCTGGATTTTGAATTCAGCGCGCGCGAGTTCCATCTGGTCAACGCGGTGTCCGCGGAGCCGCCGTTCTGGGCTCAACTCGATTTCAACCGCTGCCCGCACTGCCCGCTAGACGCCGCCGTCCACCCCTGTTGTCCGCCGGCGATGCACATGTCCGAGCCCGTGCAAAAATTGCATGCGCTCGTCTCCTTCGACGCCGTGGATGTCACCGTCGACGTCGCCGGCCGGCGGATCTCGGCGCGCACCTCGGTGCAGGAAGCCCTCTCCTCGGTGCTCGGCTTGATCATGGCCACCGCGGGGTGTCCGTGGACCGACCGGCTGCGCCCGATGGCGCGCTTCCATCTGCCGTTTGCCGACGAAACGGAGACCGTTTACCGCAGCGTGTCGATGTACCTGCTTGCGGCCCGGGTCGCCGGAATCGACGCCGACGCGGATTTGGCGCAGCTCCAGGAGCTGTACCGCAACCTGCATGTCGTGAACCGCCACATGGCGCGCCGGCTCGGCGCCGCGACCCAGACCGATCCGGCGCGCAACGCGATCGCCCTGCTCGACGTGTACACGGCGCTGTTGCCGGCCGCGCTCGAGAACTCGCTCGCGGACCTCGAGCCGCTGTTCGCCGCGTGGCGCGCCGCTCCGGCTGCGGCGATTTAACTTACCGCGATCCGGTGTGAGAGGCGCATCGCAACGCGCGTAGAGGGGATGCGGCGGCGCCGCCGTGCCTGTGACACAGTTCCTGTCGATGGCCGCTTTCGGGACTTAACTTGATCACAGCGAAGCAGGCGGACACGATGAACGACAGGAAGATCAAGTCTCGTTATATCGGCATCGACCGCCGGACACGGCCGCGTGAATCCGCGGCCGGCGCCGAACCGGACAAGCTCTACGGCGACCTCCTGCAGCGAGGAGCCAAGATCGGCGGACGCCACGCCGCGATCACCAACGACCTGTACAGCTGGCACAGCTACAAGAACTGGGCCGACAAAATGCGCGGCAGCTGGGAAGTGAAGAAGTAGCGGCGACGCCGCAGCTTCAGCGGCCACCCGGGGCCGCCACCGCTCCATTCGCGACGACCGTCCCGGTCTCCTTGTCCTTCAGCCACGCGAGCAGGGGCACCCAGTCCTCCAGATCCTGCGCCGCCTCGCGCCCCTTCATCTCGTGTATGCCGATGCCGATCTCGGCGGCGCGCACGTAGTTCTGAGAATCGCGCAACGTCGCCACCACGGGGATGCCGAGCGTCGCGAGAAACCGCATCAGCGACCGGTAGATGAGGGTGTTGCGCCGGACCCGGTTGGCGACGACTCCGATGCGCTGCTCGTTGCGCTTGACCTTGGCGATTAGAAGCAGATCGGCGATGCACTTCGAACAGGCGTGAATGTCGATGTCGGACGGCAGGACCGGAACGATGATCGCGTCCGCATCCCGCGTCATCTCGGGAAAATCCTGCGCGGCGATCGCCGCCGGCGTGTCGACGACCACGTGATCGACGTCCGCCGGGATGCGCATCTGCCACGCACGGGTGACCCGGACGTTGCGTTCGAACGCGGCGACCCCGTGGATCAGCGATTGGGGCGGCGCGCGCTTCTTGAGCCAGCGGGTGCTGGAACCCTGCGGATCGTGGTCCGCCAGCAGCGGCCGGCAGCCGCAGGAGGCAAAATATCCGGCGAGGTTGGTCGCCACGGTTGTTTTGCCCGACCCGCCCTTCGGATTCAGGATCAAGACGCGCTGCATGCGCCCGAGCGTACGCAGCGGCGGACCGTCTGGCAAGCGCCGGCCCGGCCGGCGGCGAGGGTGTCGCTGTGAACCAACGCACGCCGCCGCGGGCGCCTACTGGACTAGACTCAGGCCGTCATGGAATGGGTGCTGCAATTGTTCGACGAATTGGACGACGCGCTCGCCGTGCTCGCGCACTGGTCGGTCGGCTCGATTCCGTGGTCGCCGCCTGCCCGGGCCCGCCGCGCGCTACACTCCGCCTCTGGATTGAGATCATTCCGAGGCAGCGATGAACCGGTCGACAGCGCCGCAGGCCGCGTCTGAACGCATCTTCATAACCGGACCCGCCGGCCCGATCGAGGCCGTGATCGAAGACCCCGGCGCCGCCGGCGACGCCTATGCGATCGTCTGCCATCCCCATCCGCAGTTCGGCGGCACGATGGACAACAAGGTGGTCACGACGCTGGCGCGGGCGCTGCATTCCTGTGCGATTCCGACGCTGCGCTTCAACTTTCGCGGAGTGGGGCGCAGCGGGGGCACATTCGACGGCGGCGAGGGCGAAACCGACGATGCGCTCGCGGTGGCCGATTGGGGTGCGGGTCATTGGGCGGGGAGGCGGCTCGTCGTCGCCGGGTTTTCCTTCGGCGCGTACGTGGCCCTGCGACTCGCGCGGCGGCGCGCGCTGAGCCATCTCGTGCTGGTCGCGCCGCCGGTCGGACGGTTCGATTTTTCGGCGCTAGCGGCGCCTGACGCGCCCTGGACGGTGATCCAAGGCGACGCCGACGAGGTCGTCGACGCGGCGGCGGTGACCCGGTGGGCGTTGGCTGCGTCGCCCGCGCCCAAATTGTTGACGATGCCCGGCGTCGGACATTTCTTCCACGGCCGCCTGACCGACCTGCGGGATGCGGTGGCCGGCGAAATCCGGAGCGTCTGACAGCTGTTCAGCCGCTCCGGACCAAAAACCCAGGAGCGTCCTAGTTCACGAATTCCTTGAGATTCTTGAGCGCCGCGATGCGCACTTTCTTGCTCGCCGGCTTCGCCTTGAACATCATCTTTTCGCCGTTGAACGGATTGATGCCCTCGCGCGCCTTCGTCGCCGGCTTCTTCACGACCTTCATCTTCAAGAGGCCCGGCATCGTGAAAAGACCGTGGCTGCGAAGGCTCTTCTTGATCGACGCGGCCAGTGAATCAAACACGGCTCCGACCTGCTTCTTCGTGAGCTCCGTATCCTTCGAGATGCTCGCGAGAATCTCTGACTTGGTCGGTGCGGCATTCTTTTTCGCCATTGTAATCTCCTACTGATGTTTCCAAACGCGGGTTGCGATTGCCCGCAAGTTCAACTCGGCGCCGAAAATAACATAGAAAAAAGCCGATGTTTAGCGCAAACGCAAAAAAAACTAGCGGCGGCGGCGCGTGCGGGAGGCTGGATTTTCCGGTACTTCCCTGAATGCGCGCGCCCTGACAGCGCGCGCGCGGCCGGCCGGCGCGTCATTGCTGCGCGAGCAGGATCAACAGCGCGCCGATGGCGATCGATGCCCAGAGGATCGAGAAGTCGACCTGGCCGATCGGCGGAATCCATCGCCGGATCCGCCGCAACAGCGGTTCGCACAGCTGCCCCACGAGCCCGATTCCCGGTCCGTAGCCGCCGGGCGCGACGAATCCGGTCAGCCAGTAGAGCAGCAGCGCGAACAGGTAGACCCTCAACACCATGTCGGCGAGGCTCGCGGCCGTGGCGGCCAAACCGGCCGCCGGGGCGGGCGGCGCGAGCCCGCGGACGAGAAACAGGATCGACGTTCGCGCCGCCGCCACGAGGATCACCGCCACCACGGTCGCGGTGTCGACCTTGCGGATCGGCGGCAGCACGCGGCGCAACGGCAGGATCAGCCAGTTGGTGACGCGCAATAGCGCATCCGCCAGCGGATCGCGGAAGTTCGCGCGGACCAGCTGCAGCAGCAGGCGCAGCACGAACGCGAGCGTCAGCAGCCACAGCAGGGTGTCGATCAGGTAAATGAGTGCGTTCATGTCGGCTCACAGGGGGCGCTAGGCGGATCCATACTCCAGGGCGAGTTCCGCGGAGCGTCGGTCCGCCGCCGAGACCGCGTGGGCGACGATATCACGAAGGCCCGCCGCGTCCAGGACCGCGAGCGCCGCCGCGGTGGTCCCCCCCTTCGACGTCACTTGTTCGCGCAGCGCCGCCAGCGACTCGGCCGAGTCGCGCGCCATCTGGGCGGCGCCGAACGCGGTTTCCAGCGTCAGCCGGTGCGCGATCTCCGGCGGCAGGCCGCGCTGCTGCGCGGCGGTTTCCAAGGCTTCCATGAACAGGAAGAAATAGGCCGGCCCGCTGCCGGACAACGCGGTGACCGTGTCCATTTGCGACTCGTGCTCCACCCACACGGTCGCACTGACGGCGCTCATGATCGACTCGGCGAGCGCGCGGTACGCCGCACCGACTCCCGGCGGTGCGTACAGGCCGGTGGCGCCGAAGCCGTTCAGCGCGGGCCGATTCGGCATCGTCCGCACGACCGGCACGCGCGGACCGAACCAGCGCGCGAGCGCGGCGTGCGGGATGCCGGCCGCCACGGAAACCACCAAGACCGCGGAGTCGCCGAGCCGCGGCGCGAGCGCGGTCGCCACGGCGCGCATTTGTTGGGGCTTCACCGCCAGCACGATCACCTCGGCCGCGGCCGCCGCCTCCGTGTTGTCCGAGGCCACGGCGACGCCGAACTCGCGCCCGAGTTGTCGCCGCCGGTCGGGGGACGGATCCGCCACCGTGATCCGCGCCGCGGGTACGCCGCGCTTGATCAGCCCGCCGATCAGCGCGGCGGCCATGTTGCCGCCGCCGATGAAGGTCAGATTTCCAAAATCATTCATGCCGGCCACCCGTACGTTCAGTGATTCATTGCCGCGGACCGAACAAGGCCGAGCCGATGCGCACCAGGGTCGCACCTTCGGCGATCGCCGCCTCGAAGTCATCGCTCATGCCCATCGACAGCGTGTCGAGTGCGAGGCCGCGCGCATTCAAGTCATCCAGCAGCGCCCTCATCTCGGCGAAAAGCGGCCGCTGCCGCGCCGGATCCGCCTGCGGCGGAGGCAGGCACATCAGGCCCCGCAACCGCAGCCGGGGCAGCACGGCGATCGCCGCCGCCGCCTCCGCGACCAGTGCAGGGTCCATCCCGCCCTTGTTCCCCTCCGTCCGGAGCGCCACCTGGATGCATACGTTCAGCGGCGGCGCGTGCGCAGAGCGCTGCGCCGACAGGCGCCTCGCGATATCGGCGCGGTCGACGCCATGCACCCAGTCGAAGAGCGAGGCGATCGCCCGGGTCTTGTTGGCCTGCGGCCGTCCGATGAAATGCCAGCGCAAGGGCAGGTCGGCGAGCAGATCGAGCTTTCCGGCCGCCTCCTGGAGGTAGTTTTCACCGAAATCCGTGACGCCGGCGGTCGCCGCGGCGCGCAGGAGCGCGGCAGGATGCGTCTTGCCGACGGCGACCAGGGTGATCGACGCGGGATCGCGGCCCGCACTTTCGGCGGCGCGCGCGATCCGTTCGCGGATTTCGCGCAGCCTGACCGCCAAATTTTGCGGACCAATTAACATATTGGGTGAGGACACCCTCTTATATACTGCTTGCGGCCGAAATGGGCCGGATTAGGAGCCGTCGATGGCGGTCGATATCGCGCAGCTTCTCGCGTTTGCGGTCAAGAACAACGCGTCGGACCTGCACCTCTCCGCGGGGGTGCCGCCGATGATCCGTGTCGACGGCGACGTCAAACGCATCAACATGCCGGCGCTCGCGCACAAGGAAGTGCACAGCATGGTGTACGACATCATGAACGACAAGCAACGGAAGGCCTTCGAGGAGTTCTTCGAGACGGACTTTTCCTTCGAGATCCCCAAGCTCGCGCGCTTCCGTGTCAACGCGTTCAACCAGAACCGGGGCGCCGGGGCCGTTTTCCGCACCATCCCGTCGACGATCCTGTCGCTGGACGAATTGAACGCTCCCAAGAGTTTCAAAGACTTGTGCATGCTCCCCCGCGGACTCGTGCTGGTGACTGGGCCGACCGGATCCGGAAAATCCACCACGCTCGCGGCGATGGTGAACCACTGCAACGACAACCGCCCCGACCACATTATAACCATCGAGGATCCGATCGAGTTCGTTCATGAAAGCAAGCGCTGCCTGGTCAATCAGCGCGAGGTGCACAGGGACACCCTGGGATTCACCGAGGCGCTGCGCTCCGCCCTGCGCGAGGATCCGGACGTCGTGCTGGTCGGCGAGATGCGCGACCTGGAGACGATCCGCCTGGCCCTGACGGCGGCCGAGACCGGACATCTCGTGTTCGGTACGCTGCATACGAGTTCCGCCGCGAAGACGATCGATCGCATCGTCGACGTCTTCCCCGCCGCGGAAAAGGAGATGGTGCGGGCGATGTTGTCGGAGAGCCTGCGCGCGGTCATCTCCCAGACCTTGATGAAGCGCATCGGCGGCGGCCGTATCGCAGCGCACGAAATCATGATCGGCACCCCCGCGATTCGTAACTTGATTCGCGAGGGGAAAATTGCGCAAATGTATTCGGCGATCCAGACCGGTCAGGGCCAGGGCATGCAGACCCTGGACCAGTGTCTGCAGGAACTCGTGCAAAAGGGCGTCGTGAGCCGCGAGGAAGCACGCTTCAAGGCGCAGAACAAGGACAGCATCTGATATGGAACGCGAACAAGCGATTCGGTTGATGCAGGATCTGCTGCGGCGGATGGTCGAGAAAAAGGGCTCCGACCTGTTCATCACGGCCGGTTTTCCGCCCGCGATCAAGATCGACGGGGAAATCCGGCCCCAGTCCGAACGCTCCCTGACGCCCGAGCAGAGCGCCGGGCTGGTCCGCGCGATCATGAACGACCGGCAGACCCGGGATTTCGACTCCACCAAGGAATGCAATTTCGCGATCGCACCGCCCGGAATCGGCCGGTTCCGCGTCAGCGCCTTCATCCAACAGGGATTCACCGGCGCCGTCATCCGCACCATCAATGCCAAGATCCCGACGCTCGAGGAACTCGAGCTGCCCGCGGTGTTGAAGGAGGTGGTGCTCTCCAAGCGCGGCCTGGTGATCCTGGTCGGCGGCACCGGTTCGGGCAAGTCGACCTCGCTCGCCTCGATGGTGGGCTACCGCAATGAAAAGACCCGCGGCCACATCGTCACCATCGAGGATCCGGTCGAGTACGTGCACGCGC
>JBBISV010000099.1:0-10716 GCA_037441085.1 Gammaproteobacteria bacterium | reverse complement strand
CTGGCTCTCGACCGACGCCGTGGCCGCGGCGCTCGGCGATCCGCGGCGCACGCTGATCGATGCGCGCCTGCCGGAGCGCTTCAGCGGCGCCGTCGAACCGCTCGACAAGGTCGCAGGACACATCCCCGGCGCGCGCAACTACCCGTTCCATTTGAATCTGGGTGCGGATGGGCGGTTTCTCGAACCGGACGAACTGCGGCGCCGCTGGCTCGCCTTCTTGGGCGGCGCGGCGCCCGGCGGGGTGATCGCGATGTGCGGCTCCGGCGTCACCGCTTGCCACAATCTGCTCGCGCTCGAGCTGGCGGGTCTTGCGGGAGCGGCCCTCTATGCGGGCTCCTACAGCGAGTGGATCGGCGATCCCGAGCGACCCGTGGCGCGGTCCGTCCCGCCGTAGGTTTGCGGCGCGGGCGCACGCCGTCATTTACATGACCCCGCAATTTGTTATCTTGCGCGCCTGAATGAACACGCCCGCCAAAAAGCTGCCCGCACCGCACACCTGGAAAATCGAACAGTCCCTCGACCTGTACCAGGTGGAGGCCTGGGGCAAGGGATACTTCTCGATCAACGAGAGCGGCCACGTCGTGATCCGCCCGAACACGGACGCGGCACGGGAGATCGACCTGCACGACGTCGTGCAGGGGCTCAAGGCGCGCGATCTGCACACGCCGGTCGTGATCCGATTCTCCGACATCCTCGCGCACCGTCTCAAGCGCCTCGCCGAGGCCTTCGCCACCGCGATCGCGGAGAACGAATACCGCAACCGCTACGCCGCCGTCTTCCCGATCAAGGTGAACCAGCAGCGCCTCGTGGTCGAGGAAATCTACCGCTACGGCAGGGAATTCGGCTTCGGCCTCGAGGTCGGCTCGAAGCCCGAACTGCTCGCCGTGATGTCGATCACCGAGGACGCTCCCAACCGGATCGTCGTGTGCAACGGCTTCAAGGACGCGAGCTACATCGAGGCGGTGATCCTCGCGACCAAGCTCGGGCGCAAGATCATCCCGGTGGTGGAGAACTTCGAGGAGATCCACCTGATCCTGAAATACGCGGAGGCGTACGGGGTGCGCCCGCGGCTCGGCGTGCGCGTGAAGCTCGCGAGCGAGGGCGCGGGACGCTGGCGCGAATCGGCCGGGGAGAAGTCCAAGTTCGGCCTGTTCATCAGCGAGATCCTCGACCTGCACGCGCTGCTGAAGGAGCGCGGCATGCTCGACTGTCTGCAGCTCGTGCACTGCCACCCGGGCAGCCAGCTGCAGGACATCCGCCGCGTCAAGGACGCCATCAACGAGCTGGCCCACGTCTATGCCGAGCTGCAGTTGATGGGCGCGGGCCTGCAATACATCGACATCGGCGGCGGCCTCGGCGTCGACTACGACGGCAGCGGCACCAACTACGAATCGTCGATGAACTACACGCTCAACGAATACGCGAGCGACGTGGTCTACCGGATCAAGAGCGTCTGCGATGCGCGCGGCGTGCCGCATCCGATGATCGTCAGCGAATCCGGCCGCGCGATCGCCGCGTATCACAGCGTGCTGGTGTTCGACACGCTCGGCTCATCCAGGCTCGATCAATTCAACGTCACGGGGCGGCCGGAGGAGGATTACCGCGGCACGCTGCCGCTGCCGGCGCCGGTGCGGGACCTGTTCGACGGCTACCGCTCGGTCAACGAACGGCGCCTGGTGGAGTGCTATCACGACGTGCTGCAGGCGCGCGAACAGGCGCTCCAGATGTTCAACCTGGGCTACCTCAGCCTGGAGTTCCGCGGCCTCGCGGAGCGGCTGTACTGGGCGACCTGCACCAAGATCCGCGATCACTGCCGCAAGCTCGACAAGGTGCCGGAGGAACTGGAGAACCTGGAGGTAACCCTGAGCGACATCTATTTCTGCAATTTCTCCGTGTTCCAGTCCCTGCCCGACAGCTGGGCAATCGGCCAGCTGTTCCCGATCATGCCGATCCAACGCCTGGGCGAGCGCCCGGTCCGAAACGCCGTGCTCGCCGACATCACCTGCGACTCGGACGGCAAGATCGACCGCTTCGTGCACCCGCGCGAGACCAAGCGCACGCTCGAACTGCACGACCTCGTCCCGGGCGAGCCGTATTACCTCGCCGCCTTCCTGGTCGGCGCCTATCAGGAGACGCTCGGCGACCTGCACAATCTCTTCGGCGACACCCACGTCGTGCACATCCGGCTGCACGATGAGGGCGGCTGGTGGATCGAGGAGATCGTCAAGGGCGACACCGCGAACAAGGTGCTCGAGTACATGGAGTACGACACCGATGAACTGCACCCCGGCCTCGCGCGCGACTGCGAGCGGGCGGTGCGCGAGGGCCGCATGACCCTGACCGAGGCCCAGGCGGTCAAGCGGTTCTACGAGAAGGAACTCGACGGCTACGCCTACCTCGAGGTCGAATGAACGGAGGTTTCGGGGTGAATTGGTCGCGTATGAGGTGGAATGCGTCGCGTTTGCAAAGGGTATCCTCCCTGGCGTAGCATCGAACCCGGGCTCGTTCTCTAGGTCAGTTAGCGGGTTTTCGGATGTACGTCCTGCCTAAGTTGATTAGTGTTCGGCCAAAAAGGGACAGGCCTGCGTCACGACCCACCGGTCGCGGCCCCGGCTTGCGTGTTGACACAGCGCGCGCAGGGACTCGAGCGACGACCGCCTGACACGCGCATTTTCAGTGAGATGTGTTGAAAATGACGACGATCTACGTGGGTAATCTGCCCTTCTCGGCGACCGAAGACGAAGTTCGCAGCCTGTTCGAACGTCACGGCAAAGTCGAATCCGTCAAGTTGATCAATGATCGCGAGACCGGACGGCCGCGCGGCTTCGCGTTCGTCGACATGCCCGCGGGCGAGGCCCAGAACGCGATCCAGCAGACCAACGGCTTCCAGATGGGCGGCCGGCCGCTGCGCGTCAACGAGGCCCAGGAACGTGCGCCGCGGTCGAAGCCCGCGAGCGGAGGCGGCGGAGGCGGCGGCCCGAGGCGCTGGTAGTCCGTTCCCGGCGCCGGCCGCGGTGCGGCCGGCGTGCCGAAACGGCGATCGCCAATGCGTGCGGCCGGGATGGCCGTGACACGCAGGCTCACCACATGTCTTTGATCTGACCGAACAGGTCGACGGTCGAATCCACCGTGGCCCCCAACTGGCCGACGCCGCTCGGGTTGCCGTAGGTCGACTTGTGCGTACAGGCGAGCACCTTGTCGGTCATGAACCGGCTCTTCGCGCCATAGACGTGCGCATCCCCGTGTTTTGACTGCTGCGTGACCAGGTATTTCAGCGGCGCGCACAGGTGCAGCTCGTTGCGCGCCCGCGTCATGGCGACGTACAGCAGACGCCGCTCCTCCTCGATCAGTTCCGGCTTGCCGGCGGCGAACTCGGAGGGGAAGTTGCCGTCGGCGACGTTCAGGATGTAGACGTAGTCCCATTCCTGCCCCTTGGCCGAATGGATCGTCGACAGGATCACGTAGTCCTCGTCCTTGGACGCGCGGCGCGATTGATCGCCGGCGACGACGGGCGGGTCGAGCGTGAGTTCGCTGAGGAAGCGCTCCCGCGTCGCGTATTGGACCGACAGCTGCTCGAGCTGTTCGAGGTCGCCGACGCGCGTCCACGCCGCGTCGTAGATCCGCTCGAGCTGCGGCTTGTACCATTCGCGCGCCAGCGACACCTGGCCGGGCCACGGCGTCTGCGGATCGGCAAGCTTCTCGAACAGCGCGCAGAAGCGCGCGAATTCCGGCTTCAGCGCCGCCGGCACCGCGAACCCGGCGAGGCTCTGGATCCGGTGGCCACCCGCCTCATGATGCGCGAGCGCCTGACCGGCGAGGGCCGGCCCGATGCCGGGCAGCAGCTTCAGCACCCGGAAGCCCGACACCGCGTTGCGCGGGTTCTCGGCCCAGCGCAGCACCGACAGCAGATCCTTGACGTGCGCGGCCTCGAGAAATTTCAGGCCGCCGTATTTGACGAACGGGATGTTGCGCCGCGCGAGCTCGAGCTCGAGCACGTCGCTGTGGTGCGAACTGCGGAACAGCACCGCGTGCCGCTGCAGCAGGCCTCCCGTTTCACGCGTCTGCAGGATCTTGTCGGCGATGTACGAAGCCTGCGCCGCGGCGTCCTCCAGCGTCACGTAGAGCGGCAGCTGCGCCGACTGCCGGCTGCCGATCAGGGTTTTGCGATGCTGGCGCGCGCCGTCCGCCATCAACGCGTTCGCACAGTCCAGGATCGGCTGGATGGAGCGGTAGTTCTGCGCCAGGATCACCACCTCGGCCTTCGGCGTATAGCGGTCCGCGAACCCGAGAATGTTCTCGACCGAGGCGGCGCGGAACGAATAGATCGCCTGCGCGTCGTCGCCGACGACCGTGACGCCGGCGCCGTCGGGCTTCAGCGCGAGCAGGATGTCGCCCTGCAGCGTGCTCGTGTCCTGGTACTCGTCCACCAGCACATGGTCGAAGTTCCGCGCCAGGCTGCGCGCGAGCGCCTCGTTCTGCATCATCGCGTGCCAGTACAGCAGCAGATCGTCGTAATCCAGGATGTTGTTCTTCTGTTTGCGCGCGACATATTCCCGGTACAGCCGGGTCAGCTCCCCGCTCCACTCGCTCACCCACGGAAACTGCTCGTCGAGCGTCTGCTTGAGCGGCAGCCGCGTGTTCACGCGGTAGCTGTAGATCGCAAGGCAGGTGTCCTTGCGGGGAAAGCGCTTTTCGGTGTGGGAGAAGCCCATCTCGTGGCGGATCACGTCGATCAGGTCGGCCGAATCGGCCCGGTCCTGGACCGTGAACGCCGGACTCAGGCCGAGATGCTTGGCATACAGGCGCAGGATGCGGTTGCCGATCGAGTGGAACGTGCCCGCCCACGCGAGCCGCGACGCGAGGTCGCGCCCGGACAAGCCGCCGCGGTCGGCCGCGGCGGCGCCGACGATCGACTGCGTGCGCTTGATCATCTCCTGGGCGGCGCGGCGCGTGAACGTCAGCATCAGGATGCGCGCCGGATCGCAGCCGTTCATGACGAGATGCGCGACCCGGTGCGCGAGCGTGTTGGTCTTGCCGGTGCCCGCGCCGGCGACGATCAACAGGGGACCCGAGGCGACTCCCCCGCCCGGCGTGATCCGCCCGAACGTCGCCGCGCGCCGCTGCGCCGAATTCAAGGTGTCGAAGGAATTGGCTTTGGACGGGATCATGCGGCGACTATACTGGCCGACGTTGCGGTAATCGAGGCCCCCGATGCACAAGCCCACCACGGTCGACAGCCGCGAGAATCATCGCGGGCACGTGATCGTCGCCACCACGGTGAATTTGCGCGCCGCCGACGGCCGCCTGTACGCGCACGACCTGGTGCGCCATCCGGGCGCCGCCGCGGTGGTGCCGGTCGACGCCGCGGGCCGGGTCTGCCTGGTGCGCCAATACCGTCTCGGCGTCGAGGATTTCCTGTGGGAGATCCCGGCCGGCAAGCTCGACGCCGGCGAGGCGCCCGCCGTCTGCGCGGTGCGCGAGCTGCGCGAGGAGACCGGGGTCACCGCCGGCGCCTGGTCGGACCTCGGCGTGTACATTCCGGCGCCGGCGATCTTCACCGAGGTCATCCACCTGTTTCTCGCCCGCGATCTCGAAATCGGCGCGCCGGCACCGGACGCGGACGAAGAATTGGACCTGCGCTGGCTCGCGCTGGACGACGCGATCGACAGGGTGCTGCGCGGTGAAATCAACGACGGAAAAACCGCGCTCGCGCTGGTGCGCGCGCGCCACCGGCTGGGACTGTGACGCCGTCCGGGAATCGGCCGGCCCAAGCTTGACAGGCGGCGCGGCCTGACGCGATAAGTACGAGGTGAGCACGAAGAAAAATCCCCCGCGCAGCGGGCGGGTCCGTTTCGACGATCGCGGCAACGCGGTCTGGGAGACCGCGGCGGCGCAAAACCCGCTGCGCACGCTCGACAACCCGGCGCTGTCGCTCGCGGCGGACGCACCGACGCCCGGCGAGGCGGTCAAGCCGAATCCGCACGGCGCGGTCAAGGGCTACGATCCCTACGACAGCGGCAAGCTCGACCGCAAGCCGCGCCGGCCGAAGAAGGACTTGCGCAAACTCGGCGAGTGGATCGCGCTGCGAAAGCAGGCCGGGCGCCGCTCCGACGAGAGCTAGCCCCTCACGCGAGCGCGTGGCGCATCTTGGCCGTCGAGCCCAGGCGGTAGAACTTGCGCAGTTCGCGCACCAATCCCTCGATGCGTGCGCCGCCGCGGCCGCAATATCGCCGCTCCAGGCGCCTGCAGTACTGCGCGGCGCTGCGATTCGCGGTGCGGTAGCGATCCGCCTGTTCGGGCTCGAGCCGGGAATCGAACGCGACGCGATCGAACAGGCGCTGGTGCACCCTCTGCGGGTACGCCCCGCCCTGCTGCCCGGCGAGCAGAAACACCGTGGCCCAATACTTGTCGACCTCCGCCTGGGTCTCCAATTCGAGCAGCGACACCGGCGCATCCTCGCTCAGGCGCCAGGTCGTGTAGAGAAAGTGGCTGACGCCCTCGAGTGCGGCGCAATAGTCGGCGAGGTTCCCCTCGTGCAGCTCCCCGAGCGGGTCGGCACGCTCCAGGCGGCTCAACAGGTCGCCGTCGATGAACAGCGCGACGCCCGCGCCGTCCGCCGACTCCGCGAGGAGCAGTTCCTCGTCCGGCGCGCCGCGCGCGGCGGCGCCGCGCCAGTGCGCGAGCGCGCGGCGGTCGGTGACGAGGAAATCGTAAACGTCGTACCGTGGCTCGACGTCGTAGAGCCGGCCGAGCAGCGATTGCAGGGCGCGCAGCACCATGCGATCAGTGCGAGAAAACCGCACCCGCCTGTTTCACCGGCCGCACGCCGAGCTGTTCGAGGAGCCCGTGGGCGCGGCGGCTGCCGGTGCGCAGCCAGATCTCGTACAGCCGCAGGATGTCGGCATCGGTGTGCCGGTACGACATCTCGCTGACCTCGTTCAGCGCGTCCACCAGGCGTTGGAACTTGCGCGCGAGCTGCGCATAGACCGCCGCGAAACAGCGCCCCGTGGCCGACCGCGGCATCGTGTCGGCGAGCGAACTGTAGGCGTTGCCGCCCATCGCGATGTGGTAGTCGATGTCGACGAGCTTGCGCGCGAAGCTGCGCGCGAAGAAGCCGGCGATGAACAGGGACACATCGCCGAGCCTCTGCAGGCAGCGCTGCCGTTCCGCCCCGTTCGGCGCCGCGAGCGCATCGGCCAGCATGTGCGCGAGCGGCCTGATCCGCAGCCCCTCGCTGGTCGGCTCGTACAGCGCCTCCGCGCGCGAGAACATCGTCAGCAGGTTCACGACGTAGGCTTCGGCCTGTTCGTCGATGTCGAGATGCTGATGTTCGCTCGCGGCGTGGAACGAGTCGCGAAAGAATTCGCGCAGCGAACCGACCGCCATCAAAGAACCCGCAGACGCTGCTTGCATGGCTGGCATCCTTTGTGATCCGTCACCATCCTATCGACTTGCGAGGGTCGAAGTGAAGTGACGGATCTCAAGGAATTGCGAGCTTTTTCCGATCAGCAGTCCGCCGGGCCTGCTGCCAGCGGCTCAGTCGATCTCCTCGAGGCTCACCACGGTGCGCGGCGGCGGTGCGAGCCCGGACGGCCAGGCGCGCGCGTCTCGATTCAGCCAGACGGCCTGCATGCCGGCGCGACGCGCGCCCTCGACGTCGGTGAACGGATCGTCGCCGACGTGCAGGATGTCGGCCGCCGGCACGCCCGCGCTCGCGACGAGCGCGCTGAACATCCGCGGGTCAGGCTTCGCGGCGCCGACGCCGCGCGCGCTCAGGTGTCCGCTGAAGAATTCGGCGATCCCGCACAGGCCGAGGTCTGCATTGCCGTTGCTGAGCGCGAACAGCGGCCGCGCGCGCGACAGCCGGGCGAGCGCCGGACGCACGTCCGCGTAACAGCGGACGCGGTTGCGCGCGGCAAAGAACACCTCGAACGCGTCCGCGGCCGCCGCCTCGTCGTGGCCCGCCGCCGCGAATTGTTCGGCGAGCGCGCGTCGGCGCAGGAAGGTCATGTCGTGGGCCTGGTGGGGATGGCGCACCGCGACCGCGGCCCGCAGCGCGCGCATCGACTCGACGTCGTGGCCCGCCGCCGCCCGCGGGTGATGCTCGCGGATCCACTCGAGCAGCAAGCGCTCGGCCTCCTCGATCGCCGGCGCCACCGGCCACAGCGTGTCGTCGAGATCGAAGCTGAGGACCCTGGTCACCCGGCGCGGCTCACGGATGCGGCGCGCGCCAGGCGGCGGGGTAGGCGGCGCCGAGCTGGATGATCCGCCGCAGCAGTTCGCCGTAGCCGATGCCCGCGGTGAGCGCGGACTGGGCGAAGTCCTCGGCGGCGGACAGGTTCGGATTCGCGTTCGCCTCGAGCACGAACAGCTGCCCGTCGGCGCGCAGGCGGAAATCCATGCGTGCGTAGCCGGTCAGGTGCAGCGCGCGGAAGATGCGCTTCGACAGGCGCTCGAGGCGCGGCACGGTGCCCTCGGGCAGATCCTTGGCCGCGGCGGTGCTGATCCCGTATTTTTCCTGGTAACGCCGGTCCCACTTGACCTTGCGGGTCGCGATCGCGGGAAGGTTCTCCGGCAGCGACCCGAAGGTCATCTCCCACACCGGCAGCACCTTCAGGCGGTCGTTGCCGAGCACGCCCACGTACAGCTCGCGCCCCTCGATGTATTCCTCGACCAGCGCATCCGAGTGCGTCTGCTCGTGGATGAACGCGATGCGCTCGGCGAGCTGACGGCCGTCGTTCACGACCGAGGCGTGGGCGATGCCGAGCGAGGCGTCCTCGGTCGAGGATTTGACGAACAGCGGATAGCGCAGCCGTCGCGGCACGCGGGTGCGCTTGCCGCGTGGAAACACCATGAACTGCGGCGTCGGTATGCGGTGATACGTGAGCAGCTGCTTCGACAGCACCTTGTCCCGCGACAGCAGCATGCCGCGCGGATTGCAGCCGGTATACGGCTGGTGCATCAGCTCGAGGAAGGCCACCACGTGCTGATCGTAGGTGACGATCCCGTCGAACTCCTCGAGCAGGTTGAAGGCGATGTCCGGTTTCCACTCGAGGATCGCCGCGCGCAGCTCCGACAGACTGTCGCTGATGCCGATCGGGCGCACGTCGTGGCCCGCGGCGCGCAGGTGCGAGATGACGTCGTACTCGGTGCGCCACTCCTCGATTTCCTTCTGCGTCGCCCCCTCGAGCGAGGCCGGCGGCACCAGCGTCGAGTGCACCGGGACCAGGGCGCGCAGCTTCCTCACAGCGCGACGTGCGGCAGCTGCCGCTCCTCGTAGGACTCGGCGAGCCGCGCGACCAGCCACGCCAGATGCGCGCGCAGCTCCCGCCGCGGCCCGCGCACGTACAGGTCGAGCGACTCGCAGCGCGCCACCACCAGGCGCAGCACCTGGTGCACCAGGTATTCACTGAAGGCGCCGGAACGCACGATCTCGCGGCGCAGCGGGTTGCGCAATTCGCGCACCAGGCTCGCCGCCTTCGGCGCCGAGCGTCGCGCCGGCGTGGCGGTGAACACCTTCATCAACATCTCGTCGGCGCCGCTGCGCCGCGGCAGCCGGTACCGGGAGAATTTCCGTTCATAGTGCTCGCGCAGCGAGCGCGTGTCCTCGGCCAGATCCTCGATGCGGGTGCGCCCGGTGACGAGCGGCGGCGCCGCCCCGATCTCGTCCGCGAGCTCGTCGATGAACTCGAGCTTCGCGAGCGCCGGCCACCCCGCGTAGTCGCGGCGCCACGGCGAACGCGGCTTCAGCCACACGGCGAAGGTCTCCGCGAAGTCCTCGGTCGGATGCGCCTGGGCGTACCACTCGCCGAGGTGCTGCACGTAGCGGCGGCTGCCGGGTCGCGGGCGGTAAGCATCCGGATACGGCAGCGAGGCGGGCCCGAACACCTCGCGCCAGCGGCGGCGGCGGCGCAGGCGGTAGGCCGAGTCGATCGCATGGCCGGCCTCGTGGCGCAGGATGCGCATCAGCCACGGCTGGTTGCCGCCCTCCACTTCGCGCATGTAGCGGCGCTCGAGCCGGCACAGCCGTGGATGGGCGAGGTAGAACGGGATCGCGAAGCCCGGCACCCCGTCGGGCGAAAACCACTCCTGCGCGAGCCAGCAGTGCGGACGAAAGCGGATGCCGCGCAGCGCGAGCTCCTCGTACAGCCGCTCGACCGCGGGCTCGAGAGCGGTGCCGGTCAACGACAGACCGAGATCGCAAAACCGCAGGCTGAGCAACTGCTCGTCGCTGAGCCGCTCCCAGGAGTGAACCGGCCGGGAGGGGCGGCGCGACCGGCGGCTGAAGGAGGAGGAGGATGGCACCGGGAAAATTATAGGGAGGAGGCGCCGCGCGCGCCATTGCCCGCGGCCGCCACGCCCGCCCTTTTGCGGATCAATCCCGGGGCGCAAGCGCGGCGATCAGCAGGCGGTCGGCGAAGTCCTGCAACAAGGGGCGGCGCAACAGTCCGGCGCGCCAGGCGGCCGGAATCGCCTCGACGCCGTACAGCGCGCCGGCGAGCTGGCCGAACAGGGCGCCGTGCAGATCGGCGTCGCCCCCGCGGTTGACCAGCCCCAGCAGGCCCTCGCGAAAGCCGGCGCTCGCGGTCACCGCGCCGACGACCAGGCCCAGCACCGCGAACGGATCCGTCACCGCGGGATCGGCATGATCCAGCGCCGGTCTCGGCGTGGGTGCGGCGCCGACCGCGACGTCGAATATGCCGGCCGGCGCGGCGG
>JBBISV010000098.1:0-11123 GCA_037441085.1 Gammaproteobacteria bacterium | reverse complement strand
CGCGGACGCGCGGTTCCGGCCGCGCGCGCGCTGGCCAGGCGCCTCGGAGTCGATCTCGGCGGTCTGCGCGGCAGCGGCCGCGAGGGATTGATCACGCTCGATGACGTGCTCTCGTCGATGCGCGACGCGCCGGCGCCGCAGGCCGCCGCGTGCGCGCCCGCGCATGGCGACGCGCGCTTTCAAGCCCTGCGCGGCGCGCGCCGCTCCATGGCGCAGTCGATGTCGCTCGCGCGCGATCAAACCGCCCTGAGCACGGTGTGCGACGATGCCGATATCGACGCCTGGACCGACGCGGGCGCCTTCATGACCCGGCTGATGCGCGCCATGGCGCGCGCCTGCCGCGTCGAACCCGCCCTGAACGCCTGGTACGATCCCGCGGACGATTCGCGCGCGCTGCTGCCGCACGTCGACCTCGGAGTCGCCGTCGACACGCCGGAGGGGCTGATCGTGCCGGTGATCCGCGACATCGCCGGCAAGTCCGCGCCGGAGCTCGACGCGGCCCTCGCCGAGCGCAAGCGCGCCGCGCACGCGCGCACGCTCGCGGCGGCGGACCTGCGCGGTTTCACGCTGATGCTGTCGAATTTCGGCACGCTCGCCGGCCGCTATGCGACACCGCAGGTCGTGCCGCCCGCGGTCGCGATTTTGGGCGCCGGCCGGGTGCGGCGCGAGCCCGCGGCGGCCGGCGACGCCGTGGTCGTGCGCCGCCGGATGCCGCTGTCCTTGAGTTTCGACCACCGCTGCGTGACCGGCGGCGAAGCCTGCCGCTTCCTGGCCGCGGTGATAGCCGACCTGCAGGAACCCGAATAAGCCCGGCGCGACGCCGGCACACGTAGGAGATCGGTGCCATGCCGCAGACCATGTCAGAGTCGTATCGAAATTCCCTGCAGGCGATCTGCGCCGCCGGCGGCCGCAGCCCGGTCGCGGCCGTCAACGGGGCCGCGTTCCTGCGAGGCTATTTCGCGAACGTGGAACCCGAGGACCTGTCCACGCACGACCCAAGGGAACTCGCCGTTGCGGCGTTCTCCCACCTGCGCTTCGCGCTCACGCGTCGCCGCGGACGCGCGTCGGTCCGCGTCTTCAATCCGACGCTGCGCGAACACGGCTACACCTCGCCGCACACGATAGTGGAAATGGTCGGCGAGGACATGCCGTTCCTCGTCGACTCGATCGGCCTCGCGTTCCAGAGCCGCGGACTGACGCTGCACTTTCTCGCGCATCCGGTCTTCGCCGCGGTGCGCGACGCGCGCGGCACGCTGCGCGGCCTGCGCGCGCGCGCCGACGGCGACAAGACGCGCGGCATGCGGCTCGAGTCGTTCCAGCACGTCGAGATCGACCGGATCGTCGATGCGGCGGCGCTCGAGGCGCTGGCCGCGGAGATCACGCGGAACCTGCGCGACGTGCGGGTCGCCTGCGCCGACTGGCGCGCGATGCAGGACGCCGCCGCGACGGCCGCCGCCGACCTCGAACATGGCGCGGTGCGCGCCGAGGGGCGCGACGCGGAGGAAACCCGGGCGCTGCTCGAGTGGATGGTGAACAAGAATTTCACGTTCCTCGGCTATCGCGAATACCGCCTGCGCGGCGGCCCGGGCCGCGAATCGCTCGCGCCGCTCGAGGACACCGGTCTCGGCATCCTGCGGAGCGGTCACGCACGCCCCGAACGCACGACCCGCGCGCTCGCGAGCGACATCCGCCGCCAGAGCCGGCGCAGCGAGATCGCGCTGGTGACCAAGTCGAACATCCAGTCCACGGTGCACCGCTCCGGATACCTGGACTACGTCGGCATCAAGCGCTTCGACGCCGGCGGCCGCCTGATCGGCGAGCGCCGCTTCCTCGGGCTGTGGACGTCGGCGGCCTACAGCGCGAATCCACGCGAGATCCCGCTGGTGCGCCACAAGGTGGCGATGGTCGTGGGACATTTCGCGTTCGCGCCCGACAGCCACGACGGCAAGGGCCTGCAGCACATACTCGAATCCCATCCGCGCGACGAACTGTTCCAGGCGAACGTCCCGGAGCTGATCCGCACCGTGGCGGGCATATTCGGGCTGCAGGAACGGCCGCGGGTGCGCCTGCTGGTGCGGCGGGACCCGTTCCGCCGCTTCTATTCGTGCCTGGCGTTCGTGCCGCGGGAAAAGTACAACACCCAGGTGCGCCAGCGCATCGAGGCCGTGGTGCGCGAGGCTTTCGACGCGTTCCATCTCGAATCCCAGGTCCAGATCGCGCAGTCGAATCTCGCGCGCATTCACATCGTCGCCCGCACGCTGCCGAGCGAGACGCGGCGGGTGGACGGCGAAGTCCTCGAGCGGCGCGTCGAGGCGGCCGTCCGCTCCTGGTCCGACGGATTCAAGGAGGCGCTGCTCGCGCGCTTCGACGAGGCCTACGCGCTCAATCTGTTCGCCCGCTACGCGCCGGCGCTGCCGGCCGCGTACACGGAGGATTTCGACGGCGTCACCGCCGCCGCCGACGTCGCCTTCCTGGCGGCGCTGGAGGCGAGCCCCGAACAGCTGCAGCTCGACGTCTACCGCTCCGACCCGCGACGCCGGGAACGGGTCTTCCTGAAGATCTACCGCAGCCAGGACGCGATACCGATCTCCGACGTGCTGCCGATGCTCGAGAACATGGGACTGCGGGTGATCGCCGAACGGCCGTACGAACTCAACCATTCACCCGGGCGGCGTGATTGGATACAGGATCTCGAACTGGAGATCCCGGCCGCCGCGCAGCAGAAATTCGAGTCGCGCAGCTCCGACATCAAACAGGCGTTCACCGCCGTGTGGGCGGGTCACATGGACAATGACCCGCTCAACCGGCTCACGCTGCACGCCGGCGTGCCCTGGCGCATCGTCAACGTGCTGCGCGCCTATTGCCGCTACCTGTTGCAGACCGGCCTGCCGTTCAGCCAGGGCTACATCGCGCAGGTGCTGACCCAGAACGCGCACGCGGCCCGGCTGCTCGCGGACTTGTTCGTCGCCCGCTTCGACACCGCGCTCACGCCGGCGGCGCGGCGCGCCGCCGGACGGCGGCTGGATGCGTCGCTGACCCGCGCGTTGGAGGCCGTCCGGCGCTCGGACGAAGACCGGATCCTGCGCGCGTTGTGGAGCGCGATCGGCGCGACGGTGCGCACGAACGCCTACCAACTCGGCGCGTCCGGGCGGCCCAAGGAGTATCTGTCCTTCAAGATCGAGAGCCAGCGGCTGCGTGAGCTGCCGCTGCCGAAGCCCCTGTGCGAGATCTTCGTGTACTCCCTGCGCATGGAGGGCATACACCTGCGGATGGGGCGGGTCGCGCGCGGCGGCATCCGCTGGTCCGACCGCTTCGAGGATTTTCGCACCGAGATCCTCGGCCTGATGAAGGCGCAGAACGTCAAGAACACGGTGATCGTGCCCGTCGGCGCCAAGGGGGGATTCGTCGCCAAACGCCTGCCCGAGGCCGGCCGCGACGCCCAGCAGGCCGAGGTGATCGCCTGTTACCGCACGCTGATCTGCGGCCTGCTGGACCTGACCGACAACATCGCGGGCGACGAGATCAGGCCGCCGCCGCAGCTCGTGCGGCATGACGGCGACGATCCGTACCTCGTGGTCGCCGCCGACAAGGGCACGGCGACGTTTTCCGACATCGCCAACGAAATCTCCGAGTCCTACGGGTTCTGGCTGGGGGATGCGTTCGCGTCCGGCGGCTCGGTCGGCTACGACCACAAGAAGATGGCGATCACCGCGCGCGGGGCCTGGGAGTGCGTCAAACGCCACTTCCGCGAGCTGGGCACCGACATACAGCGCAGCGAATTTACCGTCGCCGGCATCGGCGACATGGCGGGCGACGTGTTCGGCAACGGCATGCTCCAGTCGCCCCACATCCGGCTGGTCGCGGCCTTCAATCATCAGCACATCTTCATCGATCCGTCGCCGGACGCCGCGCGCTCGCTGCGCGAGCGCGAACGGCTGTTCAATCTGCCGCGCTCGAGCTGGGACGACTATGCCCGCACGGCGCTCTCCCGGGGCGGAGCGGTGCTCGCGCGCAGCGCCAAGAGCCTGGGGCTTTCGCGCGAGGCCCAGGCGCTGCTCGGCCTGCCGGCGCAGACGACGCCGAACGAGGCGATCAAGGCCATACTCCGGCTGAACGTCGACCTGTTGTGGAACGGGGGCATCGGCACCTACGTGAAGGCGAGCCACGAGAGCCACGGCGACATCGGCGACCGCGCCAACGATGCGGTGCGAATCGATGCCCGGGAATTGCGCTGCAAGGTCGTCGGCGAGGGCGGCAATCTCGGCTTCTCGCAGTCCGCGCGCGTCGAGTTCGCGAGGCGCGGCGGCCGGCTCAACACCGACTTCATCGACAACTCGGCCGGCGTCAATTGCTCGGACGTCGAGGTGAACCTGAAGATCCTGCTGAACGACGCGGTGCGCGCGCGGGAACTCACGCGCCCGGCCCGCAACCGGCTGCTCGTGCGCATGACCGACGAGGTGGCCGCCCTGGTGCTGCGCAACAACACGCTGCAGAGCCAGGCGATCAGCGTGATCGAAAACCAGGCGAAGGCGCGTCTGAGCGAGAACGCATTCCTGCTGCGCACGCTGGAACGCTCCGGAGACCTGAACCGGGCGCTCGAGTTCCTGCCGGACGACGAGGAGATCGCCCAGCGCGGCAAGACCGGCGAAGGATTGACGCGTCCGGAGATCGCGATCGCGCTGAGCTACGGAAAGATCTGGCTCAACCGCGCGCTGATACATTCCGACGTCCCCGAGGACGACTATCTCGCCGACGAACTGTCCAGATATTTCCCCGCGCCGGTCCGCACCCGATTCGCCGCGCGCATCAAACGCCACCGCCTGCGGCGCGAAATCATCGCCACCGCCGTCACGAACAGCCTGATCAACCGCATGGGCCCGACGTTCCCGGTGCGCGCGGCCGACGACACCGGCGCCGATCCGGCGGCGATCGCGCGCGCCTATACGATCGCCCGCGAAGTCTTCGGCGTCCGCGAGATCTGGGCGGCGATCGAGGCGCTCGACAATCGCGTCGCCGCCTCCGTGCAGTACGCGGCGCTCGACCAGATTTCGCGGATCCTGCGCCACATGAGCTACTGGCTGCTGGCGCACCGGCGCGGCGAACTCGACATCGAAAAGTGCGTGCGCCGCTATCACGCCGGAGTCGTGGAACTGAGCCGCGACATGGCCTCGCTGCTCGGGGCCGGCGAGCGCGCCCGCTATGAGCAGAAGCGCGCGTCCCTGATCGGCGAACGGGTGCCCGAGACGCTCGCCGCGCGCATCGCCGCGTTGGACGCGCTGCACGGCGCCCTCGATCTGGTCGACGTCGCCGCGGCGACCCGCGTCAGCGTCGGCTTCGCGGCCGGGGCCTATTTCGACCTCGGCGAACGCATCGGGCTCGCCTGGATCAAGGAGCGCATCGAGGCGCTCGTCGCCGACGGACGCTGGCACGCGGTCGCGCGCAGCGGACTGCGCGACGCCGTGCACGCTCTGCAGGGCAGGATCACGCGGGCCGCGCTCACGAGCGGCCCGGGCGCGGCGGCGGCGCGCGTCGACGCCTGGATCGCGGGCCGGCGCACGGAACTCGACTACCTGCGCGCGTTGATCGACGACCTGCGCTCGACCGATGCCGCCGATTTCGCGACACTGTCGGTCGCGCTGCAATCCGTGCGGCGTCTGGCCGGCGAATGACATTTCAGGAGGACACTGTGCCCGGAAAATTGATACTGATCCGTCACGGACAGAGCATATGGAACGTCGAGAACCTGTTCACCGGCTGGGTCGACATCGACCTGTCCGAACAGGGCCGGGCGGAGGCCGCGCAGGCGGGGCGCGAATTGCTGGCCGAGGGCATCGAACCGCATGTCGCGTTCACCTCCGTGCTGAAGCGCGCGATCCGCACGCTGTGGATCCTGCTCGACACCATGGACCGCATGTGGATCCCGACCGAGCCGAGCTGGCGGCTCAACGAGCGCCACTACGGCGCGCTGCAGGGCCTCGACAAGGCGCAGACGGCCGCGCGGCACGGCGAAGCCCAGGTCAAGATCTGGCGGCGCAGCTACGACGTCCCGCCGCCGCCGCTCGCCGCCGACGATCCCCGTCATCCGCGCTTCGATCCGCGCTACGCCGGGGTCGACCCGGGCGAACTGCCGTCGTGCGAATCGCTGAAGGACACGCTGGCGCGGGTCAAGCCGGACTGGCATGCGCGCATCGCGCCGCAGCTCGCGGCGGGTCGCAACGTCCTCGTCGTCGCCCACGGCAATTCGCTGCGTGCGCTCGTCAAGATGCTGGACGGCATGTCGGAGGGAGAAATCGTCGAATTCAACATGCCGACGGGCGTGCCGCTTCTGTACGAGTTCACTCCACAGCTGCAGTCCACGGGCCGGCGCTTCCTCGGCGACGCCGCCGCAATCGCCGCCGCCCAGGAGGCGGTGCGCCGCCAGGGCGAGAAAAAAGGCTGATCCGGCCCTAGGTGTCCGGCGCGATCGTGAGCTTGAGCCCGTCGAGCGCGTCGGTGAAGTCCACCTGGCACGACAGCCGGGAGGTTTCCGGCCGGTAATCGGAGAGTTCCGTGAGCAGATCCTGTTCGTCGCTCTGCTTCTTCGGCAGCCGCCCGACCCAGGACTCCTCGATGAACACGTGGCACGTCGCGCAGGAACACAGGCCGCCGCAGATCGCGTCGACCCCGTAATCCAGTTCCCGCAATATTTCCATCAATTTGAGCCCCGGCTTTGCATCGACCAGGTGCTCTTTACCGCCACGGTCCACAACCGTAATCCGCGCCATTCTGTACTCCGTTGAAATGCCGATCGAAGGGGGGCTCGCGCGCCCAGCGCGCTAGTCTGCCGGAACTTCGGCGGCGGAACCACCCGGCTCCGATCCCAAACGCGACGCGATCCGTTGCGCCCGTGCAAGCACCGCCGGATCCGGGTGCCGGACGTGCTGGCCCAGGTAAGCCTCGCTCCACAACAGGCAGACATAATCATAGAGCCAGGCGAGCGCGCCGAAGCGCGACCACTCTGCGGCCTCGGGCTGCCGCCCGAGATAGGCGGCGAGCAGATCACGACAACTGCGCGCGTCGAGATCACAGTTCCGGCTCCAGCCGGCGAGGTCCCACAGCCGGTCATTGACGTGCGCATACTCCCAGTCGAGCGCCACCAACGCCCCGCCCGTCTCGACCAGGTTCAATGGATGCAGGTCGCTGTGGCACAGCGCCCGCAGCGCGGGTCCCAGGCGCTCGAGCATCCGAATCCGGCGCCCGCACTCCGCGCGCAGCGCGGCGGCATCCGCGGCGACGGCCCTTGCGCGACCCGCCATCGCGCGTTCGTAGCCCGCGATCCACTCGGCGGGTCCGGCGGCGTACGCCGGCTCGGGGGGCGCCAGGGCGTGTATCCGTCGCATGAACGCGGCGACCCGGGCGAGACCGCTCGGTTCGCCGGCGGTCCGGCCGTCGAACACGCAGCCCTCCACCCAGCCTGCGACCAAGATTCCGGCCGCCCGGTCCCGAACGAGGACCGTGGGCCCGAGGCGGGCGCGGCCGGCCAGCGTGCGCACGCGGTATTCCCAGGAGTCATCCAACGCGGCACGCGCGCCGCCGGCGGGCGCGACGCGCAGCGAATAGCGCACACCGTCGCGGCTGACGCGGAAGGTCTCGGAGCCGAGTCCCCGGCCGACGCTTTCGACCAGGACCGGACCGCGCCCGGGCACGTGGCGGCGCGCCAGGGCGTCGATCTCAGGCGCGCGCATCCGCCGGCCGGGGCAGGCTCCGGCGCCAGGCCCGGATGCCGAACCAGATCATGACGAGGTAGACGCCGAACAACAGCATCGTCGGATACAGCTCGCGGCGGAAGTAGACGAACAGCGCGACCGAATCGATCACCAACCACCAGTGCCAGTTCTCATAGACTTTGACCGCCACCAGATAGGTCGCGAACGCGCTCGACCAGGTCACCATCGAATCGACGAACGGCCAGGCGGCGGGCGTGTAGCGGCGCAGGAAATAGGAGCTGCACAAGGACAAGGCGATCACCCCGGCGAAGCCCAAAGCATGCCGGACGGGCGGCCAGCGCTGCACCCCCCGCCCCGCCTGGGTCGACTTGCGCGACCATTGCCAGTAGCCGTAGGCGGCGATCGCCGCATAGAACCCGTTGAGCACCGATTCCATGTAGAGCCGCGCCCGGAACATCACCACGACGTACAGGCAGGAGCTGATGAATGCGGCGACCCAGCAGCTGCGGCGCTGCGCGATCGCGAGCAGCAGGTAGACGATCGCGAGCGCGGCGGCCGAAATCTCGATCCAGCCCGCCGTGCGCCAGGCGTCGGCGATCTGGCCGGCAACGACCCCGATCACGTCGCGGCGGCCGCGTCCGGTCTGGGTCCGAGTCCCGGCAGCACCTTCATGACGAACACCAGCTGCGGCGGACCCGCGGCGGCACCCGCCATTTCCTCGCCGAGCACGGCCATGATCCGGCCGAGATCCCCCCAGATCTGCGTGCTCAGGTCGTTGGTCGTGACGCGAAATTCGCCGCGGGCGTTGAGGCGCCGGATGAATTCCAGGATGTTCGCGATGTAATCCCCGCCGAGGGGGTACATGCTGATTTCGACGGCAGCTTGCATGACGAGATACCTCTCCCTACGCCGGCATTAACCGGATCAGGTTCGATGGGTTCACCGGGCCGATCGACGATTCGACGCCCCGCATCTCAGGCCGCGAAGGCCACCCCAAGGTTGCGGCCAGTGTAGCGGCGCGGAGGCCGGCGTGCAAAACTTGGACGATGAACCACAACGGCGCCGGATTGCGGGTTTTCCAGGTCAATGCGTTCACCCGGACGCGATATACGGGAAATCCCGCGATGGTCGTGCTCGACGCGGACGGGCTCGACGACCGCTCGCTCGGCGCCATTGCGCGCGAATTCGCGCACGCCGAGACCGCCTTCGTGCTGGCGCCGGAGGACGCGGACGCGGACCTGCGTCTGCGCTTTTTCAATGCGCGCAAGGAAGCGCCGTTCGTCGGCCACGCGACCGTCGCGGCCCACGCCGTGCTGCTCGCGGTCGGGCGCCGGCGGCTCGGCGTCTGCCGCCAGCTCTCGGGCACCGGGCCGATGGACGTCACGGCGCGCCCCGACCCGGACGCCGCCGCCGGCGCCGCGCCGATGATCGAATTCCGCCAGTCCCGGCCGGAACTCGACGCGCCGCTGCCGCTGAAGGTCACGCTGCGCGTCGCCGAGGCGCTCGGTCTCGCCGTCGCCGGATTGCACGACGGACTGGCGGCCCGCGTCGCCCGCAAGGGCGCCACGCGCCTGTTGGTGCCGGTCGCCAATGCGCGCTCGCTCGACGGGCTCGCGCCGCACTTGGAAGGGCTGATGTCGCTCGGCCGCGAACTCGGCGTGGACGGCTTCTTCGCGTTCGCCTGCGCGGACGGGACGCAAGGCCTCTGCACAGACTCGCGGATGTTCTGCCCGGCGCTCGGAATTCCGGAGGACCCGGTCAGCGGCAACGCGCACGCGATGCTCGCCGCCTACTTGTTCGAAGCCGGGCTCGTCACCGCGGCGGCCCCGCGTTTCACCGGGCGCCAGGGAACGCAGCTGCGCCGTCCGGGGCTGGTCGAGGTCACGCTGGAACTCCGCGACGGCGCGCTCGATGCGGTGCGCATCGGCGGCAATGCGGTGATCGTATGCGAGGGCCGGCTCGCCCCCTGATCGGATCGACTCGCGGCGGCGACGGCCTGGAGGCCGCCGCCGCGCGAACCCGGGGGACCGCGGCTACTTCGCCGCGTCCGCCGCCGGCGCCTCGGCCGTCGGCAGCTTCAACTTGATGGCCTCGGCAAGGCTCGCAACCTTGGACTGCACGTCCTTGGCCGTCGTCACGGCTTCCTCGACGTTGCCCGAGGCGAATGCGCCCTGCGCCTTCGACCAGAGCGAGTTCACGTCGGCGAGGCCGGACTTGGCGGCGGCCAGATCGATGCCGCGGGCCATGCGCCGGTTCTTCGCCAGCATCTCGATGCGGTGCTGTATGTCGGCGACGTTCCCCGGCAGCGCCCCGGCGAGCTTGGTCCAACTGTCGTTGAGAGCCTGCATCACTTCGGTCTTCTTCGCGGCCGCGGCGGCCGCGAGTCCCTGGGCGGAGGCGAGCACGGCGGGCGCGCCGGTGATGACCGCGGTGTAGTCCTTGTTTGCGAAGGACGACTTCAGGGCGTCGACCTTATCCTGGACGTCCTTGAGCTGATCCGGCACGTACTTGGCCGCATCCGCGGACGCGGCGCTCAAGGTCGAGTCGATCTGCGCGATCATTTGTTGCGCGGGTTCCATCTTGTTGGCGCAGGCCGCGACCAGCATGGCGGCCAGCGAAACCGCGGCAAATTGGCGCAGGCGAATTGCTCTGATCATGATTGAACTCCTTGATTCCGTTACGGGCGTGGAAGGTTACCGCGCAGCCGCGTCGATCGCTAGCCCAATTCCCGCCGCGCGAGGCCGAGCCATTCGGCCTGGGCGCGCCGGTAATGCGCCGGCGCGAGTTTCGCGCCCTCCAGCAATTCGCGAAATTCCCGGTTCGCCTCCTCGATCCGGCCGACGCGCTTCAACAGCAGTCCATGGCGCAGCCGCGCCTCGGCGCCGGGATACTCCGGCGCAATCGCCGCGTACCGGCGCAGCGCCTCGTCGGTCGCGCCCGCCGCCTCCAGCGTCCGCGCGTACAGCAGGCGTGCATCGGCGGATTTGAAATCGGGGTTTTGCGAAAAGAGCCGTTCGAGGCTGTCGCGGGCCGTCGCGAAATCCTGTTTTGCGAAACTCGCCCGCGCCAGTTCGAGCAGCAGTGTCGGATCGTGCTCGAACACCCCGACGAGCCCGCCGCGGCAGGTGTCGATCGCGCTGTCGTACTGCCCGCGCCGGTACAGTTCCTCGGCCAGGCGGCGGCGCGCGTCCACGTTGCCCGACACCTCGACCTCGGCGCGCGCGCGCCGCAGGCGCCGCTCCGGATCGAGCAGCCGCGACAGGCCGCCGCCGGCGCGCCGCGGACCGCGCCCGAGTTGGTCGGGCAGGACGATTTTGGCGTCTGGCCGGAAAAGGCGGCGGCGACGTATCGCCAGAGCGATCAAGACGTTATGCGCACACGCCGGCGTGTGCGCGTGCAAAATTACGTCCGTGGCCG
>JBBISV010000097.1:0-11263 GCA_037441085.1 Gammaproteobacteria bacterium | reverse complement strand
CGGAAGCGCTCGCCGCGCCCGGCGCCGGCACGCCGGCCTCCAGCTTCTTCAACCGCGTGTCGAGATCCGCATACAGATCGCGCTGCTGCTTGCGGCTCTGCTCGAGCTCGTGATTCAGTTCATCGATCCGGTCGTGAACGGACCGCAGGTCCGCCCTCGACTGCTCGATCTGATTCGACAAGTCGAGCAGGCTGCGGTTGTCCACCACGCGCTCGATGCGCGAGAGCCGCGTGTCGAGGTCGGTGAGCTTGACCTGGACCGGGTCCGGCTGCGGCGGGGAGGTCGCGCAGCCGGACAACGCGGCCGCTGCGACGCAGGCGAGCGCCAGTCCGGCGGCGCGCGCGGTCACGGCTGATAGACCATGTCGACGCGGCGATTCTTCGACCACGCCGCTTCCGTGTCACCCTCGACCGCCGGCCGTTCGGAGCCGTAGCTCACGGTCGTGATCTGCGAGTCCGCGACACCCTGGAGCATCAGCGCACGACGCACCGCCTGGGCGCGGCGCTCACCGAGGCCGATGTTATATTCACGCGTGCCGCGCTCGTCGGTGTTGCCCTCGAGCTTGATCTTCAGCGTCGGATTCGCGGTGAGCGTCTTGGCGTGCGCGGCGATGACGTCGTCGTACTGCGGCTTGATGTCGGACTTGTCGAAGTCGAAATAGATCGTGCGCGTGTCGATCGGCGCGTTGTTGGCCGCCTCGGCCAGCGCGCTCACGGATCCGGCGGCCGCGCCCGGCAGCGGGCTCATCGTCGTGCCCGACCCGTTGGCCGGACCCGAGGTCTCGTTGGCCGGCACCGTCGCACCCGCGGCGGGCTGTTCCTTGACCGCCGTTTTGCCATGGCAGGCGGCCAGCATCATCGCACCGGCCAGCAATATCACCTTCGTCATCGATCGCTTCATGAGCCTTCTCCGTCAGAGTTTTTCAATCGTTGCCTTGAAACGGCCCCCAGGCCGGTTCCTGTACCTCACCCACGGTCGACATCAGCGTCTGCTGTACGCGGCCGTCGGTGCTAACCAGTGCCAACACCCCGCGCCCCGCGGAGCGCGTCGCATAAATGATCTCGGCGCCGTTCGGCGCGAAGCTCGGAGAGACGTCGAATCGTCCCTTCGTCAGCACACGCATCCCGGCGCCGTGCTTGAGGTCGAGGGTCGCGATCCGATAGTCGCCGTGCTCGCGCGTCACCAGCGCGAGCTGCGACTCGTCCGGGGACAGTCGCGGGCGCGCATTGTACGAGCCGTCGAACGTCAACCGCCGCGGCCGTCCGCCGGCGCCCAGGGATTTCTGGAAAATCTGCGGGCCGCCGTCCCGATCCGAGGTGAAGTACAGGCTGCGTCCGTCATTGGACCATTGCGCCTCGGTATCGATGCCGGGATCGTGGGTTACGCGCGTGAGCGCTCCGGTCGCAAGGTCGAGGATGTAAATGTCGAGATTGCCCGCCCGATCGGACAGGGTCACCGCGAGCCGCTTGCCGTCCGGCGACCAGGCCGGCGCCTGGTTCACGCCCGCGGTAGCGGACACCCGCCGCCGCGCGCCGGTCTTGAGGTACTGCACGTAAATCGACGGCAGATGATCCTCGAACGACACGTAGGCTATGCGCCGGCCGTGCGGCGACCAGGCGGGCGACATCAACGGCTGGCTAGATTGCATCACCACGTGCGGGTTCGCGCCGTCCGCGTCCGCGACCACCAACTGGTAGGTGCGATGCGGCACGTGACCGAGCACGGAGACATAGGCGATATGGGTCGCGAAGGCGCCGCGGATGCCGGTGATGCTTTGGTACACCATGTCGGCGATCTGGTGGCTCGCGAGTCTGAGTCCCGCCGAGTCCGTGTGGATCTGGTAACCGAGCAGCCTCTGGCGGGTCAGCACGTTGTAGAGTTCATAGACGATGTCGTAGGCGTTCGGCGCCGGCCGCGCGAGCCGCCCGACGAGAATGTAGTCGCTGTTCAGCCGGCGCCAGTCGTCGAAGGCGATCTCGGCGCCGGTGTGCGGCTGGCCGATCATGTCCTTGCGGTCCATCGACTTGAAGCGGCCGCTGCCGTCCAGGTCGTGGCCGACCAGACCGGCCACGTCGAACGTGGAGGCGCCCGGCGGCACCGCGAACGGGACGATCGCGATCGGAATCGCCGTGTCCTGGCCGCGCGTGATCTGGACCAGGAACTCAGGCCACGCCGGTGGCGCGGCCGTGATGCCCGCGATGAGGATCCACAGCGGCGCCGCGAGGAGAAGCAGTCGTTTATTCATCGGGTTTGAACTCGAGTACCAGTTTTCGATCGAACAGCGAGGGATCCGGCGGCTCCGGAAGCGGCGAGGCGCGATACACGGCGTTCTCGATGGACTGACGCACCGCGTCGTCGCCGTTGCACTTGGTCACCCGCGCATTGGTGACCTCTCCGCCCGGCACCTGCGTCACCTCGACGAGGCAATCGATTCCGGCCCGCGCCGCCGCCGGCTTGATCCACGCGTGCATGATGCGGTTTTGCAGCGCCGCGCGATACTGATCGGCGAGCGGGCCGCTCGCGACCTGCTGCGCGTGCTCTTCCGCGGCGATTTGGCGGCGCAGATCCGCCTGCGCCGCCGCGGCGCGCTTGGCCGCCGCGAGACGCTTCGCCGCGGCGGCCTGCAGCGCCCGCTTCGCCGCCGCGGTTGCGGCGGCACGCTTCGCGGCCGCGGCCGCGGCCTGCGCCTCCAGCACACGTTGGTGTTCCCTGGCGACATGCTGTTGCCGCGCCTCGAGCTGTTGCGCCACTTCGCGCTGTTTTTGCACTTCGCGTTGTTGCTGCGCCTCGAGTTGTTGCCTCGCTTGGAGTTGTTGCTGCGCTTCGCGCTGCTGGGCCAGCTCGCGCTGTTGCTGCGCCTCGCGCTGCTTTTCGGCCTCGAGCTCCTTCTGCGCCTGAATCTGCTTTTCCGCCTGGAGCTGCTTCGCGGCCTGCTGTTGCGCGGCGGCGCGCGCCGCATCCTGTTTCGCGGTGAGCGCGGCGCGCACGATGCGCGAATCCACGACGGTCGCCGTCACGGGCAGGGGCTGGTCCTCCGCCTGCGGCTTGCGCATCGAGAAGTCGGCCGCAAGGATCAATGCCGCGACGATCAGCCCATGCAGCGCGATCGACATGAACGCGGGTCGGGCATTTTCCTGCACGAACCGGGGCATCTCAGAGCCGTCCCGTCGAGGCCCGACCCGCGGCCCGCGGTCGCTCCGGATCGGTCAGAAACCCGACCTTCGCCGCGCCGGCCCGCTGCAGCAGCACCATCGCGCGCACCACGCGGCCGTAAGCGACGCTGCGGTCGGCGCGCAGCAGGATCGGCGTCTCGGGGTCCCTGCGCAGCACCGCGGTCGTGCGCGCACTCACGGTCTGCTCATCGAGCGGCTGGTCGGAGTTGCGGCCGATGTTGACGTACAACCGTCCGCGCGCATCGACCGTCAGGATCAGCGGCTCGTGCTTGGCGAGAAACCGCGCGTCCAGCGGCTTGGCACCGGCCGGCGGCAGGTCGACCTTGACGCCCTGTTTCAACAGAGGCGCGGTGATCATGAAAATGATCAACAGGACCAGCATCACGTCGATGTACGGCACGACGTTGATCTCCCCCATCAGCTTGCGGCGGCGGGCGCGCGCGGCCATTGCGGTCAGGCCGCCGTCCCGCGGGTGGACGCGTGGCGCTGCAGGATGGTGGAGAACTCCTCCATGAAGGCGTCGAACCGCAGTTCCAGACGGCTCACCTGGTCGGCAAAGCGGTTGTAGGCGACGACCGCCGGAATCGCGGCGAACAAGCCCATCGCCGTGGTGATCAGCGCCTCCGAGATTCCGGGCGCGACCGCCGCGAGCGTCGCCTGCTGCACGTTACCGAGCCCGTGGAAGGCGCTCATGATCCCCCAGACGGTGCCGAACAGACCGACGTAGGGGCTGGTCGAGCCCACAGTGGCGAGCATCGACAGGCTCTTCTCCAGACGATCCATTTCGCGCATCTGCGCAACCCGCATCGCGCGGCGCGCGCCCTCGAGCAGTTGTTCGGACTGGCTGCCGAGCTGCCGCAGGCGGCTGAACTCGCCGAAGCCCGACTCGAACATGCTTTGCATGCCGGTGCCCGCGCGACCCTTCGTTTCGATGCTGCGGTACAGGGCGCCCAGGTCTCCGCCGGACCAGAACGAGGTCTCGAATTGATCGGCCTGGTGGGTCGAACGGGCGATCACGCGCCGCTTGCCGAAGATCACGGTCCACGACGCGATCGACGCCAGTATCAGCAGGAACATCACGGCCTGGACGATCGGGCTCGCATCGAGCACCAATTCGTAAACGGACAGGTCATTGCTCATTGCGCCACTCCATGAACAGATCCTTCGGTATGGCGCACGGTTTCAAATTGACGGCATCGAGACAGGCGACGCGCACGGTGGCATCGATCAATTCCAGGTCCCCGCGTCGAATCGACTGCGCAAATTCGATTGTCGCACCGGTCAACCTCCGCAATTCCGCGGTTACGGTAATTTCATCATCGAGGAATGCGGGCTTCCGGAACGCGACGGTCACGTCGACGACGGCGAACTGCAGGCCGCGCTCCGCACGCAGACGTCGTTGGTCGATTCCCATGCTACGCAGCCACTCCGTCCGGCATCGCTCCATGAACCTCAGGTAATTCGCGTAATACACGACACCCCCCGCGTCCGTGTCCTCCCAGTAGACGCGGCAGGCGCAGGAAAAGTTCGCGCGCGGGCTCAAGAGCGCCCGCCGTCGGGTAGCTTCGCATCCTTGAACAGCGGCAGGTTCTGGTCGCGTTCCGGCGACAGTTCCTTCGCCGGATAGCCGAGACCGAAGTGCGCGTAGGCGGTTCGGGTCGCGACGCGCCCCCGGGCGGTGCGCATCAGGAACCCCTGTTGAATCAGGTACGGCTCGACCACGTCCTCGATCGTCCCGCGCTCCTCGCTCATCGCGGCCGCCAGGCTGTCGACGCCCACCGGGCCACCCTCGAACTTCTCGATCACCGTCAGCAGCAGCTTGCGGTCCAGGGTGTCGAAGCCGAGCGGATCGACTTCGAGCATGTCGAGCGCGGCCGCCGCCACCGCCGCGCTGATCAGTCCGGAACCCTTGACCTCGGCATAGTCACGGACCCGGCGCAGCAGCCGGTTCGCGATGCGTGGCGTGCCGCGCGAGCGTTCCGCGATGCAGAACGCGCCGTCCTCCTCCAGCCGCAGCTTCAATATCGAGGCGCTGCGGGTGACGATGCTGCGCAGTTCCTCGATCGAGTAGAACTCGAGCCGCTGCACGATGCCGAAACGGTCGCGCAGCGGCGAGGTGAGCAGCCCGGCGCGCGTGGTCGCGCCGACGAGCGTGAACGGCGGCAGGTCTAGCTTGATCGAACGGGCGCCGGGGCCCTCGCCGATCATCAGGTCGAGCTGGTAGTCCTCGAGCGCCGGATACAGCACCTCCTCGACGACCGGACTCAGGCGGTGGATCTCGTCGACGAACAGCACGTCGCGCGGCTCGAGGTTGGTGAGCAGCGCTGCGAGATCCCCCGGACGCTCGAGCACGGGGCCGGAGGTCTGACGCAGGTTCACGCCGAGTTCGTTGGCGATGATGTTCGCGAGAGTCGTCTTGCCGAGTCCCGGGGGCCCGAAGATCAGCACATGGTCCAGCGCCTCGCGGCGGTTCTGGGCCGCGCGGATGAAGATGTCCATCTGGTTCTTGACGTTGGTCTGGCCGACGTAGTCGGCGAGCGTCTTCGGCCGCACCGCGCGGTCGACGACCTCGTCGTCCCGCCCGCCCGCCGCCGCAACGACACTGTCTCGTTCGATTACCATCTTGCGCCCGCCGCTCCGTTCGTCGCTTTCAAGTGTGGGCGGCGGCTTTGAGCGCGCGCCGGATCAGCTCCGTCGTCGACAGGTCGGGCCCATCCGCAGCCTTCAGCAGCCGCGACGCCTCGGGTCCCTTGTAGCCGAGTGCGAGCAGCGCCGCGAAGGCCTCGTTCTGAGGCGTGGCACCGCCGGTCGCGGCGGGCGCGCTGTCGACCGCCGCGGGACCGGCCATCAGCTTGCGCGCGCCGTCGCGCATCTCGACGATGATGCGCTCGGCGGTCTTGCGCCCGATCCCCGGTATCCGCGTCAACGCGGGCACGTCCTCGGACTCGATCGTGCGCAGAAAATCCTCCACGCCCGCCCCCGACAGCACCGCGAGGGCGATCTTCGGGCCGACCCCCGACACCTTGATCAAGGCCCGAAACAGCCGCCGCTCGCTTTCGGTGGCGAAGCCGAAGAGCACGTGCGCATCCTCGCGCACCACCAGGTGCGTGAACAGCGAAACCGGCTCGCCGGCGGCGGGCAGGCCGTAGAACGTCGACATCGGCGCCTCCAGCTCATACCCGACGCCGCCCACGTCGACCACCAATGCAGGCGGCTGCTTGGCATGCAGACGTCCGCGCAGATGGCCGATCATGCCCGCGCCAGCGCGCGGGCGGTCGCGGTCGACGCGCGGCCGCGCAGCGCATGGCAGACCGCCGCCGCGAGCGCGTCGGCGGCATCCACGGCGACGGGGGCGCCCAGCTTCAAGATGCTTCGCATCATCAATTGCACCTGCGCCTTGTCGGCGCTTCCCGAACCGACGACGGCGAGCTTGATCTGGCGTGGCGCGTACTCGAACACGTCGGCGTCGGCGTCGGCGGTGCCGCAGATCGCCGCGCCGCGCGCCTGGCCCAACTTGAGCGCGCTGTCGGCATTGCGGTTCATGAACACACGCTCGATCGCGATCTCCTGCGGCCGGTATTGGGCGACGATCACCTGGATTCCGCGGAAAATCTCGCAAAGCCGCCCCGCGAAATCTCCCTCGGCGGTGCGGATCACTCCGCTCGCCACATAGGTGAGCTTCGGGCCGGCCGCGTCCAGCACCCCGAAGCCGGTGCGCCGCGACCCAGGATCGATGCCCAGCACCCGCACTCTATCGACTGTCATCCCCGGTATGATACCGGCAATAGCCGCCCAAACCCACTGCCGGGGGCCGACGCCGATTCGATGGAAACGACCGCCGCAATCAGAGCGACCGCCAGCGCCGCGGTGAACGCCGCGCAGGACGCCGTTCGCGCCCTCGATCTGCCGCCGCAGGACGAACCCGTGCGCGCCGCGGCGCTTGAGGTGGCCGAGATCGTACGTTCCCTCGACGCCGACGACGACGTGGTGATCGCGGCGCTGATCCAGCCCTTGCAGGGCCTCGGCCATTTCGACCGGCAAACCGCCGAACGGCGCTTCGGCCCCGCCGCCGCAAGCCTCGCCCACGACCTCGCCCAGCTCGGCCGGTTCGGATTTCCGTCGGATTGGACGCCGGAACGGGGCCTCGAGCCCGGCCAGGCGGAGGCGCTGCGCAAGATGCTGCTCGCGGTCGTCGGCGACGTGCGTCTGGTGGTGGTGCGACTCGCCGAACAGCTGCAGAGGATGCGTGCGGCCAAGGGCCTGGACGCCGACAGCGCACGCCGGCTCGCCATCGAGACGCGCGAGGTCTACGCGCCGCTCGCGAACCGGCTGGGCGTTTGGCAGCTGAAATGGGAGCTCGAGGATCTCGCCTTCCGCAACCTCCAGCCGGAGGAATACCGGCGCATCGCGGCCGCACTGAACTCGCGCCGCTCGGAGCGCGAGCGCGGCATCGAGGATCTGAAGTCGCAGCTGCAATCGGCGCTCCTCGCCGCCGGCATCGCCGCGCGGATCGAAGGGCGCCCGAAGCACATTTTCAGCATCTGGCGCAAAATGCAGGCCAAGCACCTCGCCTTCGATCAGCTGATGGACATCCGCGCCGCGCGCATCCTCACCCGGAACGTGGCCGACTGCTACGCGGCTCTCGGGGTCGTGCACTCCCTGTGGCAGTTCATTCCCGGCGAATTCGACGACTACATCGCGACGCCGAAGGACAACCTCTATCGCTCGATACACACGGCGGTGATCGGGCCGGGCGCCGAACCCGTCGAGATCCAGATCCGCACCGAGGAGATGCACGCCAACGCCGAACGCGGCGTCGCCTCGCACTGGCGCTACAAGGAAGGCGGCCGCGGCGACCAGGCCTATGAGCGCAAGATCAACGAACTGAGGGCGCTGCTCGCGCCGGCCGAGGGCGGCGACAGCGAGCGCGATTTTCTCGACCGGGTGCGGGTGGATCTGTTCCAGGACCGCATCTACGTGCTGTCGCCGCGCGGCGAAATCGTCGATGTGCCGGTCGGCGGCACGCCGCTGGACTTCGCCTACCAGGTGCACACCGACCTCGGTCACCGCACCCGCGGCGCCCGGGTCAACGGCCGCATGGTGCCGCTCGACTATCACCTGCAAAACAGCGAAACCGTCGAAATCGTCACCGGCAAGACGGCGCAGCCCTCGCGCGACTGGCTGTCGCCGCAGTCGGGCTTTCTGGCGAGCCCGCGCCACCGCAACAAGGTGCGCGCCTGGTTTCGCAAACAGGATGAGTCGCAGAACAAGAGCGCGGGCAGGGCGATGTTCGAACGCGAGGTGCAGCGTCTGGGTGAACACGGGCTGCCGATTCCCGAGCTGCTCGCGGAACTCAGGCTGCCGTCGGCCGACGCGCTGCACGTCGCCCTCGGCCAGGGCGACGTCACCCCGGCGCAGGTCGCGGGCGCGATCCAGCGCGTACAGCACTCCCACGTCCAGCATCCAGCCGCGCAGCGGGCGCGAACCGCCCCGGCGAACGAGCCGGACGTGGCGGTACAGGGCGTCGGGGAGCTCCTGTCGACCTACGCGCGCTGCTGCAAGCCGGTGCCGCCGGAGCCGATCGCCGGCTACATCACGGTCGGCCGCGGCGTCACGATCCACGCGAAGACCTGCGCAAACCTCGCGCGGCTCGTCGCGAGAACGCCGGCGCGGCTGCTCGCCGTGGACTGGGGCGGCGCGACGGGCGGCGAATTTCCGGTGGACATCGAGGTGGAGGCCTATGACCGCCGCGGATTGGTGCGGGACGTCAGCGGCGCGCTCACCGACGAGAAGATCAGCATCCAGGGCATGCGCACGGTCACCGACCGGCGCGACAACGTCGCGCACATGCAGATCGGCATCGTGATCACCGGGCTGCCGCAGCTGTCGCGCGTCATTTCGCGCATCGCGCAACTGCCGAACGTGATCAAGGCGCGGCGCAAGCGCTGAGCGCCGGCCGGCCCCCGATCAGCGGTTGATGGAGTCGATCGCGCGCTTGTCGGCGGCGAGGGCCGCCTCGTGCAGCGCCTCCGACAGGGTCGGATGGGCGTGGATCGTGCGTTGCAGATCCTCGGTGCTCGCCGCGTATTCCATCGCGAGCACCGCCTCGGCGATCAACTCGCCCGCCATCGGGCCGATCACGTGCACGCCGAGGATCTCGTCATCGTCGGCGGCCGCGACGATTTTCGCGAATCCGGACGAGGACTCCATCGCGCGAGCGCGGCCGCTCGCGGCGAACGGGAAGCTGCCGACCTTGTACGGGCGTCCGCCGGCCTTGACCTGTTCCTCGGTCTGCCCGACCCATGCAATCTCCGGCGCGGTGTAGATCACCGACGGAATAACCTTGTAGTTGACCTCGCCGTAACGGCCGGCGATCAGGTCGGCGACCATCACGCCCTCTTCCTTTCCCTTGTGGGCGAGCATCGGGCCGCGGACGACGTCGCCGACCGCCCAGACGTGCGGGACCCCGGTGCGGCAGTGTTCGTCGACGCGGATGAAGCCGCGTTCATCGAGACCGACTCCGGTGTCCTCGGCCAGCAGGCCTTCCGTGTGCGGCCTGCGGCCGACCGCGACCACCAGTTTGTCCACCTGCAGGTGTTGCTCACCGGCGGCCGTCGCGTAGACGACGTCGACCGCACCGCCCGCGACGGTCGCGCGCAGCACCTTGGCGCCCAATTTGATGTCGAGCCCGGCCTTCTTGAAGTGCCGCAGCGCCTCCTTCGAGACCGCCTGATCGGCCATCGGCAGAAATTGGTCCAGCGCCTCGATCATCGTCACCTCGCTGCCGAGGCGGCGCCAGACGCTGCCGAGCTCGAGACCGATCACGCCGGCGCCGATGATGCCGAGACGTTTCGGCACCGCGTCGAATTCCAGAGCGTTCCACGAATCGCAGATCGACCGTCCGTCGTGCGGCACCGCGCCCAGTCGCACCGGGACCGATCCGGACGCGAGCACCACGTCCTTGGCGGCAAGCAGCCTCTTGGAGCCGTCGAATCCGGTGACTTCCACCTGATTGCCGGCGAGCAGGCGGCCATGGCCCTCGATCGGCACGACGCCGCTCGACTTGAACAGCGCGAGAATGCCGCCGGTCATCGTCTTGACGATCCCGGCGCGGCGCTTCTGCATCGCGGCGAGGTCGAAGCCGACCGCCGCGGTCGTGATGCCGTGTGCCGCGAACTCATGCTGAGCACGGTGCAGCAGTTCGGTCGACTCGAGCAGCGCCTTCGACGGGATGCAACCCGCGTTCAGGCAGGTTCCGCCGAATGCGTGGCGGCCGTCGGCGTTGCGCCATTCGTCCACGCAGGCGACTTTGAGCTTGTTCTGCGCCGCGCGGATCGCGGCCGGGTAGCCCGCGGGACCGCCGCCGATCACGACGACGTCGTATTGCTCGCTCATACCCCGAGCACCAGGCGCGCCGGATCCTCGAGCGACTGCTTGACGGCGACCAGGAACTGGACCGCCTCGCGGCCGTCGATCAGCCGGTGGTCGTAGGTCAGGGCGACGTACATCATCGGCCGCACCATGATCTGGCCGCCGACGACGACCGGTCGATCCTGGATCTTGTGCATGCCGAGAATCGCGCTCTGCGGCGCATTGACGATCGGCGTCGACAGCAGCGAGCCGAACACGCCGCCGTTGGTGATCGTGAATGTCCCGCCCGTCAGTTCCTCGATCGTGATCGAGCCCGCGCGCGCGCGCGTCGCATAGGCGGACACCGCCTTCTCGATCTCCGCGAAACTCAGCGCATCGGCGTCGCGCAGCACCGGGACGATCAGGCCGCGGTCCGTGGAAACCGCGACCCCGATGTCGAAATAATCGTGATAGACGATGTCGCCGCCGTCGATCGACGCGTTGACCGCGGGAAATTTCTTCAATGCCTCGACGCAGGCCCGGGTGAAGAAGGACATGAACCCGAGCTTCACGCCGTGCTGCTTCTCGAAATCGCCCTTGTAGCGGGCGCGCAATTCGTTGACGGCCTGCAGGTCGACCTCGTTGAACGAGGTGAGCAAGGCCTGGGTCGACTGGGCCTGCACCATCCGCTCGGCGATGCGCGCGCGCAGGCGCGTCATCGGCACGCGCTGGGCGACGCG
>JBBISV010000096.1:0-12012 GCA_037441085.1 Gammaproteobacteria bacterium | reverse complement strand
GTCGGATGTTAGAATGCCGGCATCTTACCGCAATCGATCCCTGGCCGCGGAGACGAGCTTGCACGCCGAAGACCACCGCATTGACCGCATGGAGGAGCGCCGCGTTGACGGCAGGCGCTGACGGGCGACCGCCGGCGCCCGCCTGCGATCGGACCGAAATCCGCCGCGCGCTGTACGCGCGGCCGTCGCGCGACGACGAGGACATGGAATGGCTCGGCGCGTCGACGCCGGAGTTGCGCGACCGGGTGCGCGGCGCGCTGCCCGCCGCGCGCGTCGCCGCCGCGGTGCTGGTGCCGCTGGTCGAGCGCGAAGGCGGGTTCTCCGTGCTCCTGACCCAACGCGCGACGACCTTGCGCGATCACGCCGGGCAGATCTCGTTCCCCGGCGGGCGGATCGAGCCCGAGGACGCCGATCCCTGGAGCGCGGCGCTGCGCGAGGCGCGCGAGGAGATCGGCCTCGAGCCCGACCGGGTGGAGTTCGCCGGCTACCTTCCGGATCACCTGGTGGTGACGGGCTACCGCGTGACGCCGGTCGTGGGCTTCCTCGACGCCGGGTACGATCTGCGGCTCGACTCGGCCGAGGTCGAGGAGGCCTTCGAGGTGCCGCTCGCGTACGTGTTCGACCGCGCGAACCATCGCCCGCGCGTGCGCAAGCTCGGCGACGTCAGCCTGACCGTTTACGACATCCCCTTCGGCGAGCGCCATATCTGGGGCGCGACGGCGGGCATGCTGCTCACGCTGTCCCGCCTGGTCCGCATGCGCGGCGGTCGCTCCGCGTGAGCCGGGCGCTCGCCGAACTGCTCGAGGTCATGGCGACGCTGCGCGGTCCCGGCGGCTGTCCCTGGGACCGCGCGCAGACCTTCGAATCGCTCGCGCCGTACACGATCGAGGAGGCCTACGAGGTGGCCGATGCGGTCGAACGCGGCGACCTGGCGCATCTGCGTTCGGAGCTCGGCGATTTGTTGTTCCAGATCGTCTTCCACGCGCGCATCGCGAGCGAGGCGGGCGGGTTCGATTTCGACGCGGTGGCCGCGTCGATCCGCGACAAGCTGATCCGCCGTCATCCCCATGTGTTCGGCGCCGCGGCCGGCGTCGACGGTGCACCCGCGCCCGATTGGGAGGCGCTCAAGGCCGCGGAGCGCCATGCCGCGGCCCTCGCCGCGGGCCGCGACGGCGCCGGATTGCTCGACGACGTGCCGCGGTCGCTGCCCGCGCTCGCGCGCACGCAGAAGCTCGGCCGGCGCGCCGCCGGCGCGGGGTTCGATTTCCCCGCGGCACAGGGCGCGGCGGACAAGGTGACCGAGGAGCTGGCCGAGGTGCTGGAGGCGGCGCAGGGCGGCCCCGCGCAATCGCGCGCGCGGCGCGTGTTCGAGGAGGTCGGCGACCTGCTGTTCGCGGTCGCGAATCTCGCGCGCAAGCTGGAAGTGGACGCCGAGTCGGCGCTGCGCGCGGCGAACCTGAAATTCGAACGGCGCGTGCGCAGCATGGAGGCGATGTCGCGGCGCGACGGGGCCGATTTCGCGGCGTTGGACCTCGACGCGCAGGAGCGGCTCTGGCAGCGGGCGAAGCGCGAGGAATGAGCACGGCGCCGGAACGGACGGGCGCCGCCGCGCGGCTCGTGCTCGCGCGCCGCGCGTCCAACCCGCGGTTCAAGCGCGAAGCGGACCTGCCGCTCGCCGCGCGGCGCGAGGAGATTCTCGCGCTGCTGCGCGAGCGGCAGGTGCTGATCGTCGCCGGCGAAACGGGTTCCGGCAAGAGCACGCAGCTGCCGCAATACTGCCTGGAGGCCGGACGCGGCATCGACGGCATGATCGCGCACACCCAGCCGCGCCGTCTCGCCGCGCGGGCGCTCGCCGCCCGCATCGCCCTGGAGGTGTCCGAGCCGGTCGGCGCCACCGTCGGATTCCGGGTGCGCTTCGCCGACCGGGTGGCCGACGGCACGCGGCTGGTGTTGATGACCGACGGCATGCTGCTGGCCGAACTCGGCTCGGACCCGAGCCTCGGGCGCTACGACACGGTGATCGTCGACGAGGCGCACGAGCGCTCATTGAACGTGGACCTTCTGTTCGGGGTGCTGAAGCGGCTGCTCGCGGTGCGCGCGGACCTCAAGGTCATCATCACGTCGGCGACGCTCGATGTGGAGCGCATCGCCCGGTTCTTCGACGACGCGCCGGTGGTCACGGCCGGCGGGCGCGGGCATCCGATCGAGCTGCGCTACGCGGAGCCTGCGCCGGATGGCGAGGAGCCCGACCTGCCGGCGGCGGTGCTGCAGGCTTATCGCGCGATCGAGGCCGATCCGGGTCCCGCGGGGCGTGGCGACGTGCTCGTGTTCCTTCCCGGGGAACGTGAAATCGCCGACACCGGCGAATTGCTGGAGCGCGAGCTGGCGGACTCGGTGGAGATCGTGCCGCTGTACTCGCGCCTCGCCTGGGAGCGTCAGAGCCGCATCTTCGAGCGCGGCCGGCGCAGGCGCGTGGTGCTCGCGACCAACGTCGCCGAAACCTCGGTGACCGTTCCCGGCATTCGCGCGGTCATCGATTCGGGTCTCGCGCGCATCAGCCGCTACAGCGCCCGCAGCCGCCTGCAGCGGCTGCCGATCGAACCGATTTCCCGCGCGAGCGCCGACCAGCGCATGGGCCGTTGCGGGCGCATCGGCCCGGGACTGTGCGTGCGGCTCTACGGCAGCGAGGACTACGAGGCGCGCCCGGCGTTCACGGAACCGGAGATCCTGCGCACGAACCTCGCGGCGCTGCTGCTGCGTCTCGCGGCCGACGGGCTCGGCGAGGCCGAGACCTTCCCGTTCATCGACGCGCCGGACGGCCGCGCGCTCAACGACGGCTACCGGCTGCTGCAGGAACTCTCCGCGATCGACGCCGAGCGGCGCATCACCGCCCACGGCAGGCGGATGGCGCGCCTGCCGCTCGACCCGCGGCTCGGGCGCGCGCTGCTGGAAAGCAGGCGTTACGGCGCCGAGGAGGAGCTGCTGATCATCGCGTCGGGTTTGAGCGTTCCGGATGCGCGCCTGCGGGACGCGCCGCCGCCGGCCGACGCCAAGTCCGAATTCGTGGAGATGGTGCGGCTGTGGCGCGGGTATCGCGGCGCGCGCGCGGCCGGGCGGCGGGATTTGCGCCGCTGGTGCGTCGAGCAGGGCTTGTCGCTGCAGCGCCTGTGCGAATGGGACAACGTGCACGCGCAATTGACCGAGCGGGCGCAGCAGCTGGGCCTGCGCCCCGGCGTCCGGCGCGCCTCCTATACCGCGATCCACCGCTCGCTGCTCGCCGGCTTCTGCACGATGACGGGGACGCGCGCGGAGGAGGGCGTCTATCACGGCACGCGCGGCCTGCGTTTCCGCCTGTTCCCCGGTTCGCCGCTCGCGCGGCGCAAGCCGCGCTGGATCGTCGCCGCGAACATCGTCGAGACTTCGCGCGTGTATGCCCGCGGCATCGCCGAAATCGACCCCTCGTGGATCGAATCGGCCGCGGCGCACCTGGTCAAACGCGAGTACCTGGAGCCGGATTGGGACGAGGCGCGCGAGGAGGTGGTCGCGCGCGAGCGGACCAGCCTGCTCGGCCTGCCGCTCGGCGGCCGCCGCGTCAACTATGGGCCGATCGCGCCGGAGGAGGCGCGGCGGATTTTCGCGCGCGAAGCGCTCGTGCACGAACGGCTCACCCGCCGTCCCGCGTGGCTGCTCGCCAACGACGCGGCGATCGCCGCGGCGCGGCGCGTGGAGGAACGCCTGCGCGTGCGCGACCTGGTCGCGGACACCGAGTCCTTCGTCGAATTCTACGAGCGGGCGCTGCCGCGGCAGGTCTCATCGGCCGCGACGCTCGAGCATTTCACGCGCCGGCAGGACGAGGCCGCCGCGCTCGGCCTCGGTGCCGCCGACATCTTCGTGCGGGCGCCGGATGCAGAGGCCCTGCGGGCCTTCCCGGAGCGCGTCGTCCTCGGGTCGCTGATCATCGATGTGACCTATCGATTCGATCCGGCCGATCCTCGCGATGGCGCGACGCTGGTGGTTCCCGCGATCGCGCTCCCGGCGCTGACCCGGGCCGACATCGATGCCGCGATTCCGGGATTCGCCCGACCCCGCGTCGAGGCGCTGCTGCGTTCGCTGCCGAAGGAGGTCCGGCGCCGCCTGATCCCGATCGCCGCGACCGCCGAGCGGTTCGTCGCGGGCGCGGGGCCCGCAGGCGCCAACCGCGCGGCGCTCGCGCACTGGCTGCGCGCGGAGGCGGGAGTTGCGGAGAATCTGATCCGATTCGCGGCCGCGGAGCTGCCGGCGCACCTCGAGCCGCGCGTCGAGGTCCGGGACGGCGACGCGGGGTTGTCGCGGGGCGCGGATCTGGCGGCGCAGCGCTGTGCGAACGCGGCCGCCGCGCGCGCCGCGCTGGATCGTGCCGGCGCGGCGCTCCATCCGGAGCCGTGGCGGCGCTTCGAGTTGGAGGAGTTGCCGGCCGCGACGACGATTTCGATCCCGCAGGGGACGCTGACGGTCTTCACCGCGCTCGAACGCGGCGCGGAGGGGTTCGCGGTGCGGCTGCACTGGTCCGCCGCCGAGGCCGAGCACCGGCACCGCGCGGGCCTCGCGGCGCTCGCCGCGCTCGGTCTCGCGCGCGAGCAGCGGGGCTTTCGCAAGCGGCTGCTCGACGACACGCAGTTGCTGCTCGCCGCGAGTCCGTGGATCGGCGGCGATGCGCTGGTGGACGGCCTGCTCGGCATCGCGCTGCGCCGCGCGTGTTTCGGGGAGCCGGGGGCGGGCGCGCCGCGGCGGCGCGCGGATTTCGACAGCGCGCTGGCGCGCGGACGTCCGCTGCTGCATCCGGCGGTCGAGACCGTCCGCGCGGAGGCCTGGGCGTGGTTCGCCGCGCTGCGCGGTCTGCGGCTGCAGCTCGATCGCAGCGGCCGCGGCGCGCTCGCGGAATCCGCGCGCGAAACCGACGCGCATGTACGGCGCCTCGTGCGCGCGGCGCTCGACGAGGCCGATGATCCCTGGTTGGGCCAGGTGCCCCGCTATCTGCGCGCCGAGGAGAAGCGCTGGCAGCGCCTCGCGGCGCGCGGCACCGAACCGCCGGCGATCATCGCCGGGCTGCGCGCCCAGGCGGCGGGTCTCGCCGCGCTCGCCGCGCGCGTCGCGGCCGAGCATCGCTGGCTGCCGCAGCTGGAGGAATTGCGCTGGTGGATCGAGGAGCACCGCGTTTCCCTGTACGCGCAGGAATTGCGCACGGCGGTGCCCGTGTCGGCCGCGCGCCTGGCGCAGCGCGCGGCCGAGATCGATTCCTGGCTCAAACGGTGAAGACGATGTCCTGCGCGAGCGGCAGTTCGGCGCTCCAGTTGATGGTCGTCGTCTGGCGGCGCATGTAGGCCTTCCACGCGTCGGAACCGGCCTCGCGGCCGCCGCCCGTGTCCTTCTCGCCGCCGAACGCCCCGCCGATCTCGGCGCCCGAGGTGCCGAGATTGACGTTGGCGATGCCGCAGTCGCTGCCGCCGGCGGACAGGAAGCGCTCCGCCGCCTGCAGCCGGTCGGTGAAGATCGCCGACGACAGGCCGTAGGCAACCGAATTCTGCGCCGTGATCGCCTCGTCGAGGTCATCGTAGGCCAGGAGGTACAGAATCGGCGCGAACGTTTCGGTCTGCACGACGGGCATCGACGCCGTGGCGCGGATGATCGCCGGCTCGACGAAATGACCCTCGCGCGCGAGCGCGCGGCCGCCGCACAGGAGCTTTCCACCCTGTGCCTCGGCGGCGGCGACCGTGTCGAGAAAGCGGCGCACGGCCCCGGCGTCGATCAAGGGCCCCATCAGCGTCGCCTTGTCCAGCGGATCGCCGATGCGCACCTGGCGGTAGGCGGCGACCAGCCGCCGCTCGAGTTCGGCCGCGACCCCGCGGTGCGCGAGCACGCGCCGCGTCGTGGTGCAGCGCTGGCCGGCGGTGCCGACGGCGCCGAACACGATCCCCGGCACCGCCAGGTCCAGATTCGCGGTCGCATCGACGATGATTGCGTTGTTGCCGCCGAGCTCGAGCAGACTCTTGCCGAGGCGTTCGGCGACACGCACGCCGACGCGCCGGCCGACCTCGGTCGAACCGGTGAACGAGACCAGGGCGACGCGGCGGTCGTCGACGAACCGGCCCGCGAGGCTGTTGTCGGCGTCGACGAACAATTGGAATATCGGCGGCAGCGAATGCCGTTCGAGCACGCGGTTGCAGATCCGCTGCACGGCGATCGCGCACAGCGCGGTCTTCGGCGACGGTTTCCACACGGTCGCGTTCCCGCAGATCGCCGCGAGGAAGGCGTTCCACGACCAGACGGCGACCGGAAAATTGAACGCCGAGATCACGCCGACCACGCCGAGCGGGTGCCACTGTTCGTACATGCGGTGCTGGCGCCGCTCCGAGTGCATCGTCAGGCCGTACAACATGCGCGACTGGCCGACCGCGAAGTCCGCGATGTCGATCATTTCCTGCACCTCGCCGTCGCCCTCGGCCTTGATCTTGCCGTTCTCCAGCGACACGAGGCTGCCCAGCGCATCCTTGAACAGGCGCAGCTCCTCGCCGATCAAGCGCACCGCCTCGCCGCGCTTCGGCGCCGGCACGGCGCGCCACAGCGCCGCGGCGGCGACCGCCGAGGTCATCACGCGCTCGTAGTCGGCCGCCGTCGCCGCCCGCACCGTCGCGATCGGCCGTCCGCTCGCCGGGTTGATCGACTCGAGCGTCGGTCCGTCGCCGTGTTCGTTCCAGCCGTGCCCGCCGGACCACACGCCGGCGTTGTCGGCGCCGAGCCCGAGCGCCCGCAGGGCCTGTTCGCGGGCCGCGGGGTGGCCGGCCGTATTCAAATCGCCGCTTTTCGCATTGTTCATGTGCAGACGCTCCGACAGAGGTTTCGATGCGGCGGCATTTTGGCGCGCCCGGCGCCGCAAAGCCAATCAGGATGTTCCCGCATGGCGCAGGTCCGCGCCGGAAGCGGCTTTGCAGCGGAGCGTGCCGATGTGTAGCATCCGGCATCATGTCGAAGAACACTTTGTTGACCGAATGGCATCCGGCGAGCTGGCAGAGCCGGCCCGCCGCGCAGCAGCCGAAGTACGGCAACGCGGCGGCGCTCGAGCGGACGGTCGGCGCGCTCGGCCGGCTGCCGCCGTTGGTCGTCTCCTGGGAGGTCGAGGCGCTGCGCGCGAAGCTCGCGCAGGCCGAGCGCGGCGAACAGTTCCTGCTCCAGGGCGGGGATTGCTCGGAGAGCTTCGAGGACTGCGAGTCCGACAACATCGCGCGACGCCTGAAGATCCTGCTGCAGATGAGCCTCGTGCTGCTTCAGGGACTGAAGAAGCCGGTGATCCGCGTCGGACGCTTCGCCGGACAGTATGCGAAGCCGCGCTCGGCCGATACCGAGACGCGGGATGGACTGACGCTGCCGTGTTACCGCGGCGACAACGTCAATCGGCCGGGATTCACGGCGGCGGAGCGCGAGCCGGACCCGGAGCTGCTGCTGCGCGGCTACGAGCGCGCGTCGCTGACCTTGAATTTCGTGCGGGCGCTGATCGACGGGGGCTTTGCGGACCTGCATCACCCGGAGTACTGGGATCTGGGCTTCATGCGCCACTCGCCGCTGCGCGACGCCTACCAGGGCATAGTCGACTCGATCGCCGAGTCGCTCGAATTCTTCGAGTCGGTCAGCGGCCAGCGCGTGCACGCCGCGACCCGCTGCGATTTCTACACCAGTCACGAAGGGCTGCACCTGTTGTCGGAACAGGCCCAGACGCGCTACATCGAACGCCAGAAGCGCTGGTACAACCTGTCGACCCACATGCCGTGGGTCGGCATGCGCACCGCCGCGCTCGACGGGGCCCATGTCGAATATTTCCGCGGCATCGCCAATCCGATCGGGGTCAAGGTGGGCGCGGCGATGAGCGCCGAGTGGTTACAGGAACTCGTACAGGTGTTGAACCCGCAGTCGCAGCCGGGGCGCCTGACATTGATCCACCGATTCGGCATCAAGGACATCGAACAGCGGCTGCCGGAAATGATTCGCGCGGTCCGCGCGGTCGGTGCCCGCGTGCTCTGGGTCTGCGACCCGATGCACGGCAACACCGAGACCACCGCCGGGGGCGTGAAGACGCGGCGGTTCGAAAACATTCTGGGCGAGGTCGAGGCGGCGTTTCGTATTCACGAGGAATGCGGATCGATGCTGGGCGGCGTGCATGTCGAACTCACCGGCGAGGATGTCACCGAGTGCATCGGCGGGGCGCGCGGCCTCGCCGAGGCCGATCTGGCGCGGGCTTACAAGTCCGCCGTGGATCCCCGGCTGAACGGCGAACAGTCGCTGGAATTGGCGATGCGCATCGCCCAACGGGTGGGCGCAAATCGACGCACCGCGAGAATGGGAAATGGATTGTCTCGATAGCGACAATAAAAATTAAAAACTATATAAAACATGTAATTAGACGATAAATCTAGATCAATTCTAGTTCTCGATACGGCATTTTTTGAAATCGCGACTTGCCTCGAAGCCGCTAGGTGCTATCCTGCGCCGGTACCGCTCCCGCCCGCTGACCAATACGGCGCCGATTTGACTCCAGGGCATCGATTCGATGGCCCGCGGACGCACCATCGACGCCATATTATTCTCGGGCCAGGCCGGGGAATCTTCGGACCGATGCGCGGTCCAACAGTGCCTAGGGTAACGGTAGGAACCGGTCAGCGAGGCTCAGCTAAAAACCAGAGAGCCGAGGTTGGATTGCGCTCGGGTTAGTCCAAAATTCCAGGCGCGATCGATGGCGGGCTACGCGGAATGGCCGCGTAGCCCGTTTTTTGTGCCGCTCCCCCGCGCTTGACCGGTCTCCCGTCGATGTCCAACATGAAAAGCGCCTACGATCCTGACTGCAACCGCTGTTCGCGGCTCGCATCCTTCCTCGATGACGTGCGCCGTGCGCAGCCCGGCTATTTCTGCAAGCCGGTGCCCGCGTTCGGCGATCCGGATGCGCGACTGCTGATCGTGGGACTGGCGCCCGGCATGCACGGGGCCAACCGCACCGGCCGCCCGTTCACCGGCGACCACGCCGGCATCCTGCTGTACGAGACCCTGCACCGGTTCGGGTTCGCGAGCGCGGCCGCGTCGGTCGCCCGCGACGACGGACTGGAACTGCGCGGGGCCCGCATCACCAATGCCGTCAAGTGCCTGCCGCCGCAGAACAAGCCGCTGCCGGTCGAAATCCGCGAGTGCAACGCCTTCCTGCGCGCGGAACTCGCCGCGAGCCCCGGTGTGAGGGTGATCCTCGCGCTCGGCACCGTCGCGCATGCCGCGGTGCTGCGCGCGAGCGGATTGAAGGGCGGCGAGCACGTGTTCGCGCACGGCGCCATGCACCGGCTGGGCGACCGCGTGCTGCTCGATTCCTACCACTGCAGCCGCTACAACACGCAGACGCGCAGGCTCACGCGCGAGATGTTCGAGAGCGTCGTCGCGCACGCGGCGCGTCTCACCGCATGAGCGACGGGGTTTCGCCGCCGGCACCGCCGGCATTCGACGCGAAATCCTTCGTCGACAGCCTGCCGTCGCGGCCCGGCGTGTACCGGATGCTCGATGAAGCGGGGGGCATCCTCTACGTCGGCAAGGCGCGCAGCCTGAAGAGCCGGGTCTCCTCGTATTTCCAGCCGGGCAACGTGCATCCGAAGGTGCAGGCCCTGGTCGCGAAGACCGCCGCGATGGAGGTGACGGTCACGAACTCGGACACCGAGGCGCTGCTGCTCGAGCTCAACCTGATCAAGAAGCACAAGCCGCGCTTCAACATCATCCTGCGCGACGACAAGAGCTTCCCGTTCCTGCGCTTCTCGATGCAGGACGAGTTTCCGCGGCTCAGCCTGTATCGCGGATCGCGCAAGGAGCCGGGGCGCTATTTCGGCCCGTATCCGTCGGCCGGGGCTGTGCGCGAGACCTTGAACCAGCTGCAAAAGCTTTTCCGCCTGCGCAACTGCGAGGATGCGTTTTTCCAAAACCGGTCCCGGCCCTGCCTGCAGTACCAGATCGAGCGCTGCACGGCCCCCTGCGTCGGACTGATCACCAAGGAGCGCTACGCCCTCGACGTCGGCGCCGCGATCAAGGTGCTCGAAGGACGCAACGACGAGGTCAATCTCGACCTGGCGCGCCGCATGGAGGGCGCCGCGGAGCGGCTGGACTACGAAGAGGCGGCCAAGCTGCGGGACCAGCTGGCCCATCTGCGCACCGTGCAGGCACAGCAGATCGTCACCGCCGACCCGCACCACGAGGCCGACGTGATCGCCGTCGCGCCGGGAAACGGCGAGTATTGCGTGGCGCTGATGTTCGTGCGCGCCGGGCGCAGTCTCGGCAGCACCACGTTTTTCCCGCGCGCGCCGCTCGCTGAAGCAGCCGAGGTTCTGGCGGCCTTCATCGGCCAGTACTACGAGGAACGCGAGCCGCCGGCGGAGATCATCGTGGAGCACGACTTCGAGGAGCGCGCGCTGCTCGAGGCGAGCCTCGGCGCGCGGGTGGGTCGGCGGGTGCGCATCGCCGCGTCGGTGCGCGGAATCCGCGCGCGCTGGGTCGAGATGATGCGCGACAATGCCGCGGTGGCGCTGAAGATGCGCGGTCTTGCCCGCGCCAGTATCGAGGCGAATCTCGAGGCGCTGCGCGAGGCGTTCGCGCTGCCGCGGACGCCGCGGCGGATCGAATGCTTCGACATCAGCCACACGGGCGGCAGCGACACCATCGCCTCGTGCGTGGTGTTCGGCACCGAGGGGCCGCTGAAGGGCGAGTACCGGCGCTTCAACATCGCCGGCATCATGCCGGGAGACGACTATGCGGCGATGTATCAGGCATTGACGCGCCGATACAAGCGAATTCAGGACGGCGAGGTCCCGGCGCCCGATGTCCTGCTGATCGACGGCGGCAAGGGACAACTGGCGCAGGCCGCACGCGTCCTCGAGGAGCTCAAGATCGAGGGCGTCGCGATGATCGGCGTCGCGAAGGGCGCGGACCGGCGGGCCGGCCAGGAACAGCTTTTCTTGTTGGGCTGCGATACGCCGACTATACTTCCACCCGACTCGAATGCCTTGCACTTGATTCAGCGCGTGCGCGACGAGGCCCACCGGTTCGCGATCACCGGCCACCGCCGCAAGCGCGCCAAGCGCCATAGCGAGTCGATCCTCGAAACGATACCGGGGTTGGGACCCGTAAAGCGTCGCGAGCTACTGAAGCAATTCGGCGGATTGCAGGGGGTCCTTCGTGCCGGTATCGAAGATTTCACGCGGATTCACGGTCTCGGACAGCGGCTGGCCGAGATAATCTATGAGCACCTCCACCCAGGCGGCTGATCGGCGAGCGTGGATGAATCTGCCGAATGCGCTGACCTGGCTGCGCATCATGATGATTCCGGCGATCGTGGTGCTGTTCTACCTGCCGTACTGGTGGGCGGATCCGGCGGCCTGCGCGAGTTTCGCGTTCGCCGGGATCACCGACACGCTGGACGGCTATTACGCGCGCAAGCTCGGCCAGACCTCGCGCCTCGGCGCATTCCTCGATCCGGTCGCCGACAAGCTGATCGTCGCCTGTGCGCTCGTGCTGATCGTCAGCAAGGATGCCCGCTGGTTCGTGGTGATCGTCGCGATCGTGATCATCGGCCGGGAAATCGCCGTTTCCGCACTGCGCGAATGGATGGCGGAGATCGGCGCCCGCGGCCGGGTGGCCGTCTCGTTCTGGGGCAAAGTCAAGACCGTGATGCAGATCGTGGGTCTGTCGTTCCTGCTTTTCCGCCGCGATTTGTTCGGCATCCCCATCTACGCGACGGGCATCGGCCTCACCATTCTCGCGGCGATCTTGACGCTCTGGTCGATGATTCTCTATTTGCGCCTGGCCTGGCCCGAATTGCGGGGCAGTTCAAGGCTTTAGCGTCCCGTATCGGTTCATTTGTCCTTGACTCCCGGCCGCGCGGCCCTACAATTGCCACCTTGCTCAGAGCGGGAATAGCTCAGTTGGTAGAGCGCAACCTTGCCAAGGTTGAGGTCGCGAGTT
>JBBISV010000095.1:596-12013 GCA_037441085.1 Gammaproteobacteria bacterium | reverse complement strand
GAGGCGCCAGGCGTCGGCGAGGGTCTCGGCGCCGGCCGAGGGGCGCCCCGCGAGCAGCGCCGCGGCGACCAGGCCGATCGATGCGATCTTGCCGGATTTCATCAGTGCTTGCCGCCCTTCAAGGACATGATGCCGAGCGCCTTCAGCACATAGGTCTCGTACACCGGCGTCAGCGAGCCGGTGCGCACCTTGCGCAGGAAGTATTTCTCGAACGCGATCTTCGCGAGGTGCACCCACTTGCCCTTGCGCGACCAGGTGAGGTTGCGGGGCGGGATCTGCGGCAGGGCCACGAACGCCGCGCCGGTGTCGCCGAAGTCGGCGATGCAGATCGCGTTCCACGTCGCCTGCGCGGTCCCGGAACCGCCGCCGATCGCGGCGGCGATGTTGGCCGCGGCGGCGGACACCATCGACTCGATCATGTAGCCGGTCTTCGGCGCGCCCGTGGCGACCGGCGTCGCCTCGACCGGCGGGATCGCGACGCAGACGCCGACCGAGTAGATGTTCGGATATTTCGGGTTGCGCTGGTGCTTGTCGATCAGCACGAAGCCGCGCGGATTGCACAAACCGGGGACCGCGGCGACCGCATCGACTCCCTTGAACGCCGGTATGACCGCGCTGTAGGCGAAGGGCAGCTTGTGCTCCTTCTTCGGCGCGCCGGCGTCGTCGAGCTCCTGCACCGTCATCTCATTGGCGGTGACGCCGGTGATCTTGGCGTTGGTGATCCACTTGATGTGCCGCTCGCGCAGCTCCGACTCCATCAGGCCCTTGCTGTCGCCGACGCCGCCGAGGCCCATGTGGCCGATGTACGGCTCGCTCGTGACGTAGGTCATCGGCACCCGGTCGCGCAGCTTGCGCTTGCGCAGGTCGGCATCGATGACCATCGCGGTCTCATAGGCCGGTCCGAAGCAGCTCGCACCCGGCGCCGCGCCGACGATGATGGGCCCCGGATTCTGCAGGAACTCCTGGTAACGCTGCCACGCCAGCGCGGAGTGGTCCTGGCTGCAAACCGACTGCGTGAAGCCGTCGGGGCCGAGGCCGGGAACCTCCTCGAACGCGAGCCGCGGCCCGGTCGCGATCACCAGCTGGTCGTATTGCAGCTCCCGCCCGCCCTCGAGCGCGAGCCGCGACTTCTCCGCGTCGATGTGCTCGACGCGGCCGACGATCCAGTCGACGCCCTTGCGTTCGAGGGGGCCCTGCATCGCGACGCGCGTCTGTTCGGTCGTGCGCCAGCCCACCGCGACCCAGGGGTTCGACGGGGTGAACTCGAAGTAGGGGCGTTCGCCGATCAGCGTGACGCGGTGTTCCTTCGCCAGAAGCTTGCGCAGTTCGAATGCCGCCGGGACTCCGCCGAGACCGGCGCCGATCACCACTACATGTGCCATACAACTTCCCCCGTTAATGAGCGGCCCGCGCGTCTCGCCGGACGACGTAGCCGAAGTAGAGCAATGGAATCAACAGAAGCGTCAACGCGGTGGAAACCAGGATCCCGAATATCAGCGAGATGGCCAGGCCGTTGAATATCGGGTCGTCGATGATGAAGAACGCGCCGATCATCGCCGCGACGCCGGTGAGCACGATCGGCCGGGCGCGGATCGCGGCCGCCCGCACCACGGCCCGCGCCGGCGGCTGTCCGGCCGCGATTTCCGCATTGATGAAGTCCACGAGCAGGATCGAATTGCGAACGATGATGCCGGCGAGGGCGATCATGCCGATCATCGACGTCGCGGTGAACTGCGCGCCGAGCAGCGCATGGCCCGGCATCACGCCGATGATCGTCAGGGGAATGGGCGCCATGATGATCAGCGGCACGAAATAGGAGCGGAACTGCGCGACCACGAGCAGATAGATGAATATCAGCCCGACCGCGTAGGCGATGCCCATGTCGCGGAACGTTTCATAGGTGATCGTCCACTCGCCGTCCCATTTGATGCTGAAATCGCTGATCCGGTTCGGCGGGGAGATGAAGCGCTGCGCGACCTTGTGCCCCGCGAGCGTGGTCTTGTCGATCCGCGAGACGAGGCCGAACATCCCGTAGAGGGGGCTGTCGACCTTGCCCGCCATGTCGCCGGTGACGAACACGACCGGCAGCAGATCCTTGTGATAGATCGTCGCGTCCCAGGGTTTGCGCACGACCTTGACCAGCTCCGACAACGGAACGAGCGCGCCGGATGCGGCCCGCACCGGCAGCGCCAGCGCCTCGCCGAGACCGTGTTTGTCGGTCGGCGGCAGCTCGAGTCGCACCGCGATCGGGTCGCGCTCGGATCCGGCGTGGATGTAGGTCGCGTCCTCGCCGGCGAGCGCGGTGGTGAGGGCCTCGGTGACCGCCGCCTGCGGCACGCCGAGCAGCGCGGCCTTGGCGCGGTCGACGTCGATCTCGACGCGAGGCACCGGCGCGGGCACCGTGTCGTCGGTGTCGACGATGTTGGGGGTCGAGTCGAACAGCTTGCGCAGCGCGAGGCCGATCTTCTGCTGCGCCGAGTACAGCGGTCCGTAGATCTCGGCGACGATCGGCGCCTGCACCGGCGGGCCGGGCGGCACCTCGACGACCTGGACCGACTCGGCGCCGAGCCGCCGGCCCATGGCCTCGAGCGCCGGGCGCACCGCCAGGGCGATCGCGTGGCTCTCACGGCTGCGGGCGCTCTTGTCGACGAGATTGACCTGCAGGTCGCCCTGGTTGGAATCGGCGCGCAGGTAGTACTGGCGCACCAGGCCGTTGAAGTTGATCGGCGCGGCGGTGCCCGCGTAGGCCTGATAATTCGTGACCTCCGGGAGCTTGCGCACGATTCCGGCCAGCGCCGACAGGACGCGCGCGGTGTCCTCGAGCGGCGTCCCCTCGGGCATGTTGACGACCACCTGGAACTCGGACTTGTTGTCGAACGGCAGCATCTTCAGCACCACCGCGCGCACCGCGACCAGGAACACCGCGACGACGATGGCCGCGAGCGTTCCCCAGTAGAGCCGGTGACGATTGCGCCGCGCGTCGCCGCCCTCGAGGAACGGCCGCATCAGGCGCGCGAACAGGCGGTGAATGCGGCCCTCGACCGGCTCGACCTCGTCGGTCGCCGGCTGGCCGGTGCCGTGCGCATCGCCCAGCAGCTTGCGGCACATCCACGGCGTGAACGCGAGCGCGACCGCGAGCGAGATCACCATGCCCATGCTGGCGTTGATCGGGATGGGGCTCATATAGGGCCCCATCAGGCCCGACACGAAGGCCATCGGCAGCAGCGCGGCGATCACCGTGAAGGTCGCGAGGATCGTCGGGCCGCCGACCTCGTCGACCGCGCGCGGAATGACCTCGGACAGGGGTCCCTTGTCGAAGTCGCGGTGGCGATGCACGTTCTCGACGATGACGATGGCGTCGTCGACGAGGATGCCGATCGCGAATATCAACGCGAACAGGGATACGCGGTTGATCGTGAAGCCCCAGGCCCAGGAGGCGAACAGGGTGGCGGCGAGGGTGACGATGACCGCCGCGCCGACCACGACCGCCTCGCGCCGGCCCATCGTGAGGAGGACGAGCACGACGACGGAGGCGGTCGCGAACAGGAGCTTCTCGATCAGCTTCTTCGCCTTGTCGTTCGCCGTCGCGCCGTAGTTGCGCGTCACCGTGACCTCGACGCCCTTCGGTATCGTGATGCCCTTCAGTTCATCGATGCGGCGGATGACCGCGTCGGCGACGTCGATCGCATTGCTGCCGGGCTTCTTCGCGACGGCGATGGTCACCGCGGGCGTTTGATCGACCACCGGGGCGCCGGCCTTCACCCCCGCCGGCCCCTCGCCGTACCAGGCGTAGCGCGACGGGGTCTGCGGCGCGTCGGTGACGGTCGCCACATCGTCGAGATAGATCGGCTTGCCGTCGCGCGCCGAGACGATCAGGCCGCCGACGTCGTCGCGGTTCGCGAGGAAGGCGCCGGCCTGGACCGGTTGGTCGCGGCCGCCGCGGTCGATGCTGCCCGCCTGGCGCACCAGATTGGCGGCCTGCAGCGACGCGGCGACGTCGCTCTCGGTGAGGCCGGCGGCCATGAGCCGCGCCGGATCGAGCTGGACGTGGATCACGGGCTTGGAGTCGCCGACCGTGTAGACGTTGCGGGTGTCGGGCACGCGCTTGATGTCGCTCATCGTCGCGCGCGCGATCTTGCCGAGCTCATAACCGCCGAGGCGGGGATCGCGGCTCCACAGCGTCAGGCTGAGGATCGGCACGTCGTCGATGCCCTTCGGCTTGATCAGCGGCTGGAGAATGCCGGTGCCCGGGGGGCGCCAGTCCTGGTTGGAGTACACCGCGTTGTAAAGCCGCACGATCGCGTCGTTGCGGTGCACGCCGACCTGGTACTGCACCGTGAGCACGGCGAGGCCCGGACGCGACACCGAGTAGATGTGCTTGACGCCGGATATCTCGCCGAGCACCTTCTCCATCGGCGTCGCGACCAGGTTCTCCACCTCGTTCGCGCTCGCGCCCGGGAAGGGCACGAATATGTTCGCGAACGTGACGTCGATCTGCGGCTCCTCCTCGCGCGGCGTCACCAGGATCGCGAACACGCCCATCAGCAGCGCGGTCAGCGCGAGCAGCGGCGTCAGCTGGTTCTCGAGAAAGAGCCGCGCGACCCGGCCGCTGAAGCCCAAAGGTCTGCTCACGGCGCGCCTTCCGCGGCGGCGATGCGCGAGCCCGCGGCGATCGGGTCTAGCGCGATCCGCTCGCCCGGCGCGAGCCCGGCGAGGATCTCGACGCGATCGCCGAACACGTGGCCGGGACGCACGTAGCGCAGCGACGGCCGGCCCTTGGAGTCGAGCACGTACACGCCGGTGACCTCGCTCTGCACGACCAGCGCGGACTTCGGCACCAGGATGCGCTCGACGGTGCCGATCACGAGCCCGACCTTCACGTACATGCCGGGCGCGACGTCGAGCGCCCCGGGGGGCAGGTCGAGGCGCGCGCGGAACGTGCTCGAGGGGGTCGCGGCCTCGGGATAGAGGGTGATGTGATCGGCGGCGATGCGGCGGCCGTGCACGTAGATCGCCGCCTGCTTGAGGCGGCTGACCTGGGTGACGATGCTCTGCGGCACGTAGGTCGTGACCCGCAGGTGTTCGAGCGACAGGCCGCTCATCAGCGGCATCCCCGGACGCACCGTTTCACCGACGTCGACCAGCCGCTTGCCGACCACGCCGCCGTAGGGAGCGCGGATCTCGGTGTAATTGACGCCCTGGCGCGCCGCGGCGACCCCGGCGACGGCGGCCTGGAGGCGCGCGGAGGCCGAATCCCGGTCCGCGGTCGCCTTGTCGAACTGGGACTTGGAGACGACGTGGCGCTGGAACATGTCGGCGATGCGGCCGTAGTTCGCCGCGGCCTCCGCGTCGCGCGCGCGCGCCTCGGTGAGCGCGGCCTGCGCCGCCTGCAGCGAGGCGCGCTGCTCCGTGCCCTTGAGCCGCATGATCACGGCGCCCGCGGGCACCACGTCGCCGACATCGTAGTAGATCGCGTCGACGCGGCCGCTGGTCTCTGCCGACAGCGTCGCCTGGTTCACCGCCTCGACGGTGCCGTCGACGAAGCGCTCGAGCGGGCCGGGCTCGGCGCGGACGACGAACCCGGCGAGCGGCGGCCCGGCGGCCGCCTCGACCGTGGTCCGCTTGGCGCCGCAGCCGGCGAGGGCGAACAGGACCGCCGGAACGGCGGCCGCGATTACAGCCGATCTGAGGTGCCGCATGTGCTTCGCTTCCTTGACGTTACTGGAACGCGTTGCCGGGGCGCACGCCGAGGCGCTTCAGCATCATCGCGAGCGGGCAGAAGCCGGTGAATGAGGACTGGAACAGGTTGGCGCCGACGAACGCGGTGACCCACAGCCAGTCGGCGCTGACGTAATGCGCCAGCACGACGCTCACCAGCACGAACAGGCCGGCGAATCTCATCACCAAACGATCTATGCTCATTTTCCGACTCCTGGCGCGCGGGGCGCCGTGTTGATTGGATGACTTGTGGCGCACTGTATCATAAAATGCTAAAGTAGCAACTACTGATGAACAAGCGTTCGACATGTCTGCCGGCGGACGCGGCGGCGCGGATTCAAGCGGACGCCGCCGCCGGGTTGCTGAAGGCGCTCGCCAACGAACAGCGCCTGCTGATCCTGTGTCATCTGCTGGAGGGACCCGCGTCGGTCGGCGAGATCAACGCGCGCGTGCCGCTCAGCCAGTCCGCGCTGTCGCAGCACCTCGGCGTGCTGCGCGCCGCCGAGCTGGTGGCGACACACCGCGAGTCGCAGACGATCTACTACGAAATCCGCCCCGGCCCCGCGCTCGAGATCATGGGCGTGCTGTACCGGGGCTTTTGCGCACCGCACGGCCGCACCGTCAGGAAGCGGGCTGAGGCGGGCGCCAAGCGTCCGCGTTGACGACTTCGAGTTCGAGATGACGCTCGGCGGACAGGGAGTTTGAGATGAGGCAGAGCTTCTCGGCGCGCTCGAGCAGGGCGCGCGCCTTGTCGATGTCGGCGCCGGGCGCGACGGTCAGGCGGGCGACGGTGGAGAAGCGCGTGAAGCGGGAGACGCCCGACACCCGGTCTAGCACGCCCTCGACCCGGCACTCGACGCCCAGCCAGTCGAAGCGCACCGCGCGCGCGACGCTCCGGAACGTCAGGATGAAACAGTCGGCGACCGCCGCGACCAGCATGGATTCCGGCGACCAGACGCCGCCCGGCCCGTCGAATTCGGGCGGGGGCGCGGTCTCGAGCGTCGGCAATCCCGGCGCCGTCAGCGAGACCATGCCGCCATCCGCACCGTGGGCGGCGACGACGTAACGATGGGGATAGGCTTGCATGGGGACCTCGCTGCCGTTTCTCGCTCAGAGTTCGATGACGGGAAGGCCCGTCGCCTTCCATTCGGCGATTCCACCGCGCATGTGGGCGGCGTGCGGGTGGCCGTTGGCGAGGCGCTTCTCGGCGGCGGTCAGCGAGCGCTTGCCGCTGCCGCAATGGAACACGACGCGGCGATCGCCGTCGTCGGGCAGCGCCGCGGCGTCGAACGTGGACAGGGGGTAGAGCAGCGCGCCGTGAATGCGCTGCATCGCATACTCGGCTGGTTCGCGCACATCGATGAGCAGGATCTTGCCCGCGCGCATCAATTCGGCGACGACCGCGGGTTCCATCGTTTCGATCGGGGTGGGGTGCTTGGTCACGAATGAATACCTTTCCTGGTTTTTGGGAAGCGTAAGGTATAACAATAAGACGAACGGCTGCACCGACGCCGGCATCTTTGCACAGCGGGTCGTTCCGCCATATCCGGATTGAAGGCGTCCGATAAGGGTATGTACCTAGGACCGCGCCGCCGTCGGCGGCAGTTGCGAACACGCCGTCCGCCCCGTAGCATCGCCGGGCGAGCCGCCGATGAACCCACCCTCCCCACACCTCGATGAGCCGGCCGGCCCGCTGCACCTGTTGCGCGGCTACGCGCGCCTGCCCGAGCGTTTCTACGCGCGCCTCGCCCCGCAGCCGGTCGCCCGTCCGCGCCTGCTCGCGCTGAACGGGGCGCTCGCCGCCGAACTCGGCATCGACGCGGCGGGTCTCGGGGAGGAGCGGCTCGCGGCCCTGTTTTCCGGCAACGCACCGCCGGCGTCGGGCGAGTCGATCGCGGCGGCATACGCCGGTCACCAGTTCGGATATTTCGTGCCGCAGCTCGGCGACGGCCGCGCGATCCTGCTCGGCGACCTGCGCGACCGCGACGGCGTCCGCCGTGAGGTCCAGTTGAAGGGCAGCGGCCGCACGCCGTTCTCGCGCGCCGGGGACGGGCGCGCGGCGATGGGGCCGGTGCTGCGCGAGTACCTGGTGAGCGAGGCGATGCACGCGCTCGGCATCCCGACCACGCGCTCGCTCGCCGCCGTCGCGACCGGCGAGACGGTCCTGCGCGAGGAGCCCCTGCCCGGCGCGATCCTGACGCGCGTCGCGGCGAGCCACGTGCGGGTCGGCACCTTCGAGTATTTCGCGGCGCGCGGCGATCTCGACGGCCTGCGGGAACTCGCCGATTACGCGCTGGAGCGCCATTACCCCGGGGCGGCGCGGGCGCCCGGGCCCCACCTCGCGCTGCTCGACGGGGTGATCGAGCGCCAGGCGGCGCTGGTGGCGCATTGGATGTTGGTCGGCTTCGTGCACGGGGTGATGAACACCGACAACATGGCGGTCTCGGGGGAGACCATCGACTTCGGCCCCTGCGCGTTCCTGGATGCCTACGATCCGCAGGCGTGCTTCAGCGCGATCGACCGGCACGGGCGCTACGCGTTCGCGAACCAGCCGCACGCCGCGCTGTGGAACCTCGAACGATTCGCGTCCGCGATCCTCGGACTGCTCGACGCCGCGCCGGAACGGGCGCTGGAGCTCGCGCGCGCCTCGCTCGCGCGTTTCCGCCCGCTGTTCGAGCGGCATTTTCAGGACGGGATGCGCGCCAAGCTCGGGATCGGGACCGAGCGCCCCGGGGATGCGGAACTCGTCGGGGAATGGCTCGGGCTCCTGCACCGCCACGCCGTGGATTTCACGGTCGCGCATCGGCGGCTCGCCGACGGCGGGGTGCGCGCGCTGTTCGCGGATCCGGGTGAGTTCGACCGCTGGGAGCGGGCCTTGCGGGCCCGGGTCGCGCTCGAGCCGCGGGCGCCCGAGGCGCGCGCCGACGCGATGCGCCGGGTCAATCCCGCGATCATCCCGCGCAATCATCAGATCGAGCGGGCGATCGAGGCGGCGGCGCGGCGCGACGATCTCGCGCCCTTCGTCGAGCTGTCGGCGGCGCTCGCGCGCCCCTATGAGCCGGAGGAGCGCTTCGCCGCGTACGCCGATCCGCCGCTGCCGTCCGAACGCGTGCTGCGCACGTTCTGCGGCACGTGAGCGGCGCGACCGAGACGGGTGCGGGGCTCACCTATCCGCTGGAGAGCGAGCCGCGGACGGGCGACGGCTCGGCGGTCGAGATCGCGCCCGGCGTGCACTGGCTGCGGATGCCGCTGTTCGCCACGCTGCCGTGGATCAACGTCTGGGCGATCGCCGACCGGCCGGGCTGGACTCTCGTCGACACCGGATTGAACACCCCGGCCACGACCGCCGCGTGGGAGGCGGCATTTTCGGGCGTGCTCGAGAAAGCGCCGGTGTCGCGGGTGGTCGTGACCCACATGCATCCCGATCATTGCGGCCTGGCGGGCTGGCTCGCGCGCCGCTTCGCGGCGCGGCTGTGGATGACGCGCCTCGAATATCTGACCTGCCGCCTGATGGCCGCCGACCCGATGCGCGCGCCGCCGCCCGACGCGATCGATTTCTACACCGGCGCGGGCTGGGACGCCGCGGCGATCGAGCGCTACACGGACCGCTTCGGCTCTTTCGGCCAGATGATCCAGCCCCTGCCGGCATCCTATCGGCGCATCACCGACGGCGAAACCCTCTGCATCGGCGGGCGCGAGTGGCTCGTCGTCGTCGGCAACGGGCACTCGCCGGAACACGCGTGCCTGTATTGCGCAAAAAGCAAATTGCTGATCTCCGGCGACCAGGTCCTGCCGCGGATCTCCTCCAACGTGTCGGTCTATCCGACCGAACCGGACGCCGATCCACTCGGCGACTGGCTGGACTCGCTCGCCGCGATCAAGCGTCGCGTGCCCGACGAGGTGCTGGTGCTGCCGGCGCACAACAGCCCGTTCACGGGGCTGCATGCGCGCATCGATGCACTGCTGGCGCAGCACCACGCCGGCCTCGACCGGCTCGAGGAACTGCTCGCGCAGCCGCGACGCGCCGTCGACGTCTTTTCGGTGCTGTTCTCCCGTCCAATCGGCGCCGGCGTCCTCGGCATGGCGACCGGCGAGGCCATCGCCCACCTCAACCGGCTCGAGCGCAGCGGGCGCGCGCGCCGCGAGCGCGACGCGCACGGTGTGTGGTGGTGGTGGCGGCAGGGCGGCGGGGCGGACCCGATTCAATGATAAGATCGCCGGCGGTGCCCGCCCGGAGAATCCCAGGTCCATGTATCGCGCGCCGCTGAAGGATGTACGTTTCGCGCTGCACGAGCTGACGCGCGACGATCGGCTGCACGGTCTGCCGGGACTCGCCGATTACGCGGCCGACCTCGCCGACGAGGTGCTCGATCAGGCGGCCCGCTTCGCCGAACAAGTGCTCGCGCCGCTCAATGCGGCCGGCGATCGCGAGGGGGCCCGGTGGACGCCCGCGGGCGTCGTGATGCCGGCGCCGCTGAAGGACGCCTACCGCCAGTTCGTCGAGGGCGGGTGGACGCGGCTCGGCGCCGGATCCCGGTTCGGCGGGATGGGCGCACCGGCGGTGTTGAACACGGCCGTCGAGGAATTCTGGGCGTCGGCGAATCTCGCATTCAAGCTCTGTCCGATGCTGACGCGCGGCGCGGTGGAGGCGATCGAGCACTGCGGCTCCGAGGAACAAAAGAGCCTGTACCTCCCGAGGCTGATCAGCGGCGAGTGGACGGGGACGATGAACCTGACCGAGCCGCAGGCGGGGAGCGATCTCGGCGCGATCCGCACGCGCGCGGCGCGCGACGGCGGCGCGTACCGGATCTTCGGCCAGAAAATCTTCATCACCTACGGCGATCACGACTACACGCCCAACATCATCCACCTGGTGCTCGCGCGCATCGACGGGGCGCCCGCGGGAACGAAGGGCATCTCGCTGTTCATCGTGCCGAAGGTGCTGGTTGCCGAGGACGGCGGCCTCGGTGCGCGCAACGACGTACGCTGCGTGTCGATCGAGCACAAGCTCGGCATTCATGCGAGCCCGACCTGCGTGCTGTCCTACGGCGACGCCGGCGGCGCGGTCGGCCATCTCGTCGGTGAGGCGAACCACGGCCTCGAGTACATGTTCGTGATGATGAACGCCGCGCGCCTCGCGGTCGGGCTGGAAGGGTACGCGATGGGCGAGCGCGCCTACCAACAGGCCCTCGACTGGGCGCGCCAGCGCGTTCAAGGCCGGCCCGCCGGCGCGTCCGCCGGCGCCGACGGCAGACCGGCGCCGATCGCCGCGCACGGCGACGTCAAGCGGATGTTGTTGACGATGAAGGCGCACACGGCGGCGGCGCGCGCGCTCGCGCTGTACGGCGCGCTGCAGCTCGATCTCGGCGCGCACTTAGGCGAGGAGGCCGCGCGGGTCGCGGCGCGGACGCGCGCCGAGCTGCTGATCCCGATCATCAAGGCTTGGTCGACCGAACAGGGCGTGCTGTCCGCCTCGCTGGGAATTCAGGTCCACGGCGGCATGGGCTACATCGAGGAGACCGGCGCCGCCCAGCATCTGCGGGATGCGCGCATCACCACGATCTACGAAGGCACGACCGGTATTCAGGCACTCGACCTCGTGGGCCGTAAACTGATTCGCGACATGGGCGCAACCGCGACCGCCGTCGGCAAGAAGATGGAAGTCACGGCGAAAGAAGCCGCTGCAAGTGACAACGCTG
>JBBISV010000095.1:0-586 GCA_037441085.1 Gammaproteobacteria bacterium | reverse complement strand
CCCTCGATTTGATCGGCCGCAAACTCGGGCGGGACGCGGGCGCGGCGATGTTCGAGTTCCTCGACGCGATCGAAGCGGAGCTTGCGGCGCTGGAGCCCGCCGAGCCCGCGGCCCGGAACAGCGCGGCCGCCGCCTCCTCGGCGGTCGAGACCCTGCGGCGCGCGACGCGGGCGGCCCTGGCCGCGGCCGCGCGCGGTGCGGACCACGCACAGGCCGTCGCGGTTTCGTACCTCAATTTGTGTGGCACCGTTTTAGGCGCGTGGGTCATGGCCAAGACGGATGCGATCTCCTCGCAGCGCATGCCTGAGGATCCCTCGTTCCATGCCGGTAATTGCGAGCTCGCGCGCTTCTATATGCGCCACATCCTGCCGCATGCGATCGCCTGGGCGGACATCGTCGGGGAGGGCTCGGCCTGCGTCGTCCTGGCGGACGCGTCGCGCCTGTGAAGCGGCGGTGAAGCGGCCCGGTGCTCCGACCGGGCCGCCCGCTTACAGATCAAGCCCCGTTCAATGCTGGATCGGCCAGCCTTTTTGGATCTGGGCCTTCAGCGACGCCGGCAGCGGCACATAGTCGAGGGACATGGCCA
>JBBISV010000094.1:0-12040 GCA_037441085.1 Gammaproteobacteria bacterium | reverse complement strand
CTCAGACTGGGACTGGTGCGAACGCGCAGGCGCAAACCGGTACTGGCAGCCAGACCATGGCGCAGACAGGGACCGGTGCGAACGCGCAGGCGCAAACCGGTACGGGTAGCCAAACATTGGCGCAGACCGGCACTGGCAGTGGCAGCCAGACACTCGCGCAAACTGGCACCGGCAGCCAAATTCTGGCGCAGACCGGCACAGGGACTCGGGCCCAGTAGTCATCACGGTTGACATGCGCATAGCAGGGCGCGCGTGAGGGCGGCGTAATGAATGCCGCCCTCCGATACTTTGATCTCGGACGCTCTAATAGTTTCGTAACGTTCAGGCATTGTGAACTGCCTTGACCGACTCCCTCACCTGCTGGAAGTGCGGATCTTCATTAGCCGCATTGAGTCTGCCTCTTCGGCGTCTCGACGTCTGTAAGGCGTGCGGCGCTGAATTGCACGTCTGCCGGATGTGCGTCGAGTACGATACCGCCTATGCGAAGCACTGCCGCGAGCCGATCGCGGAGGAAGTGCGGCGCAAGGACGAGGCGAACTTCTGTGACTTCTTCAAGCCGAAGGCCGGAGCCTATCGCGCCAAGGACCTGGCTGAACTCGAGCGATCGAAGGCGGGCTTGGACGCGCTCTTCAAGAAGTGACCTCGGGACTCAGTCGCTATCGGCGATTTTCCACAAATAGAGCGCGGCGGTGGACCGGTACGGGCGCCACAGCTCGGCCCGCTTGGACAGCTGCGCCGGCGAGGGCAGCTCGCGCTGTCGGTAGACCATCTTGAAGGCCTTGCGCACGCCGTAGTCATTTAGCGGCATGACGTCGGGCCTGCGCAGCGTGAATATCAACAACATATCCACGGTCCAGGGCCCGACGCCCCGAATCCGCGTCAGGCGTTCGCGCGCTTCCGTCTCCGGCATCCGTGCCATGCCCTTGGCGTCGGGTATTTCTCCCGCCACGGCACTGGCGGCAACGGCCCGCATTGCCATCATTTTCGCTTTGGACAGCCCGGCGCCGCGCAACTCGGCGTCGCCCAGCGCGAGCAGCCGCTCCGGCGCGGCCAGGCGGTCGGGAAACAACTCGAGCACGCGACCCCAGATCGTGGCCGCGGCGCTGCCATGCAGTTGTTGATAGACGATTGTCTCCAAGAGCGCGAAATAGGGTTCCTTGCTCCTGCGCGCCGGTAGCTTGATGGGGCCGATTCGGTCGATCCAGGGCTTCAGCCGCGCATCGTTCGCGCGTAAGTGCTCGATCGCGGTCTTTCTCATGCACATCAGTCTAACCCCAGGCCCGGCGCGGCCCGCGCAACCCTGACAAGGCCCAACAGTGTCTGTAATGGGAGATTGCGGGTTTCCCCTCTTTTTCACTTGAGGGATTACTCCCAGAATGCACTGCAGTATGTAAAATAAAAGCTGACAACCAAGAATCTACCAAGGCCAGCAAGCATGGCGTCTTCTCCGGAGATGTGGCAATCGGAGGTGATACGAAGCGATGAACCAGGCGCTGGCCACGCCGACGCCGACGGGCTCGCAGTCCTGATCGTTGATGCCCGTCAATCGAATCCCTGCCTAGTGCTCGCCAATGCGGCGGTGCGCCGCATGCTGACCCCGGCCATCGTGGGTGGCGCCTTCGTCGGCTCGTCGATCCAAAGCTGGCTCTCCTCCCAGCAGGCCTCCCTGGTGCTCGAGACCCTGGCCGGCCTGTCGAAGCTGCGCCCCGTGGCGCGCCGCACCGTGGCTTGGCCGTTCATCTGGGGCGAAATTCCGACAGTAACGGAGTTCAAGCTGCTGGACTGGGATCCAGGACAGGCGTTGGTGATGCTGAGCTTTACGCTGGATCGCCCGGTGCCGACCGCCGTGACGCATTCGTCCCGTCGGCCGGCGCCCGCTCCGGCGGAATTGCCCCGTGGCGTTGCCGGCCTGGCCGCTAATCTGGCCCCGCAAACCGAGTCGGCGGGGCGGATGCGGCGCGCGGAGGACTTGTTGCGCGCGACCATGGCGAATACAGCCGACACGCTGATCTTCCTGGACACCGAATTGCGGGTCCGCTTCGTCAACAAGGCCTTCCGCGGCCAGTCGATCGAGCAAATCGTCGGCACCGCCTTCGAGTCGCTGCTGCCCGCGGTCAGTCGCGACCGCGTGGTCGCCCAGCTCCGCCGCCTGATCGCGAGCGGCGAGCCGGTGATGTTCCAAATCAATGAGCCGGACGCGGACAAGTCCATGCGCTTCGGGGAAATCCGCGCCGCGCTGGTCCGGGACGACGGCGTTGGCATGGGCGTGTGCGTGTCGCTGCGCGACACCACGGAGCTGAAGCGCTTGGAGCGGGAGATCCTGGAGGCCTCGACGCGCGAGCGGCAGCGGATCGGCCGCGACTTGCACGATGGCCTCGGCCAGGAACTCACCGGTGTCGCCTTGATGTTGCGGGCGTTGTCGACCCGGCTCGAGCGCGAGTGCCCGCAGGCGGCCGGCGCCGCCAACGAGTTGGTGGGGCTCGTGAATCAGTCGATCCAGAACGCCCGTTCGCTCGCGCACGGGCTGCTCCCGGTCAGCAGCGAACGCGGTGGATTGATCTGCGCGCTGCGCTCGCTCGCGGACCGCAGCCGCGACCTCTACGGCATCGACGTGCGTTTTCGGGCGGAGATGTGGCCCCCATTGCACCTGCAAGAGACCCATGCCAGCGATATTTACCGCATCGCACAAGAAGCGCTGACCAACGTGGCCCGCCACTCGGGCGCCGCCCAGGTGCGCATCATGTTGCACGTGACTGCGGACGGTTATTGCCTGAAGATCGCCGACAACGGCATCGGCATTTCCGGGAAAGTCGGCGCCGGTTCGGGCATGGGCACGAAAATCATGCGCCATCGCGCGGAAATCATCGGCGCCAAGCTGGAAATCCTGCGCAATATCCCGCGCGGCACGCTGATCCGCCTGACCGGCCCGCAATCCCTTAATCTGGGTGGAGTATGATCACCCAAAGTGCGTTGGGGGGTATGGATATGGGCGGTAATTCGTGGACCCGCAACCCGACACCGACCGCAGCCCCGGCTGCGGGGAAACGGCGGGTACGTCGCGTTTTGATCGTCGATGACCATCCGATCGTGCGGCAGGGTCTGCGCCGCATCATGGACAACGAGGAAGACCTGTCGGTGTGCGGGGAAGCCGAGACCGTGCGGGACGCGCGCGTCGCGATCAAGGATCTCTCGCCCGACGTCATGATCGCCGACATCAGCCTCAAACAGGGCGACGGCATCGAACTGGTGCGCGACGTGCGTGCGCACCACTCGCACCTGCCGATTCTGGTGCTGTCGATGCACGACGAGACCATTTACGCCGAGCGGATGCTCGCGGCCGGCGCCAACGGCTACATCATGAAACAGGCGGCGAGCGATCAGTTCCTGATCGCCCTGCGGCGCGTGCTCGACGGCGGGATTTATGTCTCCGAAGCCGTCGGCAACAACATGATCCAGAAATTCGCGGCGGGCGGCTCGTATATCTCGGCCAATCCGATCGACCGCCTGAGCAATCGCGAACTGCAGATCCTGCACATGATCGGCAAGGGCATGAGCACCCGGGAGACCGCGCAGTCGCTCAACCTCAGCATCAAGACGGTCGAGTCCCACCGGCAGCGGATCAAGCGCAAGCTGAACCTGGCGACCGGCACACAGCTGGTTCAATACGCGGTGAACTGGTTCAGCACCCGCGCGAACGATCCGGTCGAAGGCGAGGGCGGCATCGCCGAGTGACCGGCGCGCCGCATGCGCTCAGGACACGGCGCGCGCGGCGAGGGGGTTCAGGGGCTCGCGCGCGGCGATCCAGGGGGCGACGTCAGCCGCCGCCATCGGCCGCGCGATGTGATAGCCCTGCGCGTAGTCGCAGCCGCACTGTTGCAGCACTTCGAGCGCAATCCCGGTCTCGACCCCTTCGCAGCAGACGGTGAGCCCGAGGTGATGCCCGAGATCGACGATCGCCCGCACGATCATGCGCGCGGCCGGCGTCTGGGGGATCTCGATGCCGACGGTCTTGTCGATCTTCACCTCGCTGAAGGGCAGTTTGTACAGCTGCGTCAGCGAGGAATACCCGATCCCGAAGTCATCGAGCGCCAGTCCGATCCCGCGGGCGCGGAGCCGGGAGAGGATTTCGAGCGTGCCGGTGGGGTCCTCGAGGGCGCCGGACTCGGTGATTTCGAGCGTGAGCTGTTCGGGCGCGACGCCGCGGCTCCACAGGAAATCGCTCATCCGGTCCGCGAATTCCGGGTCGGTGAACAGCTTCGAGCTCAGATTGACGCTGAGCGCGAGATTAAGGCCCGTGCGATTCCACTCGCTCAGCTGCTCGATGCCCGATTGCAGCACGAAATCCGTCAGTCCGGCGATCAGTCCATGCTCCTCGGCGAGGCCGATGAACTCCTCGGGGTAGATCAGGCCGTACTCGGGATGGTCCCAGCGCAGCAGCGCCTCGACTCCGGCGACGGTCCAGCCGTAGGCGCCCAAGCGCATCCGCGGCTGGTAATGTGCGCAGAGCTGGGCACGGTCGACCGCGCGCCGCAGATCGCGCTCGGTGACGCGCCGGCGGCGGATGAACAGCGGCGCAAGCGCGGCGTCCAGCGCCTCGTCGCGCAGCGGCTTGTGCAGCGCGCCGTTGACGTCGAGGCCATAGGCCATCGCGATCTCGCCCGGCGACAGGGGTATCGGTTCCTGCTCGCTCGCGACGATCAGCGTCGCGCGTTCGCGCCGTTCGCCGAGCCAGCGGAACGGATCCTCTTCGAGCGTGCCGATGCCGTCCGGGTCGATCATGATCACCGTCGGCGCGAAGCGGGCGACCTCGGCGCGCAGCTGCGCCTGATCCGCCGCGCAGGCGACCGCGTAGCCCAGGCGTTCGCCGGCTTGGGCCGCCCGCTTCAGCACGCGCGTGTCGGCGTCCACCACCAGCAGCCGGTTGGAATTGCGTTCGATCGTCGGGGTCGTCATCGGGAGTCCTCACGGGGCGCACGCGAGTGCGCCGGGTCATGCCAAAGAATCATGCTGCGTCGTCCCGGATCGTCGAGCGTCCGGTGTTCGGGGCGCGAGCGCTCGGCGCCCGCGGCCGCCATCAGGCGCTGCCGCGTTCCGCCGATCGCGCCGTGCTCGCGCAGCGCCGCACTCTGCGACGCGAGTTCGCGCCAGCGCCGGTTGACGGCGACGATGACCTCGTCCTCGTCGAGCAGGGCCGCGGCGACCGGCATCGCCTCGAACGCGGCGCGCAGCCAGTCGATTTCGGCGTGCAGCGCGGCGCGCAGCGCGCGCTCGGCGCTCACGTCGCGCGCGCAGCCGGCGAACACAAACGGATGGCGCAGCTCGTTGCGTTCCGCCCGGCCGTGAAAACGCCACCAGCCGACGGCCTCCCCGGTGGTCAGCGGCACTTCCAGATCGAACGGGGTGTCCCTCTCGAGGTGGCTGCGCATCGACTCGAGCAGCGTGCGCCAGGATTCGGGGGGCATCGCCGGTCGCAGCGACGACCAGGTGTGCCGGCCGTCGTCCGGCCGCCAGCCCAGGCGGGCGTGGAACCACTCGCTGAACCAGGCCGTGCCGCTCGCGAGGTCGAGCTCCCACAGTCCGTCGCCGCTCGCCTGGATCGCGCGGATACCGGGCGGAATGCTCTTGCCGCGACGTGTGCTCATGGGGAAGTTCGGACGATCCTGTGTCGGTGGACTCGCCCCTCTTATCGGTCGTCGCGCGCCGAAGCTTGACGGGCCCCGCGGCCCGATTGAGGAAAACACCGAGTGCCTGGCCCACAGTATTGGCATTCGCCGCCGCCGCCGCGGCGGCCGGCGGCGCTCATCAAGTTGACCCTGGCCGGGCCGATAACCAAGAACGGCACTTTTCATTCGCGGAGTTTGCGTAGTGGTTCAGCCGGATTCTGTGAATTCCGTCAAGGTCGAGGAATTGCCTCCGATCTTGCTGGCCGAAGACGATCCGGTCACCCGGATGCTGCTCGCGCGCGCGCTCAAGAAGGCGGGCTTCCCGGTCGAGACCGTCACCGACGGGGCGGCCGCGCTCGACATGGTGATCAGCCGCTACTTTCCGATCCTGATTACCGACTGGGAGATGCCCGGCATGGACGGCGTCGAGCTGTGCCGCACGGTGCGCAATCTGCAGCTCGACGGCTATGTGTACGTGCTGCTCCTGACCTCGCGCGACGCCAAGGAGCACATGATCGCCGGCCTCGAGGCGGGCGCCGACGACTACCTGATCAAGCCGATCTATGAGCCCGAATTGCTCGCGCGCCTGAACACCGGGAGGCGCATCATCGCGCTCGAGCATTCGCTGCGCATCGTCAACCAACAGAATCTCCTGCTGTCGATCACCGACGCGCTGACCGGCGCGTTCAACCGCCGGCATTTGATGGAGCAGCTGCCGCGCGAGCTCGAGCGCTGTCGCCGCTACGGCTTTCCGCTGTCGGTGGTCATGTGCGACATCGATCACTTCAAGAAGGTCAACGACTGGCACGGCCACGCGGCCGGCGACACGGCGCTGCGCCAGTTCGCCGACACGATCCAGGAGAACATCCGCCCGGCGAGCGACTGGGTCGCGCGCTACGGCGGCGAGGAGTTCCTGATCGTGCTGCCGGAGACCGCGCACGCCGGCGGCATGATCGTCGCCAACAAGATCCGTGAGGCGATCGCCCGGCGTCCGTTCAACCTGGGCGGCGAGCTGATCCACATGAGCGCGAGCTTCGGCGTCGCCTCGACCGGCGGCGGCGGCCCGGAACTTGCGATGCGGGTCGAGACGCTGCTCGCGGCCGCCGATCTGTGCCTGTATCGCAGCAAGCAGAACGGCCGCAATCTCGCGACCGGGCTCGAGATCGCCGCCACCGTCCCCGCGTCCGTGACCGAGGAACTGCTAGACCACCAGATCTAGCGGCGCGCTCAGCCGGCCTCGCGCAGCTGGCGGTTCACGAGATCGAGCTTCTCCGACAGGCTGCGCACCAGGGTGTCGATCTGGTCGACCGCGCGGCTGCGCACCGCGCTCTCCAGATGCGAGGCGGCCGCGCTCAGCGCGCCGGCGTGGATGTTGGCGCTCGCGCTGCGCAGCGCGTGCGCGCGCCGGCCGATGGTGTCGAAGTCGCGCGAGCGCAGCGCATCGCGGATGTCGGCGAGGTTCTTGTCGCCGCTCGCGATGAAGGTGTCGATCAGCTCGCGCTCGAACTCCACGTCCCCCTCGGTCAGCTCGTGCAGGGCGTGCAGGTCGACCGGCGGCGGCGCATCGGCCGACCCCAGGAAGCGGTTCAGGCAGGCGCGCAGCTGCTCGGCGTCGATCGGCTTGCACAGGTGCGCATCCATGCCGGCCGCCGCGCAGCGTTCGAGATCCTCGTTCGCGACGTTGGCGCTCAGGGCGATGATCGGCAGACGCGCGCCCGCGCCGCGCGCGCGTTCCTGTTCGCGAATCCGCTCGGTCGCGAGGAAGCCGTCCATGACCGGCATCTGGCAGTCCATCAGCACCGCATCGAAGCGCTCGTTGGCGAGGCGCTCGAGCGCCTCCTTGCCGTTGCCGACCACCGCCGCGTCGATTTCGAGCTTGCGGCACATGCGCTGGGCGACGCGCTGATTGACCGGATTGTCCTCGACGATCAGCACCCGGCTGCCGCGGTAGCCGCGCTCGGCATCGGGACTGAGTGCCGGGTCCGCCGCGGGCAACGCCTCGTCGGCGAGCACCCGGCCGAGCAGCCGGGCGAGCGATGCGCCGCGCACCGGCTTGACGCAGACCGCGAAGGGTCGGGGCTCGCCGCGGTTCGCGCCCGCTTCGCTGCCGAACAGCGACAGCAGCACGAAGCGCAGCGCGGCGAAGCGCGGCTGCGCGCGCAGCGCCGCCGCGAGCTCGATGCCGCCCGCGCCCGGCATCCATTCGTCGGCGAGCACGAGGTCGAACGGCGTGCCGCGCTCGAGCGCCGCGAGCGCCTCCTCGGCGTTTGCGCTCGTCTCGACCGCGAAGCCGGCCTGGGTCAGCTCCCGCGCGAGGCTCGCGCGGCTCGCGGCGAGATCATCGACGATGAGGATGCGCCGGCCCTGGCCGATTACCGGCGGCCGATCCTGCTCGGCCGCGGTATCCAGCGGAATGTCGACCCAGAAGGTCGAGCCGCTGCCGGGGGTGCTCTCGACGCCGACCGCGCCGCCCATCAGCTCGGTCAGGCGCTTGACGATCGACAGGCCGAGGCCCGTGCCACCGTACAGCCGGGTGGTCGACGAGTCGACCTGGGAGAACGAGTGGAACAAGCGGTCGAGCCGATCGGGCGAGATGCCGATCCCGGTGTCGGCCACCGCAATTCGGACCCGACAGAAGCCCGCGCCCACGGGCGCGGCGGTCACGCGCACCGTCACCGCGCCTTCGTGGGTGAACTTGGCCGCGTTGCCGAGGAGGTTCATCAGGATCTGGCGCAGCCGCCCGGGGTCGGCGCGCACCACGTGCGGCACGTCGGCGTCGAGGTCGACGACGATCTCGATGCCCTTGAGCGCGGCCTGCGCCGCGAGCGCCGCCGAGGAGTCGTAGATCAGGTCGCGCAGCCGAAACTCGAGCTTCTCGAGCTCGAACCGGCCGGCCTCGATCTTCGACAGATCGAGCACGTCGTTGATCAAGCCGAGCAGCGCATCGGCGCTGCCGCGGATGATGTCCAGGTACTCGCGCTGGGTCGGGTCGAGGGCCGTGTCGGCGAGCAGCTGCGCCATGCCGATCACGCCGTTCATCGGCGTGCGGATCTCGTGGCTGACGTTGGCGAGGAAGCTCGTCTTGGCGCGGTTCGCCGCCTCGGCGGCGAGGCGCGCCTCGATCGTCGCCTGTTCGGCGAGCTTGCGTTCGGTGATCAGCTGGATCGAGCCCGCGAGCCACACCGGCCGCCCGGCCGCGTCGCGCTCGAGCTGGGCGCGGGAGCGCACCCACTCGTAGCGCCCCGATTTGTGCAACAACCGGATCTCGATGTCGTAGGGGGTGTCGCTGAGCACGCAGTCCTCGAATGTGCGCTGCCGCTTGGCGCGGTCCTCGGGGTGAATGAGGATCTTTTTCAAGTCGTCGCGCGAGGCGTTCAGCTCGCCGCGCGCATATCCCAAGAGCTCCTCGAAGCGGTCGCTGAACCAGGGCTTGCGCGACTCGAGGTCTAGCTCCCACAGACCATCCTGGGTGCCGAGCACCGAGCGCGCCAGGCGCTTTTGGCTGAGTTCGAGCGCCGCCTCGGCGCGCTTCAAGTCGGTGATGTCGATGATCGCGCCGGTGATGCGGGCGACCGAGCCGTCGGCGCCGTGGCCCACCGAGGCCTTCTCGCCGATCCAGCGCAGATTCCCATCCTCGAGCAGCACCCGGTATTCGAGCCGGTACGAGGGCGCCTCTGCCGAGACCTCGGCCGGGGCGTGCAGCGCGCGCTCCCGATCCTCCGGGTGCACGCGCGCGAGCGCGGCGTCGCGCGTCGGCAGCGGCGCGTCCTCCTCGAGCGCGAGCAGCGCGTGAAAATTGCCGGAGGAGATGACCTTTGCGCGTTGGCGGCCGAAGTCGAAGGTGGCGACCCCGGCGGCCTCGAGCGCGATTGTGAGCGCCTCGCGCGTCTCGCGCAGCGTCTCCTCCAGTTGCTTGCGCGCGGTGATGTCGGTGATGGTGCCGACGAGACGGCGCGCATGACCCTCGGGCTCGATCTGCACGCGGCCGCGGCTGTCGATCCACCGCACGCCGCCGTCCCGGCGCAGCACCCGATACTCGGCGGCGTAGTGTCCGCCGCAATCGACCGCCTGCGCGAACTGCATCGCGAACGGCTCCAGGTCCTCCGGGTGGATCGTCGCGAGCCATTGCGTCTGGGACAGCGTGTGGTCGTGACTGCGCAGGTCGATCAGGTCGAAAAACAACGCCGAGCCCGTGATCGTGCGCGTGAACAGATCCAGGTCGAATACGCCGAAGCCGCCCGCGGTCTGCGCGAACTCGAGGAACTCGCTCGAGCGGCGCAGTTGTTCCTCGCGGTCCCGCGCCGCGGTGATCGCCGCGCCAAGATCCCGCGCGCGCTCGGCGAGCCGGGTGCCGCTGCGCGCACTGCGCCAGGCGCCGTAGCCAGCGATAGCGAGCGCCGCCACCGTGACCGCGGCCGCCGGCCAGTCGCCCCGCGCGGCCGCCGACAAGGCCGCGGCCGCGCCGAGCGCCGCCACGAGGGCGGGCCAGGAGAGCCGATGGCGCCGAGATTTCAAATGTGCAGGTCCTTCGTTTCGAGCCCGGTCGGAGACCCGGCTTCCCTCCCGGCATATCGGCAGCGCGACGCGGCGCTTGAGCTATGATCGCGCTCGGTTTTTCAAACGCGGAGGGGGCATGGACGCGGATTTGGAACGGCGTTTTTCGCAGCCGCTGCTCGCCTGGTACGACCGCCACGGCCGCCACGATCTCCCGTGGCAGTCAAACCCGACCCCCTACCGGGTCTGGGTGTCGGAAGTCATGCTGCAACAAACCCAGGTCAGCGCCGTGATTCCGTACTTCGAGCGCTTCATGCAGCGCTTCGCGACCGTGGAGGCGCTCGCCGCCGCGCCGATCGACGAAGTGCTGCACCTGTGGACCGGCCTCGGCTATTACGCCCGCGCGCGGCATTTACACGCGGCCGCGCAGCGTCTGGTGCACGCGCACCGCGGCGCGTTTCCCGAGACCCTCGAGGCGGTCCAAGCCCTGCCCGGGGTCGGCCGCTCGACCGCCGGCGCGATCCTCGCGCTCGCGCACGGACAGCGGCATCCGATCCTGGACGGCAACGTCAAACGGGTGCTCGCGCGCGTGTTCGGGATCGACGGCGACCCGACGAACGCCGCGGTGCGCGACGCCCTGTGGGCGCGGGCCGAGGCCTGCACCCCGGAACGGCGCGTCGCCGCCTACACCCAGGCGATCATGGATCTGGGCGCGACCCTGTGCACCCGCAGCCGGCCACGCTGCGGCGACTGCCCGTTGCAAGGGACCTGCGCAGCCCTTGCCGGCGGTCGCCAGGCTGAGCTGCCGGGGAGGAAGGCCAAGCGTGCGCGGCCGGCGCGCGAGGCCACGCTGTTGATCGTCGAGGCGAACCGGGCGGACGGGCCGGCGGTGCTGCTCGAACGGCGGCCGGCGCGCGGGATCTGGGGCGGATTGTGGTCGCCGCCGCAGTTCGACGGCGCCGCGGCGGCGCTTGCCTGGTGTCGCGGCGAGATCGGTGAGCCGGCCGCGGACGCCGAGACGCTGGTCGCCATTGACCACGCGTTCACGCACTTCGATTTGCGTCTGGTGCCGCTGCGCGTGCGCTGCCGTCCGGAGGCGCGCGTCGGCGATCGCGACGATCAGCTGTGGTACTCGTTCGCGCAGCCGCCCCGGGTCGGCCTGCCGCAGCCGGTACGGCGGCTCCTCGCAGAGCTGGGCGCAGCCGCCGGCGATTCGCGGTAAGATTAAGGGCTATGGCGCGACGAGTTCATTGCGTTTTGCTGAATAAGGAGGCCGACGGCCTCGACTATCTGCCGTACCCGGGCGAGCTCGGCCAGCGGATCTACCAAAACGTCTCGAAAGAAGCCTGGGCCCGGTGGCTTGCGCACCAGACGATGCTGATCAACGAGTACCGCCTGACCCCGATCGAGCCGAAGGCCCGCACCTTCCTGGTCGAGGAAATGGAGAAATTCTTCTTCGGTGGCGGCTCGGAGAAACCGAAGGAATTCGTCGAAAAGTAGCGCCCGGGGCCACTTGAGCGCCCGGCCGCGGAGCGTAAGCGGCTGATTTCTTGGATGTTCATTGACTGCGGATGACGGCGCCTGTTTAATACGCGTCCCGCCTCGATGGCCAGGTAGCTCAGTTGGTAGAGCAGCGGACTGAAAATCCGCGTGTCGGGGGTTCAATTCCCTCCCTGGCCACCATTACACCTTAGACCGACTACGCCACAGCGCGTCTCTGTACGCCTGAGTTGGTGTAACTCTTTGATTCATAACGGTACGCTTTCCCAAAGCGATCTACCGACGCCGCGGCGCGTGCATTTCAAGCGACGAGGAAGTGGGGGCAACTCTCGCAAGAGTTGCCCCCAGAAACCACCCAAAAACCTCGAGTTGCCCCCAGCACT
>JBBISV010000093.1:0-12106 GCA_037441085.1 Gammaproteobacteria bacterium | reverse complement strand
GCTACCGGCGGCCGTTCTACGACAAGGGGATGTTTGCGAAGAGCTTCGACGACGAGGGCGCGCGCAAGGGCTGGTGCCTGTACGAGGTCGGCTGCAAGGGACCCGTCACGTACAACGCCTGTGCGACGCTGAAATGGAACGGCGGGGTGTCGTTTCCGATCCAGTCTGGACACGGCTGCCTGGGGTGCTCGGAGCCCGACTTCTGGGACAAGGGCGGATTCTACCGGCCGCTGTCGGCCAACACGGGAAGTCCCGCGGCGGTCGTCGGCGGCGCCGCGGCGGCCGGCATCGGCATCGGTGTCGCGAGCGCGGTGCTGGTGCGCCGCCACAAGCGGGATGCGACCAAGGAGCCTCATTCATGACGCTGCTCGATTTTGCACGCGGACCGGCGCTGGATGTTGCGTTGGCGGTGTTCGCATTCGGCGTTTCGTGGCGACTGTTGTCGTTGCTGCTGCTGCCTTGGGCCCGCGACCGGTCGGTCGCGAGGGCGTCGGCGCCGCCGGCGTTCGTGGGTGCGGCGAAGGGCTTCGTCCGCCACCTGTGGCCGCCGCGGCCGCTCGCGCCCGGTTCGCTGTTCGTCACCGTCAACGGCTACGTGTTTCACCTGGGTCTCGCCGTGATCGTGTTCGGCCTTGCGCAGCACATCCTGTTCCTGCGCGGACTCCTGGGCGTGCATTGGCCCAATCTGCCGAGCGGTGTGGTCTCCGCCGCCGCGGTGGTGACCCTGGCTTCGCTGCTTGCGGCGCTCGGGCGCCGGCTGACCAATCCGGTGCTGAAACTGATCTCCACGTTCAACGACTATTTCAGCTGGTTCGTGACGGTGCTGCCCGTCGCCACCGGACTCATCGCCGTCAGTCATTTGTGGGCTCCCTATGAGACGCTGCTCGCGGTGCACCTGCTCAGCGTCGCGCTGCTCTTGATCTGGTTCCCGTTCGGCAAGCTCATGCATTCGTTCCTGATATTCCTGACACGAACCGAAACCGGAATTTTCTACAGCCGTCGGGGAGCCGAAATATGAGCGCGCGCATTGTCGTCGATCCGATCACGCGCATCGAGGGACACTTGCGCATCGAGGCGCAGACCAACGATGCCGGTGAAATCACCGGTGCATACAGTTCCGGCACGATGGTGCGCGGCATTGAATTGATCCTGCAGGGCCGCGACCCGCGCGACGCCTGGGCCTTTGCACAGCGCATTTGCGGGGTGTGCACGCTGGTACATGGCATTGCGTCGGTGCGCGCCGTGGAGAATGCGCTAGACTACAAGATTCCGCCGAATGCGCAGTTGATCCGCAACTTGATGATCGCCGCGCAGCACGTGCACGACCATGTCATGCATTTCTATCACCTGCACGCGCTCGATTGGGTCGATGTCGTGTCCGCCCTCAAGGCCGATCCCGATGCGACCTCGAAGCTCGCCCAGTCGATTTCCCGTTATCCGAAGTCGAGTCCGGGATATTTTTCGGACACGCAGAAGAAGCTCAAGAACTTCGTCGAATCCGGCCAGCTCGGCATTTTCGCCAACGGCTTCTGGGGGAACCCCGGGTTCAAGCTGCCCCCGGAGGCGAACCTGATGGCGGTCGCGCATTATCTCGAGGCGCTCGCCTGGCAGCGCGAGGTGGTGCAGATACACACGATTTTCGGCGGCAAGAACCCGCACCCGAACTTCCTCGTCGGCGGCGCGCCCTCCCCGATCAGCATCGACACCACCGGGTCCGGGGGTACGTCGGCGACGGCGCTCGACATGGCCGGCCTCGATCGCATCAAGAGCGTCATCGGTCGCATGAAGGAGTTCGTCGAGCAGGTCTACCTGCCGGACACGCTCGCGATCGCTTCGTTCTACAAGGACTGGTTCGCGCGCGGCGAGGGCGTCGGGAATTTCCTCACATACGGCGATTTCCCCGAGAAGGGAATGGATGACCCATCGAGCTGGATGATCCCCTCGGGTGCGATCCTGGGGCGCGATCTCTCGACGATCCATCCGATCGATCTGACCAAGCCGGAGGAGGTGCAGGAGTTCGTCTCACACTCCTGGTACGACTATTCGGGCGGCAAGAACGAGGGCCTGCACCCATACGAAGGGCAGACCCATCTGCACTACACCGGCCCGAAGCCGCCATTCCAGCAGCTGAACGTCGACGAAAGCTATTCCTGGCTCAAGTCCCCGCGTTGGAAAGGCAATGTCATGGAAGTGGGTCCGCTCGCGCGCGTGCTGATGCTGTACGCGAAGGGCCACGAGCCCACGCGGGACCTCGCCAACTACGCGTTGAAGACCCTCGGACTGCCGCTCTCGGCGATGTTCTCGACGATGGGCCGCACGGCCGCCCGCACGCTCGAGAGCAAGCTCATCGTCGATCAGATGCAGACCTGGCACGCGAATCTCGTCGCCAACATCAAGGCGGGCGACCTCGCGGTCCACAATCCAGCCAAATGGGATCCCGCCACCTGGCCGAAGGTCGCGCGCGGCGTCGGCTTCATGGAGGCGCCGCGCGGTGCGCTCGCGCACTGGGTGGTCATCAAGGACGGGAAAATCGACAACTATCAGGCGGTGGTGCCGTCGACGTGGAACGCGGGCCCCCGCGATGGGCGCGGTCGGCCGGGTCCCTACGAGGCGGCGCTGATGGACCGGCACACGGTCTACGATCCGAAACAGCCGCTCGAAATACAGCGCACGATCCACAGCTTCGACCCCTGCATCGCCTGCGCCGTCCACGTCGTGAACGCGGCCGGCGAAGAACTCCTGCAGATGCGGGTCTCCTAGAGGCCAAGACCATGACGAGCACCATCGACGTCGATGCCGCCGCGAGGACCTTCCTCAAGCACACCGAAGAGCGGCTGGTAAGCTACCTGGAGGCCTGCGTGCACTGCGGTTCGTGCGCGGAGGCCTGTCATTTCTACGTGGCGTCGGGGGACCCGAAGCATACGCCGGCATACAAGCTGTTCCCGATCGCCAAGGCCTACCGGCGCCAGAAATTTCCGCTCGCGTGGTTCGGGCTCGCGCGCCGCATCAATGAAGACGATCTGAAGGACTGGGAGGGACTGTTGTTCGACACCTGCACCATGTGCGGGCGCTGCACGACTGCCTGTCCGATGGGAATCGACATTGCGTCGATCGTGGGCGGCGCGCGCCAGGCCTTCGTCGCGGCGGGCCTCGGGCCCGCGGACCTGCTCGCCGCCGCCGACAGCTCGCGCGATCACGGCAGCCCGCTGGGCCTCACCGCGGAGAAGCTGCGCGAGCGGATCGAGTGGCTCGCCGACGAGCACGATGTGCCGATCGCGCTCGACAAGCCAAAGGCGGACATACTGCTCACCGTTTCGTCGATCGAGACGATGAAGTATCCGGAATCGGTCGTCGCGATGGCGCGGGTGCTCAATCATGCCGGTGTCGACTGGACCTTGAGTTCCAAGGGCTATGAGGCGACGAATTTCGGCTATCTCTCGGGCAAGGCGGACGTCGCGAAATTGATGGTCGAGCGCATCGTCGATGCGGCGAAAAGCGTCGGCGCCAAGACCGTCGTGGTGCCGGAGTGCGGCCATGCGTTCGGCGTGCTGCGCTGGGCGGGGGCCAACATGATGGGGTACCCGCTGCCATTCACCGTCGTGCATATCTCCGAATACATGGCGCAATTGAAACGCGACGGCAGGCTCAGGTTGAAGCCGCTCCAGGAGTCGATCACTTATCATGATCCCTGCCAGATCTCGCGGCGCGGCGGGGCGACGCAGGATGCACGCTATCTGTTGGAGGGTTTCGCACAGGACTTCCGTGAAATGACGCCCACCGGCAATGCCAACTGGTGCTGCGGCGGCGGCGGCGGCGTTCAGGCGATCGGGCGCGCCGCGGATCTCCGCTACAAGGTGTTCAAGATCAAGATGGACCAGGTGGAGCGGACCGGCGCGAAGACGATGGTGTCTTCATGCTCGAACTGCCGATTGACGATGGACGAGAGCAAGGCTCACTGGAAATGGGACGGCGGGCTCGCAAGCCTCGTCGAGATCGTCGCGGACCATCTGATCGAGGAATCGAAGCCCGCAGCCTGACCGGTGCGCCGCGGGCCGGTCAGGCCGCGGCCGGCTAGGGCATCCAGGCGTAGCCGACCTCCAGGATGTACTGGTGCATCTTCAGCGTGATCGTCTGCGTCGGATCGAAGGTGTTCGGTCCGCTGACGGTCTTCTCCGGCGCGTAGGTGAACGCGAAATTCAGCTCCCCATGATCGCCGCTGTGGTGGGTGAATCCGAACGCGTAGTGGTTCTCGATCACCCCCGGCGCGAGGATGTTGAACGTCATCTGCGAGCCTGGGATCGGCTGAGTCCCGTGGCTGACGCCGACTCGTCCGGTCCAATCCGAGTTGACCTGCCAGGCGAGCCCGAGCTTGTAGACCGTCATGTCGCGCCAGCCAAAACCCGGTCCGTGCCGGCCGCCGAGACAGCTCGAGAGGTCGGTGCCGCCCGCACCCGCGGTCGGACAGGCGAACAGATTGCCGATCGGATTGGCGATGGAGCTGACCTTGCTGTACATGATCCGCTGCACGTCGAAGCTCAATGCCACGGGGGGCGCCGGCTTGAATGTCACACCGACGGTCGCGTTTGCCGGAATGTTGAAGCCGCCGTCGCCGGCGAACAGGTCGCTGTACTTCTTGAACTTCGACATGTAGACCTGCGACGTGTACGCGAGCGCCGCGCCAAACTGCGGATTCGGATGCCATTCGACGCCGAGCGAGGCGCCGGCGCCGTAGGACATGTTGGCCCCCGCGTTCGAGAGCGCCGTCGGCATCACCGTGCCGCCGCTCGCCGCGAAGGTCTGCGTGTACGGCGCGAAGTTCGCAAGTCCGCGCGCGACGAAACGCTGCGCCGCGATGATCGCGGAAGCGCCGACCGAGACCTGGCGGTCGATCGTTGCGTGCGCGACCGACAGATTGATGAACGCCTGCATCAAATCGACGCCGGCCGTGCCGGCGCCGTAGGTTCCGGGGAACGTGGTCACCGTCGCGCCGGGGCCGGGCGCGAAAGTGGCGGTGCCGCCGTGCCACACGGTGTTCATGCCGCCGCGCGCGTAGAACGCCGCGCCGAAATAGTCCTGGTCATCGAGCCGCCAGCCGGCGGCGACGTAGGGCATCGGAAACAGCTTGTCGCCGCTGGTGATGTCGTTCGGGCCGATCGTGAACGCGCCGCCGTGACCGTTCGCGAGGCTCGGCGACGTCGAATAGGATCTGTCCGGGCTGAATAAGCCGATTCCCGCTTCCGTGCGCCCGCCGACGTAGGCGAGGCCCGCCGGATTCGTCGCGATGATCATGACCTCGTGGGGATCGGCGCTGCCGGCGCCCGCGAGTCCTTCGCTTTGGGTGCCCGCGCCCGCGGTGAAGTAGCCGTTCGTCGCCTGCGCCGCACCGGCGAAAACCAGCGGCGCCATCATCCAAGCCAACCAGCGGAGGATTCTCATAGCCCCGAGTCCCCTTGATGTCGCCCGCGTCGCGGGCGATCTAGTCGTTGTGGTTCCGCGCGGCAGTTACTCCACGCGGCGTATGAGGAAGCGAAAAACGTTGCCTTCGGTCGTCGATTCGACGAGATCGTTGCCGGTCGTGCGGCAGAATGCCTGGAAGTCCTTCACCGCCCCGGGATCCGTGGCCAGCACTTCGAGCGTCTTGCCGGGCGCGAGATCCTTCAGCGCCTTCTTCGCGCGCAGAATCGGCAGCGGACAATTGAGCCCCTTCGCGTCTACGGTCTGGTCAGCCATGCAAGCTCCGAATAATGGTAAAGCCGTGTTAAATGAACAAATTGATGTCTGATTTCGTCGCGACCTCGATGTAGGTCGCCGCGCCGCCGAGTTCCGGCCCCTCGATCATGTCCTTCAGCGTGTACTCGAACAAATCCATCGTCATCTGGCAGGCGATCAGGCGCACGTCCGACTCCACGGCGGCGGTGCGCAACTCCTCGATCGACGCAACGCCCTTCTTTTTCATCAGATTCGTCATCATCGTCGACGCGATGCCGTCGATCCCGGGAATCATCGAGGCGATGTTGGGCATTCCCATGTGCATCCCGCCCATCGGCATCTTCATTGCCGGGTTTCCCAGGGGCGAGAGCTGCAGGTCGAGCTTCTTCAGCAGCAGCGGCAGACCGTAGAACGTGAAGAACATCGTCACGTCGAGGCCCATCGCCGCGGCGGTCGTCGCCAGAATGAAGGGCGGATACGCCCAGTCGAGCGACCCTTTGGTCACGATGATCGACATGCTTTTGGAGGCCATCGCTTTCCCCGGTTCAACCGCCATGCGGCCACGGTCCGAATCTATCAGGTTTAAATTCATTAGCAAAGGGTGATAAGGTATTTCGTCATCGGTCCGTGGCGGCGGCTTCCGCCGGGGCGTCGACCACCGCAGTACAGCATGCGGTGATCGCGGAGCGCGTAGACGGCGGCGAGGGGGCATGCAGCGTACAGCGATATTCGTCGGAAGCGACCATTGGCGCGCGCCGGGGTTCGGCGCCGATCATCCGTTATCGATCCCGCGCGTCGCGAGTGTCATGAATCTCTGCGCCGCCCTTGATTGGCTCGGCCCGGAGGAGTTTCGCGACAGTCCCGAGGCGTCGGTCGGCGAACTCGCCGGATTCCACGATCCCGGATACATCGCGGCGCTGCGGGCGGCGGACGCCGCGGGCGTTGCCAGCATCGAAGTGCGCGAGCGATTCGCGATCGGTACCCGTGAGAATCCATTGTTTCCGGGCGTGTACGCGCGTGCGGCGACCGCTGTCGGCGGGTCGGTGCTGGCGGCGGACCTCGCCCTCGACGGCCACGTGAGCTTCCACCCGGCCGGCGGCACGCACCATGGACGGGCGGACCGCGCACACGGGTTCTGTTATTTCAACGATCCGGTGTTCGCATTGCGCCGCCTCGCTGATGCGGGCCTGAAACGCATTCTCTACGTCGATCTCGACGCGCATCACGGCGACGGCGTTCAGGACGCGGTCCGTGACGATCCGCGCATCCACACGGTCTCGATCCACGAAGTGAACCGCTGGCCGTTCACCGGGGCGGCGGCGGACCGTGGCGGCGGACGGTCGCGCAATTACCCGGTGCCGGCGGGCTTCAATGACTCGGAGCTGCGGTTTCTGATGCAGCGCGCCGTCCTTCCCTTCGCCGCCGAGATCGACCCGCAGGCCGTGGTGATCGTCTGCGGCACGGACGCGCTGGCGGCGGACCCGCTGTCGCGGCTCGCGCTCAGCAACGGCGTGCTGTGGAGCGCGGTCGAGGAACTGATCGGCTGCGCGCCGGCCGCGGTGGTGCTGGGCGGCGGCGGCTACAACCCCTGGACCGTCGCGCGCTGCTGGACGGGCTTGTGGGGCCGCCTCAGCGGCCGCGAGGCGCCGGCGGTCCTGCCGGCGGCGGCGCGGCGGATCCTTAAGGCCCTGAGCTGCGATCTGATTGACGATGAGCTGATCGATCCGGCATGGTGGACGACGTTGGCGGACCCGCCGCGCGAGGGCCCTGTCCGCCCCGAAGTGATGGACCTCGCCGCCGGCGGGGTGGCGCCGATTGGCGCGGGTGGGCCCCGATGAGCTGGTTCGACACGCTGCAGACGATCGAAGAACTCGAGGATGCGCCCCTCGACCGGGGCTTGGTCGCCGAGTTCGAGCGCGCGGCGCCGCGTGCGCTCGCGCGGCCGATCCGCTTCTCGACGCCGACGTTCAAGGACTATGCGAGCACTGAGCTCAAGGGCTGTTCGAAGAACAGCTTTCCGGCGTTCTCGATCACAGGCGGCGCCTGCGGCCTCGATTGCGATCATTGCCAGGCGAAGATCCTCGCGCCGATGCTCGCGGCGACGTCGCCGGAAATGCTCGACCACAAGGTGCGCGGGCTCATCGCGACCCAGGGGCTGCAGGGATTCCTGCTCTCCGGCGGGTCCAACCGGCGCAACGAAATCCGCTACGAACGCTATTTCCCCGTCGTCGAGCGGCTGAAGCGCGACCATCCGGGCCTGCGGATCGCCATTCACACCGCGCTCACCACACCCGCCGGCGCGCGCGCGATGGAATCGGCCGGCGTCGACACGGCGATGATGGACGTGATCGGCGCCGAGGAGACGATCCGCGAGGTCTATCACCTCGATCGGCCGGTCGCGGACTTCGAGGCGACGCTCGAAGCCTTGTGCGCGACCTCGATGGAGGTCACGCCGCACATCGTCATCGGACTGCACTACGGCCGGATACTCGGGGAGGCGGCGGCGCTCGACCTCGTCAGCCGCCATCCGGTGGCGAGTCTCGTGCTCGTCGTCGTGATGCCGTTCTACGCAAAGCCCGGCAGTTTCGCCGTTCCCGACACGGCCGAGGTCGGGAGGATTTTCGCCGAAGCGCGTACGCGCCTTGCCGATCGCAGCGTGCTGCTCGGCTGCGCCCGGCCGCCCGGCATGCACAAGCGCGTCACCGACGCGTACGCGGTGATGGCCGGACTCGACGGCATCGCCTTTCCGGCCGACGGGGCGGTCGCGGTCGCGCGCGCGGTCGGCCGCCCGTTCGAGCAGCAGCACGCCTGCTGCTCCATCAAGCTGGGCACCGGTACACGGCGCATTCCGGCCGACGACATCACCATCGAAGGAGCCGTCACATGAGCTGCGTGAAACTTCAGGACGACGGCCGGATCACGGAGGGCGTCGCGAACGGTGACACCAACGCATTTGCCGTCATGCAGCCGCGGATGCCCGAGCCGACGCCGCCGGAGCGGCGCAACGGCGCGCGCGTGAAGGCCGCCGACCAGCGTCCCGAGGGTGTCTACCTGCCGAACAACAATCTCCTCGCGCCGCACATGCGCTCGCCGGAATACGTGCAGCTGTCGACGGCCGCGGCCATGACGCTCGGCATCATGCCGGGACGCATGCACCGCTGCGAGTGCACGCGCTGCCTCAATCTGTTGCTCACGTATCCGGAAGGATGCCGTGCGAATTGCGCCTATTGCGGGCTCGCGCGCCACCGCGAAGCGGAGCGCGACTATGCGGACCGCAACTTCATCCGCGTCGACTGGCCGGCCGTGCCGATCGCGCAGATCGTCGACATCGTCGCGCAGGACGCGGCGGCGAGCCCGTTCCACCGGATGTGCATCTCGATGATCACGCATCCGCGCTCGGACGATGACACGGTCGCGGTGCTGCGCGCGTGGACGAAGCGCATAGACCCGGCATCGATCCCGGTCTCGATCCTGTCGAATCCGACGACGATGAGCCGCGCCGACGTGGTGCTGCTCAAGGAACTCGGGGCCGACATCTTCACGGTGGCGCTCGACGCCGCGACGCCCGCGATCTTCGACCGCACGCGCGGCAAGGGCGTGCAGTCGCCGCACAAGTGGGACAAGTACTGGGAGATCCTGCTCGCGGCGCGCGAGGTGTTCGGTCCGCAGAAGTTCGGGGCTCACATCATCATCGGCATGGGAGAGACGGAGTTCGAGGCGCTCGAACTGGTGCAACGCCTCGTGGATCTCGGCGGCCACAGCCACATGTTCTGCTTCTTCCCCGAGAAGGGCTCGTTGATGGACCATCTGCCGGCGACGCCGCGCGATCAGTGGCGGCGCGTGCAGCTCGCGCGCTATCTGATCGACTATGCGGGCGTGCGCGTCGAGCAGATGCGTTTCGATGAGCGCGGCCGCGTCGTCGATTTCGGCCTGCCGGCCGCGGAGACCGATCGCATCGTCCAGGAGGGGGTCGCCTTTCGTACGTCCGGCTGCCCGGGGAAGTTTCGCGACGACGTGTCGGCATGTGACCGTCCCTACGGGGATTCCCCGCCGAGCGACATCGCGAGCTTCCCGTTCCAGCCGAACGGCAATGACCTGCGTACGATCCGCAAACAACTCAGGATTCCCGTCGTGCGGGCCGGGGACGCGTGAGCGCGCCCTTCAGGGTCGTCGATGCCGGCCTGCAAGAAGGCCGCTACAACATCGCACTCGACCAGGCGATGCTCGAATTGCATCAGGCGGGCGCGATCCCCGATTCGCTGCGTTTCATCCACTTTCTGCCCGTCGCGCTCGTCGGCCGCCACCAGGAACTGTCGAGCGAAGTGGACCTGGACTACTGCCGCACACATGGAATAGGCGTCGGACGCCGGATCACGGGCGGCGGCGCGATCTATCTCGACCAGGGGCAATTGGGCTGGGAACTCGTGTTCGGGCGCCGCTCCCTTCCGGGGTCGTCGCTCGCCGACATTGCGCGTGCGATCTGCGAGGCGGCCGCCGCGGGCCTCAGCGGCCTCGGAGTCGACGCCCGCTTCCGTCCGCGCAACGACATCGAGGTCGATGGACGCAAGGTGAGCGGCACCGGCGGATTTTTCGACGGCGACTCGATGATTTATCAAGGCACCGTGCTCGTCGACATGAACCCGGAGACGATGACCGGCGCGCTGCGCGTTCCCCGGGCCAAGACCGCCAAGCGCGGCCTGGATTCCGCGGCCGCGCGCGTCGTCACGCTGCGTGAACTCCTGGGCGGCGTGGCGCCACCGATTGCCGCGGTCGAACAGGCGCTGGTCGCCGGGTTTCGGTCGCAGCTGGGCTTCGAGTTCGAACCCGGCGCGCTGACGGGCGCCGAGGAATCGCTGGCGCGGGAGCTTTATGCGGCGCAAATCGGCCGCGACGATTTCGTCGCCGAGATCGACGGACCGCCGGGCGGCGGCGCCGTGCAGGTCGGCGTGCATGCAGGCGCGGGCGGCACGATCACCGCCTACGTGCGCCGCGAGGGCGTCGCCGGTCGAAGACTCGGGCAGGTGCTGATCACGGGCGACTTCTTCGTCGCGCCACCGCGGCTGATCTACGACCTCGAAAGTCATTTGCGCGGCATCGAGGCGGACGCCGCGGGCGCGGCGATAGAGGAATTCTTCGCCGCGCGGCCGGTGGGTCTCGCCACCGTGACCGCGGCGGATTTCCGCCGTTCGGTCGAAGCGGCTCTCGCGGCCCCCGCCGCGGCACCGGTCTCCTAGGGACGTCGCCGCGATGTCCAATTTCGGCAGGAGCCTCGCGGTCATCCAACATGACTCGGCCGAATACCTCGGACTCATCGAAGATCACTTCGAGGGCAGGCAGATCCGCTTCCGATACTTCCGACCGTTCACGGAGGGCGGGCGATTGCCGCAGGCTCGCGAATGGGCCGAGGGTTTGGTGCTGCTCGGCGCCGGCCCCCTGGGCGCGGCCGAGGGCGCATCGCAGCTGCCGAGCTTCGGCGCCGAGGTCGCGCTGACGGCAACCGCTTTGGCCGACGGCGTCCCGGTCCTCGGCATCGGAATGGGAGCGCTGATCCTGTGCAAGGCCGCCGGGGGCGGTATTGGCGCGACGCCGCTCGGCTTCGAGGTGACGACGGCGGTGCGCACCGCGGGCGACGCGCTCGCCGGCTACCTCCCGGCACGCTATCCGCTCGTGCGCTACGGCCGCGACGAGCCGCTGCTGCCGGCTGCGGCGCGCGTGCTCGCCGTCGACGAGGCGGGGAGGCCGGCGCTGTTCCAGGTCGGCGAGCGCGCATTCGGGTTCGCCGGGCATCCGGGCATCAAGTCGGCGATCGTCGAGGATCTGATCATGGAGTTTCCCGAGGCGCCGGAGAATCCCGAACCCCGGCTCGAGTCGCTGCGTGCTTGTCGCGCCGCGATCGAGGATTCGCTGGTGCCGATCATGACCGGATTGGTGCGTTGCATGCGACTGATGAACGCCTCCGCGACCGGCGCGGTTTGATCGCCGTCCAAACGAATGCTTGCACGCGACGGTGATATACATTAGCCTCGGCTAATAACTTAGGAACGCAGCCGGCTCGACCGGCGCGGCGCATGCTGGGGACTCGGGCTGGGGAAGGAGAACGCTGATGGCGACGAAGCTGATCATCGTGATGGCGAATACCGATCCGCGCAACGGCGAGGAGCTGGGGGCGCCGATTTTCCAGGCGACCGTCGCGGCCGCGATGGAATTCGAGGTCGAGGTCATCTGCACGGCAACCGCCGGGCGCCTCATGAAGAAGGGCGTCGCCGAAAAGTTGTTCGTGAAGCCGGGGTCCCCGAAATCCGTGCTCGATTTCATCAAGGATGCCCACGAGGCGGGCGCGAAATTCTATTGCTGCTCGCCGAACCTCGATCTGTTCGACATGACCGAGGCGGACCTG
>JBBISV010000092.1:0-12190 GCA_037441085.1 Gammaproteobacteria bacterium | reverse complement strand
CGTTCGTCGAACCGGCGTCGCGGTCGACGGCGAGGAGCACACCGAGGGCATCTCCGCGCTCGGCACCGGCTTCACCGATCCCATGGGCCGCGCCGTCGCGCTGTCAATCCCGGTGCCGACGACGCGTTACACCCGCACGCGGCAGGAACTCACGACGCACCTGCTCGCGGCCAGAAAACGCATCCTCGAGGCGCTCGGCGAACCGACGGGCTGATTCTTGAGCGGCGCGCATCACCGAACGTATGCCGCTTTATTCCGACAAATCTGGATTTCCTCCGCGGGAACCACCGACGTACAGTTGCCTCAGTCGCGGATCCGCGCGCACCGCCGCGGCGCTTCCCTCGAGAGCGATCTCGCCGCGATCGAGAACGTAGGCGCGATCGGCCAGCTGCAGTGCTCGGTCGATATCCTGCTCGACGATCAACATCGCAAGTCCCGCATGCTTTAACGCCGCGAGCCCATGGTAGAGGCGGGCGATGACGATCGGCGCGAGGCCGAGGCTGATTTCATCGAACACGACGAGACGGGGCCGCGCCATCAGCGCCCGGGCGATCGCTAGCATTTGTTGTTCGCCGCCGGACAACGCGGTGCCAGGGGCGGCGCCGCGTTCCGCAAGCACCGGGAACAGCGCATGGACCGCATCGAGCCGTCGGCGAACCACGGCCTTCGCCACTCCGCGGCCGGCGATACGCAGATTCTGTTCGACCGACAGGTCTGCAAAAATGCGCCTCCCTTCCATGCAATGCGCAATACCGAGCGCCGCGATCCGATCAGGGCGAAGGCCTGCAGCCGACTGACCGGCAACGGTGAGCGCTCCGCCGCGCACCGGCAGTACGCCACTGATCAGCGCGGCGAGCGAGGTCTTGCCGGCGCCGTTCGCACCGAGCACCGCCACGACTTCTCCGGCATCGACGCGCAAACTAACATTGCGCAGCGCCGGCAATTGGCCGTGGAACGCGCTGACCCGGTCGAGATGCAGCAAGGGCGCCGGCATGGAAGTGACTGCACGCCCTCTGTCGTCGACTAGGCACCCGACAGCCGATGCCGCGGCACCCGGAGAATCGGCCCCGCTCCCCGTGTGCACGGTGCCAAGATAAACTGCGGCAACCGCGTCGCTGCCGAGAACCTCGGCCGGCAACCCTTGGCTGAGTTTCCTACCGAAATTGAGCACCGCGACCTCATCGCAACATTTGCGCACGATGGGCAGAATGTGCTCGACGATGAGAATCGTGACGCCCTCCGCAGCGATCGAACGGATCAATGCGATCAACGCAGTGATTTCCGCATCGATCAGTCCCGCGCCCACTTCATCGAGCAGCAACAGCCGCGGCTCCAGCGCCAGCGCCCGCGCAAGCTCGAGACGCTTACGCAGCAACAAAGGCAGCTGTCTGGCCGGCCGGAAACGAACCGTGGCAAGTTCGCAGCGCTCGAGGATCTCGGTCCGCCGCCGCACACGACTGTCTCGCGGTTGTCGTCGCGCGCATTGGGCCACCTCGAGATTCTCCTCCACGCTCAGGTCGAGGAACGGTCGCGGAATCTGATAGGTCCGGCCGATGCCGAGGCGGGCCCGCTCGGCGGCGTCCAGACCCGTCACGTCCCGCCCCGCGAACAGCAAGCGCCCGGCCGATGGCCTGATCGCTCCGCCGAGCAGACCGACCAAGGTGCTCTTGCCGGCACCATTCGGTCCAACGATGCCGATTACGCGCCCTGAGCCGATCGTCAGCGAGAAATCATCCAGCGCGACCAGACCCCCGTATCGTTTTACGAGGCTCCTGGCTTCGAGCAACGGCGCGCCGTTCATGATAAAGAACGCCGGCGCGTGCGCAGTTTGTTCCACAGGGTCGCCGACAGTCCGGCGATGCCGCGGGGCGCGAATCGGGTCACGACGATCAGCAAGACCCCGGTCAAGGCCAGATGCGCCTGCGGATAATCCGACAGCCACTCCCCGAAAAGGATGACCACGACCACACCGATCACGGCGCCGAGCGGCTCGCTCATTCCGCCGATCACCGCCATAGCCAGCGTGCCCACGGACCACCCCAGGCCGAACATGCCGTAGGGCTCGACCGCGCCGAGTTTCAAGGCCTGCACGGCGCCCGCCGCCGCCATCACCGCGCTCGTCGCGGCGAACACGGCGATCTTCACGCGGAACGAACGCACGCCCATCTGCGCGGCAACATCCTCGTCGTCGCGCACGGCCCGCAGCAGCACCCAGATGCGGCTCCTGCGCACGACCATCAGTGTCGCCCACACGACCGCGAGCAGGGCTGTCGCGATGCGCACGAGCGTCGCCATGCGCGGCGTGTCGCGGTTGAGGAACAGACCGGTGGCACCGCCGAAGCGTTCGCCGTTGATCATCACGAGTCGCAGAGCCTCGGCCAGCGCGAGCGTACCCACCGTGAAATACAAGCCGCGCAACCGCATGAGCCCGGGCGCCGCCAGAATAGCGAGCACGGCGCCCGCGACGGCGGCCAGGACGATCGCCACAGCGATCGGCAACCCGGTGAAATTCAGCAGGCCGATCATCACATAGGCGCCAAGCCCGACGGCCGACGAGGTGCCCAGCGAAACCAATCCGGTCTCGCCGGCAAGCACGTTCCATGCCTCCGCCAGGATGACTCCGATGAGCAGACGGAAGAGGACTTCGGTCGGATAATCGCCGAGATAATGGGGCGCGGCAAGCAGCGCGCCGACCAGACCGATCAAGCCGGACACGCCGATCACGGGTTTCACGTCAACGCCAGGTCAACGCCGCGACGGCGCCAAGCCCCGCGGCCGGACGACGAGAACGAGCAGGAATATCACGAGGGCGACCAGATCGCGGTAACCATCCCCGAACACCATGCCTCCCAGACTCTGCAGCGCGCCGATCGTGATCCCGGCGATCAACGTGCCGAAGACGTCGCCGAGGCCGCCCAGAACGACGACCGCAAAGCTGTTCAGCAAATACCCCGGACCGCTCGTCGGCGTAAACGCGAAGGCAAGTCCGGTGATCGTGCCGCCGACACCGGCGCAGACCGCACCGAGTGCGAACGTCACCATTTGCACGCGGGTGACGTCGACGCCGACGATCGCCGCGGCGATTGGATCCTGCGCCGCGGCGCGCAGATCCCGCCCGAACGCGGACCGCTCCAGCAACGCGTGGACGCCGAGAATCGCCGCCACGGATATCGCGAAACCGATCAGGTAAATGCGCGGGACCGTCACCCCCAGGAACTGGAGCGCCGCCGTCGAGTAGGAGGTTTCAATGCTGCGCGTGTCGGCGCTGAAGACCAGCACGAAGAGATTCTCCATAATCACCGCGATGCCGAACGTGGTCATCATCGGTGCTTCCGCGGCGCGGACCATCACGGGTTGAATGATCAGGCGATACACGGGTGCCGCGATCAGCGCCGCGGCAAGCGCAATCACCGGCAGTCCTGCGAGCGGATCGATGCCGGTTATATGAAGCCAATAGAATCCCGCATAAGCGCCGAACACCAGAAATACGCCGTGCGCGAGATTGACCAGACGCAGCACGCCGAGCACGAGCGACAGGCCGAGCGCGCTCAAGGCGAACATGCCGCCGAGCAGCAGCCCGGAAATCACGTTGCCCGCAATGACCGCGCTGCCACCCATGGACGGATTTCCCGTGGCGCCCGATTCAGCGCAGCGGGAACAAGAGCCGGCCGGCGGCGAATTTCGCAGGCCAGACGACCACGGCCGCACCTCCCTGCCACTGCATCGAAACGATTGGCAGGCGTGCGAAATGCTGCGCATCGAAATGCACCCGGCCGACCACGAACTCGCCATCCGTGCGGCCGATCGCTGCATTGATCGCTGACGGGGCGAGACTGCCCGCGGCGCTGATCGCCTGCAGCAGCACTTTGGCGGCCGTGTAACTGTCCGCAATGTGCTGGCTCGCCGGTTTGCCGGTCTCGCGCTGGTAAGCCAGAGTCAAATCCTTCGCCCCGACGTAGCCCGCGAGCGAGTCCCAATATCCGCCCACGAGCACGCCATCGGCGAGCCGTCCGAGCGCGCTCGCAAACTGCGCGGGCTCCGCACCCTTCTCCATGACCAGGGCCTTCGGCCGGTAGCCGATCGCCGCCATCTGTTGACGGATCGATATCGCCTGCGGCGTCGTCGCATCGACGAGCACCAAATCCGCGTTCTTCGCCTTCGCCTGCGCCAGGATCGACATGAACTGGGTGTTGTCCACCGGGAAGGTCGCCGAGACGACCACGGTCCAACCGTATTTTCTGGCGAGCACCGGCCAGTAGCGGCCGCCGACGACCTGGCCGTCGGGGCCGTTGTCGTGCAGGATCGCGACGCGCCGGTTGGTCGAGACCTCGACGGACGCAAGCGCCTCGAACGGCGCATTGGCAAGATCCTGCTCGTCGAAGAAAATGTCCCAAATGAAGCGCCAGGGCCGGACGCTCGTGAATGCATGTTTCGGATCGCAGCCGGTGACCATCGGCAGATGGAGGCGCTCGGCGACGAGAGCGCCGGCATTAACGAGCGCCGGCGTGCATGAACCGAGCAGCGCCGTCGCCCGGTCGCGGGAGATCAAGGTTTCGACGTTGGCCGCGCTGGTCACCGCGTTCGTCTGATCGTCCCGGATCACGAGACGCACCCGCATGCGCTTCGCACCGACGACAAGACCGCCGGCGGCATTCGCCTCAGCAACGGCCCGCTCGTAGCCCCAGCGCTGAAACGCTCCGAAACTCGCGAGCGCCCCCGACAGGGGTAGCGAGGCGCCGACGACGATCTGTTCGGCACCGCTTGCCGGCGCCGCGAGCAGCATCAGGATGGCAGCGCCGGCGGTCGTAAGGAAATGCCTCATCAGGATTCTCCAACACTTTTCGGGTCGCCGGCACGGCCGGGAGCCAATATCGTATTGCGGCTAAAAAGTACCACCTTGTGATACGGTGCGCAACCGGGCCGCGCGATCGTTCGGAGATCAACCCACCCCCAGCTCCTCACCCTCGGCGCTGACTCCGAGCGCGACGAGGAATCGCGACACCATGTTATAAGTCGCGACGATGGCGACCATTTCCACGAGCCCGCGGTCGCCGCCAAGGTGCGCGCGCGCAGCAGCGAACGTGGCGTCGCTCACCCTGACCGAGGATGTCATCTCGTACGCCAGACGCAGCGTCGCACGCTCGCGTGCATCGAAGAGCGCATGATCGGCGCTCGCCGCCTCGACCTTGCGCAGCGCCTCGCCCGCGGCATCTGTGCCGCCCGCCTGCATGAACAGCGGCAGGTGCTGGCCCCACTCATAGTCCGCGCCCGTCAAGGCAGCGACCGCGCAAATCGCGAGTTCACGCAGCTTGGGCTCGATCGTGAGCGCGCCGCGCACCGCGCCGAGGTGCGCGTTCCAGCCCTTGGCGAGCGCCGGGCTGTGCAGCAGCATGCGGTCCAGGTTAAGCAGCACGCCGCCGCGACGTGCCTCGATCTCGCGAACCAGTTCCGGCGGTCCGGCGTCGGCCGCGGAAACGTAGGGGATGCGCGGCCGCATGGTCATGTCCATTTCACCCGTCGACGCACGCGCGCACCTCGCCGAACCCGATGCGCCGGGCGCCTGCGCGCTCGCACCAACCGCGGATCACGACACAGTCTCCGTCCTCGAAGAACGTGCGACGTTCACCGTCACCGACCGCGATCGGCACCTTGCCGCCGGCGGTGAGTTCGAGCAGCGACCCCGCCTGGTCCGGCTGCGGTCCCGACAAGGTGCCGGTGCCGAGCAGGTCGCCGGGGCGCAGATTGCAGCCATTGATCGTGTGGTGGCTCACGAGCTGCGCGGCGGTCCAATAGGCGTGGCGATAGCTGGTGTTCGACAGCCGCCGCGCCGGCACGCCGCGCTCGCGCATCGCGCCCGTTTGCACCGCGAGATCGAGTCGGATGTCGAACGCGCCGTCGCTGCGGTTGACGGCCGAGTCCAGGTAGGGCAGCGATTGCGGACTGCCGGGCGGTCGTTCGAGCGGCGCGCGAAACGGCGCCAGCGCCTCGAGCGTGACGATCCACGGCGAGATCGTGGTCGCGAAATTCTTCGACAGGAAGGGACCCAGCGGTTGGTACTCCCAGGCCTGAAGATCCCGCGCCGACCAGTCGTTCAACAGGCACAAACCGAAGATGTGCGACTCGGCGCGGTCCATCGGCACCGGCTCACCCGGCCGGTTGCCGGGGCCCACGTAGATTCCGAGTTCGACTTCGCAATCCAAGCGCTTGGTCGGACCGAGGGCGGGCACGGCGGCACCCGCGGCGAGTGTCTGGCCGCGGGGGCGGCGAAAGTTCGTACCCGACACGCCGATCGACGAACTGCGGCCGTGGTAGCCGATCGGCACCCAGTGATAATTGGGCAGCAAAGGATTGTCCGGCCGGAACAGTCGTCCGACCGCGGTGGCATGGTGGATCGACGTATAGAAATCGGTGTAGTCGCCGATGGCCGCGGGAACCGCGGTCTCCGCGTGATCCTGCGGCACCAGGCACGGCGTCAGTCGCGCCTGCTCACCGGAACTCTCGCGCAAGGCGACCGACAGCGCGCGGCGCAGTGCCGACCACGCGGGCGGTCCCAGCGCCATCAGCGAGTTCAGCGTCGTCTCCGACGCGGCGCGCGCGGCCAGCGCCGCGAGTTCGTCGAAGGTCCCGAGCCTGCTCGCGGCCGCCAGGTCCAGGATTTGGTCGCCGATGGCGACGCCCCCACGCAGGCTCTCGCCGGATCCGCGCCGCCTGAACAGGCCGAAGGGCAGATTTTGGATCGGAAAGTCGCAGAGCGGCTCGTTCGCCGACGCAAGCCAGCACCGCAGCGCCGGATCGTGCGTTTCATTTGGTGCGATCATTCTCGCCTGGAGGCATCGAAATGCCTCTCGAGTCCGCGCCAGCAGGCTTGATAATCCGCCTGCAGCTGCGGCAGCCCGAGCGCGATGCGTGTCGGCCGCAGCGCGAGGCGCGTCTCGAACATGAACGCCATCGTATCGGCCACGTAGCGCGGCTTGTCCGTGCCTTCGCGCACCGCGGCCTCGAAGGTGTCGGCATCCGGGCCGTGCCCGGTCATGCAATTGTGCAGCGAGCTGCCGCCCGGAACGAAGCCTGTGGCCTTCGCATCGTAGGCGCCGTGAATCAAACCCATGTATTCGCTCGCCACGTTGCGGTGAAACCAGGGCGGCCGGAACGTGTGCTGCATCGCCAGCCAGCGCGGCGGAAAGATCACGAAATCGATGTTGTCGACGCCCGGCGTATCGCTGATCGACTGCAGCACCAGGAAGATTGACGGGTCCGGGTGATCGTAGGAAATCGAGCCGATGGCATTGAACCGGCGCAGGTCATATTTGTACGGCGCACAGTTGCCGTGCCATGCGACCACGTCGAGCGGCGAGTGATCCATCGCGGCGGACCACAGCCGGCCCAGAAATTTGCCGATCAACTCGCAGCGCGCGTCGCGATCCTCGTACCACGCGACCGGTGCGAGAAAGTCGCGGGGATTGGCGAGCCCATTGGCACCGATCGGACCGAGATCCGGCAGGCGGAACGGCGCACCGAAATTCTCGCAAACATAGCCGCGGACCTCGGGGTCCGCGAGTTCCACGCGAAACCGCAGGCCCCGCGGCAGAATCGCGATCTCCTGCGGTTCGACGTCGATCCGGCCCAGTTCGGTCGCGATCCGCAGCCGCCCCCGCTCCGGCACGATCAGCAGCTCCCCATCCGCGTCGTAAAAAAAACGATCTTGCATCGAACGGTTGGCCGCATAGAGGTGGATCGCGCAGCCAACTTGCGCCTCGGGCGAGCCGTTGCCCGCCATCGTCACCAGCCCATCGACGAAATCCGCCGCCTCGGTCGGCATCGGCAGCGGATCCCAGCGCAATTGGTTCGGCGACAACGGCTCGCCGTCCGACGGGGTCTCGAGCTTGCGCTGCTCGTAGCGCTGGAACGCACCGTGCATCGCGGCCGGCCGTATCCGGTACAGCCACGAGCGCCGATTCGCGTGGCGCGGGGCGGTGAATGCCGTCACCGACAACTGCTCCGCGTAGAGTCCGTAGGGACAGCGCTGCGGGGAGTTCTGACCGACCGGCAATGCACCGGGCAGCGCCTCGGTCGCGAACTCGGAGCCGAAGCCGCTTTGGTATTCGAGTACTTGCATGCCGGTCAGATGACTCCACGACGCATTTGATCGAGCTCGATCGATTCGAACAGCGCCTGGAAGTTGCCCTCGCCGAAACCCTCGTTGCCCTTGCGCTGGATGATCTCGAAGAAGATCGGACCGAGCACGTCGGCGGTGAAGATCTGCAACAGGATGCCGTCCTTCGCGCTGCCGTCGATCAGGATGCGCCGGCGCTTCAGTTCCGACAGGTCCTCCCGATGACCGGCGACCCGGCCCGGCACACCATCGTAATACGTGTCCGGCGTGTCCTGGAAGACGACGCCGCGGCCGCGCAGCAGGTCGACGCTCCGATAGATGTCGTTCGTCGCGAGCGCCAGGTGTTGTATCCCCTCGCCCCGGTAGCGCCGCAGGTACTCCTCGATTTGCGACTTGTCGTCCTGCGACTCGTTGATCGGAATGCGGATCTTGCCGCAGGGGCTCGTCATCGCCTTCGAAAGCAGTCCCGTCGCCCGGCCCTCGATGTCGAAATAGCGGATCTGGCGGAAATTGAACAGTCGCTCGTAGAAGCCCGCCCACACCTCCATGTTGCCGCGCTTGACGTTGTGCGTCAGGTGATCGAGCAGCGTGAGTCCGGTGCCCTCCACGATGCCCCTCGAGGCGATCGGCACGAAGTCCACGTCATAGATGCTGCGGTCGCCGTAGCGGTCGACGAGGTAGATGAGGCTGCCGCCGATGCCCTCGATCGACGGGATGTTGAGCTCCATCGGACCCGCCGACTGTGGTCCGGGCTTGGCGCCGAGTTCGAGCGCGCGCCGGTACGCGAAGGCGGCGTCCTTGACCCGGAACGCCATCGCGCAGATCGAGCCGCCGTGCTCGCGGGCGAAGCCCTGCGCGAAGCTGCCGGGTTCGGCGTTGATGACGAAGTTGATGTCGCCCTGGCGGTGCAGCGTCACGTTGCGCGATCGATGCCGCGCGACGACAGGAAAGCCCATCCGCTCGAACAAGGCCCGCAACTCGGACGGATCGGGCGCCGTGTATTCGACGAATTCGAAACCGTCGGTTCCCATCGGATTGTCCAGCGTCGTCATGTTGCCCTCCTGCACGCGCGCCGGCGGCTAGTGCATGTGCTGGCCGCCGTTGATCGCGATGTTGGCGCCGGTGAGAAACGCGGCCTCCTCGCTCGCGAGGTAGGCGACGAGCCCGGCCACCTCCTCGGGTTTGCCGAGCCGCCCCATCGGGATTTGCGGAATGATCTTGGTATCGAGGACTTCCTTTGGGATCGCCGTCACCATCCGCGTGCCGATGTAGCCGGGCGAGATCGTGTTGACCGTGACGCCCTTGCGCGCGACTTCCAGCGCGAGCGCCTTGGTGAAGCCGTGCATGCCGGCCTTGGCGGCGGAATAGTTGGTCTGGCCGAACGCGCCCTTCTGTCCGTTGACCGAGGAGATGTTGATCACCCGGCCCCATCCCCGGTCCACCATGCCGTCGCAGACCTGCTTGGTCATGTTGAAACAGGAATCGAGGTTCGCGTGCATGACCGCGTCCCAGTTGATCTTGTCCATCTTGCGGAACGTCATGTCCCGCGTGATGCCGGCATTGTTGACGAGCACGTCGACGGGACCCAGGTCCTTGGCGATCGCCCCGGTGCATTCACGGCAGGAATCCCAGTCGACGACGTCGCAGGAATAGGCGTGGAAATGAAATCCCTGATCCCGCATCGCGCCGAGCCAGTCCTGCGCCTTTTGATTCGCCGGCGAATAGGTCGTCACGACCGTGTCGCCGAGCGCCGCCAGCTTGATGCAAATCGCCTCGCCGAGCCCGCCCATGCCACCGGTGACGAGCGCGATTCTCTTGGTATTCGCCATGAAACTCCCCCTTCCTTAGATGTTTCGCGTGCGCGTAGCCGGCGCGCACGCTCCGATTGTTACCCGAACGCGGGTTGCGCGCCAGGGTCCGGGGAAGGCGGGGGGATTATTTCTGCAGGACGTAGGTGCCGGGGGCGTCGGCGAGCGGCGGCAGGCCCGAGGCGGGGGAACCCATGCCGGGGGGCGGGACGAGTTCGGGATCCGAATGCTTCGCCAGCCACTGCTGCCAAACCGGCCACCAGGATCCCGGCTGCGGAGGAGTGGTGTCGAACCACACCTGGGGGGGCAGGGTTTCACCGGCCGTCGTCCAGGTGCGCACGCGATGACGGCGCCGCGGATGCACCGGACCGCTGACGATCCCGGCATTGTGGCCGCCCGAGGTGAGCAAGAACGTGTAGTCGTCGGCGCGCGTCAGGGCGCGTGCCTTGTAGACCGACCTCCACGGGGCCACGTGATCGGTCTCGGTGCCGACGACGAACATCGGCGTCGTGATCAAGCCGAGATCGACGCGGCGACCCCCGATCTTGAATTCGCCGCGCGCCAGCGCATTGTCGAGGTACAGGCCGCGCAGATACTCCGAGTGCATGCGGCAGGGCATGCGCGTGCCGTCGGCGTTCCAGGCCATCAGGTCGTTCGGCGTTTCCCGCCGGCCGCGCAGATAGGTGTTGACCGCCGGGGTCCACAACAGATCGCGCGCGCGCAGCAACGCGAACGCACCGCCCATTTGTTCGCTCTTGAGCACGCCGGCGCGCTGCATGACGGCCTCGAGCATGGCGATCTGGCTCGGGCTGATGAACAACGACAACTCGCCCGGCTCGCTGAAATCCTGCTGGGCCGCGAGCAGCGTCAGGCTCGCGAGACGCCGGTCGCCGGCAGCGGCAAAATCGGCCGCCGCAATCGACAACAGCGTGCCGCCGATGCAGTAGCCGGCGGCATGCACGTCCCGGCCCGGCGCTATCCGTGACACCGCGTCGACCGCGGCCGCTATTCCCAGCCGCAGGTAATCGTCCATCCCGAGCGCCCGGTCACCCGCGTCCGGGTTCTTCCAGGAGACCATGAACACGGTATGACCCTGGGACACCAGATATTTCACCAGGGAATTCGCCGGCGACAGATCGAGGATGTAGTACTTCATGATCCACGCCGGCACGATCAACACGGGCTCGGCGTACGCGCGATCGGTTTGCGGCGAATATTGAATCAGTTCGATCAGATCATTGCGCAGCACGACCTTGCCGGGCGTCGCCGCGACGTCGCGGCCGACGACGAAGCGTCCGGCCGCGTCCGGACTCCTGCCGGTGAGCGTCCCTTCGACATCCTCGACCCAGTGCTGGAAACCGCGCACCAGGTTCTGTCCCGACTCGGCGCGGGTCGCCTCGAGCAGTTCCGGATTGCTCGCCAGGTAGTTGGCCGGCGAGATCAGCTCTCCGGCATTGCGGGCCATGAATTCCAGCGTGCGGGCATTCTCCGGCGCGACGTCCGGAACGCCGGCGAGCGCCTCCCGCCACCAGTCGACGGTGTTGCGGTAATTGTGGGCAATGACGTTGTAAGGCCATTTCGACCAGGCTTCGCCCGCGAATCGCGGATCATCGGCCGCCGGCGGCAGCGTTTCGCCGATCGCCGCCCGCAGCGCGAAGCTCCAGCTGTCGAGCGCCTTCGTGAACGCATCCTGGGCGATGCTCACTTGTTTGGCGGGCGCGGCGCTCAGATTCAAATACCAGTCCCACCAGGCATTGGCGTAGACGTCGGGAGCGAGGCCCCCGGAAAACGTCGCCAGCTGTACCCGCAGCGCGCGGGCCCACTCCCCGGAGTCCGGGCTTGGCGTCGAATCGGTGTTCACGTCGGGGTGAGCCGGGCCGGCGCGTGGCCGGCCCGGCGCGGCACTCAGGCCGCCGCCTTCTTGGCGACGTTCACGACCTTGGCGGCCGCATCCTTGCTGAGCTCGGCGACCTTCGAGGTCGCTTCGGTCACGACCTGGGTGAAGCTCGCCTGCGCATCGGTCGCAAGCACCGCGAACTCCTGCGCACGGACGCGCAGCTTTTCGCTGAGCGCGGTCGCCAGCTCGACCTGCTTGGAAACCAGCTCCGCCGGCGTCTGCGCGCCGATCGCCGCCTTGGCATGCGCGAGGCTCCACTCCAAATAGTCGCCGGCCACGGCGTACTGATAGTGACCCAGGCGGTCGATCGCCTGGATACCTTCTTGCTGCGCTTTCAGCGCGGGCGCGAAGGCGTTGCGGTAGGCATCGAAT
>JBBISV010000091.1:0-12229 GCA_037441085.1 Gammaproteobacteria bacterium | reverse complement strand
ACAGCTCGGGATTGCGCCAAACGAAGATCTGGATTGTGTCGCCCGGGCCGATGCGGTACTGGGAATTCGTGCCGAATTGTCCCGGCGCGGGTGCGGGGGGCTGGTCGCTCGCGGCCGGGGCATCCGTCGCCGGCGGCGGGACGTCGGCCTGGGCCGCCGCCCACGGCACCGCGGCGCCGACGACGACGATCGCGAGCAGGGCAGCGACCGGGAGCGCGTCTCCCCAGCGTGCGACCGCGCGCGTCACCGATCCCCGCATTGCTCGAAAGGGCATTGAAGCCTGTCTCGCCGCCACGTCCATGTCCCCTAATTCTGCTTTCGAATCATTTCACTGAGCGGCGAGCGCGTTTCGAAGCGCCTCGGCCTCCGGGCGCGATGCGAACGCCACCTTGGAATGCAAGAGGCGCGCCAAGAGTTCCCGCGCCTTGGCTTTATCGCCCAAATAGGCCGTCCCTGCCGCGACGTGGTAGGCAATATCAGCATTTTCCGGAGCCCCGCGCGCCGCCTTTCGGAGCAGCTCCATGCCGGGTTCGAGCTGCCCAGTTTTCACCAGAATCCATCCGTAAGTATCTGTAATTTCATAAGCTTCTGGAGCGAGATCGTGGGCAGCCCGCCCCAGTTCGGCGGCCCGCGGGTCCTTGCTTTCGAGATAAAGGCAGGCGAGGTTGTTCAGCAGCACCGGGTCCCGGGCCCCCGGCCCCTGCCGTAGCCGTTCATACTCATTGATCGCGGCGTCGCGATGGCCGATCCGCTGCAGGTACTCCGCGAGTTCCCACCGTACCAGCCGGTCGGCCGGGGATGATTCTAGCCAGCGCAGCACCTCGCGGTGTGGATCTGGGGTGTTCAGGGCCTGCCGGACGCGAAACACCTTGACGACCAGGCTCGAACTCGGCCGCTTGGAGGCCGCGAGCTCGTAGGCCTTGCTCGCGTCCACGAAGCGCCCGGCCACGACGTAGATATCCCCGGTGAGCTCGTCGGCGTCCGCCTCCGGCAGCCCGGCGCGCCTCAGTCCGGCGAGGCGCCCGAGGGCGTCAGCCGCCCGCCCCTGTCGGGCATCGAGACCCACGAGCAGGACGCCCGGCTCGAGCCGATCGCCATGCGGATCGGCGGCGGCCGCCTCAAGCAGTCGGCGCGCCTCCTCCAGCTTACCGAGCGCCATCTCCGTCCGGGCGACGTTCAGTTTGGCGCGGGCCGAACCGGCCGCCGAGGCTGCGGAGAACCGTGACAGCGCCTCGTCGAGGTGCCCCGTTGCGAGCAGGACCTCCCCCATCGCGTTGCCGACTTCCGCGTTGTTCGGTGCCAGATTGGCCGCTTGATCGAGCAGGGCCCGGCCGCGCGCCGGTTCGCCGGTCGCGAATGCGATCTGGGCGAAACGCAGCCGCGGCGCGACCGCGCCCGGATCCGCCGCGATCGCCTGCTGCAACAGCTGTTGGGCCTCATCGCTTCCGCCCTGCGCCCAGCGCAGGCCGGACAGGCCGAGGTACGCCGCCTGGGCATGCGGGTCGACTGCGATCGTCTCGCGCAGAAGGTGCTCGGCCCGGCCCAGCTGCCCGCGGCCGACGGCGAGTTGCGCGAGCGCCATTCGCGGCAGGACGTCGCGGGGATCGAGCTGGCGGCTGCGCTCGAGATACGACTCGGCCACGTCGTACTGGCCGACGGAGAGCGCGTAGGCCCCGGCCGCGCCAAGCAACGGCGCATCGCTCGGGTAGTTCGCCACCAGGTCACGGAGGGCGTTGAGCGCCTCGTCCTTGGGCCGATGAATGATGTTGGCGAACACGATCAGCCGCCGCACCTGCGGCGTGCGTTCGGTGGCCGGGATCGCCTCAAGCACGCCGAGCGCGTCACTGCGTCGGCCGGCCATCAGGTAGGCCGCGGCCAGTTCGATACGGGGGCCGGCACCCGCTGGCAGCGCCGACAGGCTCTTCTCGAGATAGGCGATGCCCGACTCGCTGCCGGCCGTAATCAGCGCGGTCCCTAGCAGCCAGTCGAATTGCGGGTCCCCCCGCGACGAAATGCCGGCCTCGGCGAGAATGCGCTGCGCGACATCCGGGCGCTTGCGCGCGAGCTCGACCTCGACGAGTAGCTTGCGCGCGTCGTTGTCGTCCGGATGCGAGCTGAGCACCTGCGACAGCTCGGCGCTCGCCTGCTCGAGGGAGCCATCCGCGAGCAACGCCGCGCCCAGCAGTCTGCGCGCGGCCACGTAGTCGGGAGCGGCGAGCAGCGCGCGCTGCAGTTCCGCCGCGGCGGCGCGCGGGTTGTCGGCGGCCATGAGCAGCCTGGCCCGCATATAGTGCGTCGGCGGCGTGCCCGGCAGGCGTGCGTCGAGCTCGTTGAGCGCCTGTACCGCACCAGGGCCGTCGCCGATCGCGAGTCGCGTCTCGACGAGCCCTCCGAGCAGCATGCCGAGCTGCGGCAGCGTGAAGTCGTGCAATACCTCGCCGGCCTGGCGCCCACGCGTGAAGGCCGACTCCGCCCCACGATAGTCGCCCTCGTGGACCTTCAAGCTGCCGGCAATCAGCCACGCCTCGGCGGAATCGGGCGCATGGGCAACCGCGCGGGCGATCGCCTGCGCCGCGTTACCGAAATTCTGCTCGCGGATGTCGATCTTCGCCAGCTCAACCAGCAGTTCCGCGCTGTCCGGCGAGCCGGCGAGCGCGCGCTGCAGCGTCTCGCGCGCCGCTCCGACACTGCCGAGCGCGAGCTGTGCAGCGGCGGTACGCGCAGCGCGCCGCGGCGCGGGCAGCGACGTATCGACCGCCAGCCGCTGCAGGGCCTGCTGGTACTGGCCGCGCGCCAGCAGGATATCCACCGCGAGCGAGCCGACCGATCCCGGCGGGATACCGGCGTCGAGCGCGCGGGCGAGCTCGGTTGCGGCGCCGTCCGCATCACCGACCGTGAGCGACAGTCGCGCGAGCTCGAGCCGCGCGGGTCCGTCCGCGGGATTGTGCTGCAGCACGGATTTCAAATTGAACACGGCGTCCCGCACATTGCCCTGCGCGAGCTGGGTGCGGGCGCGCTCCAGCTTGGTCCGGTCGCTGATCAGCCAGTCGCAGCCGCCAAGCCCCCCGAGAACGCCGGCGATGCACAGCGCCGCGGCAAATCGGGGCACCGCCGAACCGGCGATGGCGCCGCGCGGGGCGTTCATGGGCCCCCGCCCGCGGGCGACGCTGGCGGCGCCCCGCGCTCGAGTTCTTCCGGCAGCATGCGCAGGAGCATCGGCGCAGGCCCGGCCCAGAAGTCGGCGAGCATCGCCCGCGCGGTGGCGCAGTTGCCCGCGCATCGGGCGGCGAGCGCGATGATGCCGGTCGCCGGAGACCCGGTCAGGCGTGCAAGGCCCGAGATCACCTGCTCCGCGAGCGGGCTGCTCGCCGAGCGCGCGCCGACCCGGTACACGTAGCTGACTGTCCACAGCTCGCCATCCGCCAAGCGGGCATCGAGATACACCGGCATGGACGAGAACAGGTCTCGAACGACCATGAACGGCGGCGCCCGCGAGGCCTCGACCCAGCCGTTTGGCGCCAGCAGCGTGTTCTCGAAGTAGACCAGCTTCGCACCGGGCCGCTCCGGGCCATAGGTGTTCGCATAGAACTCCACCCGGCCACGGTCGGACGCATAGGCCGCCCGCACGGTGTCGGCGGCGCCGATAAAGCGCGGACGCCACGCGCCCTCGGGCGGCAGCGGACCCTGCCAGCGGTCGGCGAGCAGCGGCAGCGCGCCGAGCCGCCCGGCGCGCAGATCCGCCGGGTCCCGCCACGCCCAGACGGCGGTGCCGACCAGCAGCAGTGCCGTCACGGCCCACGCGGAACTCACCCGGACGGCGGCGGGCGCGGCGCCGACGGATGGCGCCGGCGCCGCGCCCGAATGGCTGAGCCGGCCTGCCAGCAGCACGATCACGACGACGAGCATCGCGAAGATCAGCCAGCCGAGCGATTGGTGCTCCACGGCGACGAAGTAGTGCCGCATGTCCGTCGCGTAGCCGGCGACGATCACGATCAGTACCCGGATCCAGTTGGCGAGGATCGCCAGTACGGCCGTGGCCGCGAGCAGCACAAGCCGCCGTGACCACGTCATCCGCTGCATCAGGCTCGCGGCATAGGCGATCGTCAGGGCGACGATGAAGTAGCGCTTACCGGCGCAGCCCTCGACGATCTCGAAGCGTCCGGTGGGCAGGGATACGATGGTGTCGCTGACCACTGCCGGGATCCGCAGCACTCCGAGCACGGCCTCGGTCGCGGCAATCGTCGCGCGCTGCAGCAGCGCTACGAGGTAGTCCCACACCGGAATGGCGAAATACAGGTAGAGCAGCGCCGGCGACGCCCGGCGGACGCCGGCGGCACCCGCGACGGCAAAGACCACGGCACTCAGTACGAGCGGCAGCAGCAACTGCTGGCCAAGTGCGCTGTGCCCCTTGGCCGCGACCAGCCAGGCGAGCAGCACGGGCGGCAGGGCCCAGACGGCCAGCCGCGGCGCCCGCGGATCGCGAAACTCCGTGGCGGCGCGCTGCTCGGCGCACCACCAGACGCACAGCCCCGCCACGACGAAGCCGTAGTGATAGTCGTAGACGGACCACCAGTAGCCGACCAGCGAGCTGACCGTCGGCCACATCGCCAGCAGGGCGAGCGCAAGCAACACGTAGAGCATCGGCAACCGCGCCAGGTAGCGCGAACCCAGCGTGTCCGGCGGCGACGAGGCGTGCGCGGCGAGGCGTGGTTTCGGCCCGGCCTCAGGCGCCGCCATCGCGCCTCCCGTAGCGCTCGATCAGGTCGTACAGCGTCGGCCGGCTGACGCCGAGCAGATCGGCCGCCGCGGACACGTTGCCGTCGGCGACCGCGAGCGCCTGCCGCAGGGCCTGGCGCTCAGCCCGCGCTCGCACCTCGCGCAGATTGAGGAAATGCGCGCCCGACTCCGCCGTCGGGAGCCCGAGATGTTCGGCCGTGATGAACCGGTCATCCGCCAGCACGACCGCCGCCTTGACCTTGTTCTCGAGCTCGCGCACGTTGCCCGGCCACGTATAGCCCTCGATGGCGGCGAGCGCGTCGGGCGAAAATTCGCGGCGCGGCTGCGCGGACGCCGCCGCGTATTTGCGCAGCATCGCGTGCGCGAGAATCACCGCTCCGCCGACGCGTTCGCGCACCGGTGGCACGCGCACCGTGACCTCGCTGATCCGGTAGAACAGGTCCTCGCGAAACTGGTGCGCCGCGATCATCGCTTTCAGGTCGCGGTTCGTGGCGCAGACGATCCGCACGTCGACGGCGATCTCCTGTCGTCCGCCGAGGCGCTCGATCACCTTGTCCTGCAGAAAGCGCAACAGCTTCGCCTGCAGCGACAGCGGCATGTCACCGACCTCGTCGAGGAACAGCGTGCCGCCATCCGCATGCTCGATCTTGCCGATCGTCTGCTTGCCGGCGCCCGTGAAGGCGCCTTTCTCGTAGCCGAACAGCTCGCTCTCCAGCAGCGTGTCGGGAATGGCGGCGCAGTTGATCGCGACGAAGCGCTGCTCGCGCCGGCTGCTGAGCGAGTGCAATGCCCGCGCCAGCAGCTCCTTGCCGGTGCCGCTCTCACCGAGGATCAGAACGGCGATGCTGGCGGGTGCGATCTTCTCGATGGTCCGGCACACCTTCAGCATTGCCTCGTCGGAGGCGATGATGCCCTCGAGCGGCACATCGGCCCGGGCCTCCTGCAGGTGCCGGTTCTCCTCCTCGAGGAGGAAGATGTTGCGCGCGCGGTCGACGATCAGGTTGAGCACGTCGGGCTCGACGGGCTTCGCGCAGAAGTCGTATGCGCCGAGCGCGACCGCCTTGAGGGCGTTCGTACGTTCGTGGTTGCCGGTCACGACGATGACCTTGGTGCGCGGCGCGAGCTCGAGGATCTCGCGCAGCGTCGCGAAGCCCTCGTTGACGCCATCGGTGTCCGGTGGCAGCCCGAGGTCCTGCAGGACCACCGCCGGCTCATAGCGCCGCAGGCGCGCGATTGCCTCGGTGCGGTTCTCAGCGATCACGACGCGCCAATTGTCGAAGCACCACCGCAGCTGCTTCTGCAACCCGGGGTCGTCCTCGACGATCAGCAGAGTCGGCTTGTCCTGTTCGTCGCGTGGCTCGGTCTGCTCTGGTTCCATCGTTGGCGTCCGGATTGACGATTCAGGCGCGGTTCAGGTGCGGGCGATCGACGCCCACTTGATCGCGGGCGACGGCGGTAGGCAGGATAATGGAAAAGGTCGTGCCCTGACCGGGAACGCTTTGCACTTCGACGTCGCCGCCGATCATCCGGATGTAATCGCGCACCTGGTAGGCTCCCATTCCCATGCCCTTGGCCTGCTTGGTGCTGTCGAACGGCTGGAACAGCCGTGTCCGAACGAAATCAGCGCTCATGCCGCAGCCCGAGTCGACGACGGAGACGATCGCCTTGCTGCCGATCGTCTCGACCCGCAGTTGCACCGTGCCGGTCTCGGGCGTCGCATCCTGCGCATTGCGGATCACGTGCTCGATGCCTGTCGTTAGCTGTTCGGCGTCGGCCCACACGCTGACCGTCGGGAAGCGGTCCGGCAGCGTCGGCACCGGGGCGCTGCCCCCGCAGCGCGCCGCGGCCGAGCGGACGACGCTGTCGAGCGCGACCTCGCGGATGTTGCCCTTGGCCGCGGCACCCTTCAGCTGGTCGATGAGCCGGCGCAGTCGCTCGACGGCGTTGCGGACGGTGTCGATCGCATCGTCGAAGAACTCCGGGTTCTGGCGGTGGCGTTCGGCGTTGGCCACGACGAGACCCAGCTGCGCCACCGAGTTCTTCAGGTCGTGCATCATGAACGCCGTCAGGCGGTTGTAGGCCTCGAACTGACGGCTCTGCGCCAGCTTGCGATTGACCTCGTGATGCAGCAGCAGCGTCGCGACGTGCCGCCCGACCGTCTTGAGCAGATCGCGGTCCTCGTACGTCAGCGTGACGGGCGGCGGCGGCCGCAACAGTACGAGCAAGCCGATCAGGCGGTCGGCATCAAGGAGCGGCGACACGATCCATGCGTTGTCGAGGCCGGTGAGCCACGGCGGCAGGGCCACGCCCCCGTATTCGCTGGGGTCACGGCGGAATTCGTCAATGTCGACGATCCACTGCCGCTCGGCGAGCAACCGGGCCAGCGGGTCGGCGATGGGCAATTGCAGCTCCGACCCGGGCGCCTCCGCGGGTGTCGCGTTCTCGGCCGCCATCGCGACCAGCCGCCGGCCATCCTCGTCGAGCGTGAACAGCAGGCCGCCGGGACTCGAGAAGATCTGCGCGATCGCGCGCAGCGACTTTCGGTACACATCGGCATCGTGCGTCTGCGACAGCGTCTCGATGAACCGTAGCCATTCCTCGCGGTAGTCGTACTTGTTCCGGTAGAAGTGCTTGCTGATGAAGACGCGCAGGTACCGGCGCACCGACAGCGAGTAGGCGAGGAACAGCAACCCGGCCAGCGCCGCCGCGAAGAAGATCGCCTGAAGCTCCGTGCTCCATTCGCCGCCGAAGAACCGGATGTAGTACCCGCCGAGCGCCATCGATGCCATGTACGCACCGATGCCGAAAATCATGCCCGTATAGAAGACAACGTGCCGCGAGACGAAGATGTCGACCGCGGCGCCGGGCAGAAGCCGCAGAGCCATCACCATCATCGGGATCAGCAGAGTCGCAAAGTAACCGCGTGCCTCCCAGACGCCGAACTCGAGGCCCCGCAGCAGTTCGGCCTGCGAGTACATGAACAGGTCGTACGCGAACAGCCCGCCGACGCCGATGACCAGAAATCGCAGCTGTCGCTGGGCGGCGAACAGCGAATTCCGGTAGATCTGCTCGAGCAGCACTAGACCGAGCAGCGACAGCGCGAGGCTCGCGCGGGCGAACATCAGCCGCGCGGTCTCGATGTCGAGGCCGAGCCGCGCCAGGGACGGCGATACGATCACCAGCACGAACAGCACGGCGCAGGCGGTATAGGAAAGGAGGCGCAGGAATCGCGACAGGACCTGGGCGCCGATGCCGACCAGCGCCAGAATCCAAGTGCCGGTCTTGACGATCTCCAGCACCGCGCCGGCTACCAGAGGCACCTGGCTGCGGGCGGCCCAGATTGCGTTCAGCACGCCCCACGCGGTCGTCCCGACGGCGGCCAGCAGGAAGAGCCGGGACCGGGGCGACCGCACCGCGGCAACCGCGAGCAGCACGCTGAGGACCGCCGCACCGAAGGCCGCCGCGGCATAGCCTCCGACCGCGATGTTCAGCGGCACCGCAAACCCCCAAGCGGCATGTGTCTCATTTGCGCCACGGTGTCACTGGCAACCTCTAAGTGTTGCATGCCGGCGCCCCCCAAGTGATGGACTTGGCTCACGTCGGCTTTTCTTACACGATAGCCGGCGGCGGTCCGTCCCAGAGCTACAAGCTCTTGTTTTTTCTAACATGGCACGGTAATTGCTGCTATTAGGGCGTCGCCGTGCCCCAGGAACGGCAATCCCGAGGGATCATGCACAACCGGACGACCCGATGGATCCGCATTGCCGCTGCGCTTCTCGCGCTGGCGAGTGTCGATGCGCAGGCGATCGCCATCTATGGCGCGAGCAGCGGCTCGTTTGTGGCGACTGCGAACTGCGCGGCACCCCAGTGCCAGATCGTCAACACCGCGAACGGGCCAAATTCGCAGGTGCAGTGGCTGGGCGGGTTCTGGGGGCTCTCCGGATCGAGCGCGCTCACCGCCGACCCCGTGCACTTCGGGACGTCCACCGGCGCCAGCAATGTCGTCATCGGCGAGCTGACGTGGGTTGACAATTCGATCTGGGGTCTCGGTGCGCCGAACACGAGTGGCATCGACTGGCTGCTCAATGTGGCCTTCACGACGCCGGGCAGCAGCTCGGGGGTCCAGCTCTTCAATCTGTCGATCGCGAATCCGCTGCCCTCGCCGGGAAGCGGAACCCCGGGTATGTCGCTGTCGGATCTTAACGGCCTCTCCTTTTCCCTCGCCAACGTGGTCGTCAACGACTTCCGGTACAGCGTCATCAACCTCCCGGCCGCCGGCGCGGCAAGCAACTGCCGCGCCGGGGACTACTTTTGGGGCTGGTGCGGAGCCAGTGCCGGGGCGCTGTTGATTACGGCCGACTTCTCGTCCATCGGCATCCCTGAGCCGTCGCTGCTGCTGCTGCTCGCGGCCGGCCTGCTCGGCGCCGGCATCGTCGCGATCCGCCATCAGCCGCGCGTCGCCCGCGCTCGGTAATCCGGCCCCGCGCCGATCGGCAACGGCGACCGGCTGTCCGGCGGTCCGCGCGAGCCTTGGCGGTCCGCCCACCTCCTCGCGCCGCAGCCTCCGCGTCACCGCCGTCCCCCGCTCCGCGTGTCGTCGCCGTCGCGCCTGAGGCTCGCCCGGATTCGCCTGCGACGCCCTACCAGGGCAATCCGGGGCTGATCGCTGGACCGACGCGATTGGCGATGCCAATCGGCAAGCGCGTCCAGGCGCGCCGGAGCGCGTTCGCCACGCGCGAGTCACCGGCGGCACCGGCGTCGCGCGGCAGCAGGGGGTAATACCAGTAGAGCGGCGTCGGCATGGCGCCCCACTGCGCCTTGAAGGCGTAGGTGCCCGCGTCCTTGGTCGAGCGGCCGAAGTCGAAGCGTTGCGAGCGCCGCTGGATCGCGAGCGACAGGCACTCCCAGTAGAGGCGCATGTTGACGGAAGTCGCCCGGAACGCCCGCCGGCTGGCCGCCCACGGGACCTCCGTGACGCCGCGGAAATGGGTCAGCAGGGCCGCCGCTGCCGGCTGCCCTTGCAGCCGCACGACCACCACGTCGCAGTCGGTACCGACGTCGCGGAGCAGCTGGCGAAAGAACTTCGCCGGGTAGACGGGCGTGCCGAGGTCGCGCATCACTTCGGCGAAGACCTTGTAGAACTCGTCCGCGAGCTCGTGGCCGCCGACCACGACGGTCGGCCCCTCGCGATCGGCGCGCCGGATCTGCGAGCGCAGCTTGGCGCCCAGCTGCTTGCCAAGGAGCTCGGCGCTGTCCGGAAGGTCGCGCAGCATCGAGACCTTGTCGGTCCGGCAGTACGCCGGGCGACCCGGCACGGTGTCGCGGATCTCCAGCGCCGTGCGGTATCCCCGCTGCGCCGCGGCCGCCGCGCGGATCAGCGCCTCCTCGATCGGCGCCGAGTCGCCGAGCGGCCCGCCGTAGTTGACGAACGGCAGCGACACCCAGCGCGCCCCGAACAGCACGCTGCGCTGGCGGACGAACGGTAACAGGCCGACGAGGCGCCCGGCGGCGTCACGGGCCATCCAGTAGCGCTGATCAAAGGCGAATACCTCGCCCGCGAATCGAACCCAGCGAGCCGTGTGGTAGAGGCTGCCGCGCGGGTGGCGCAGGACGTAGTCGTCCCACTCGCGCGTCGCGGCATCGGAGAGCGACGCGGCTGCGGAGACCACGGTGGCGCCGAGCTCGGTCGCCGCCGCGGGCACGCGACCGTCAGCAGCGCGGTCGGGCGCATCAGCCAGCGCCGCTCCGTCTTCCGGGGTCATGCCGGAGGGAGCGGCCGACTGCGCGATGCCGCCTCGCGCCGCATGAGCTAGCGACCGCCCTTGCCGAACAAGATGATCTCGACCGTCTGCAACAGGATGACGAGGTCGAAGAGCAAGCTGTTGTTCTTGATGTAGAAGAGATCGTACTGGAGCTTCTCGGCCGCATCGCGTTCCGACGCGCCGTACGGGTAGCAGATCTGCGCCCAGCCGGTGATGCCGGGATTCACGCAGTGCCGCTCGCGGTAATAAGGGATCTGGTCGTTGAGCACCTCGACGAACTCCGGTCGCTCCGGTCGCGGGCCGACGAAGCTCATGTCGCCGCGCAGCACGTTGAAGATCTGCGGCAGCTCATCGATGCGCACCTTGCGTATGAACCGTCCGACACGCGTCACGCGCGTGTCGGACGCCGTGGCCCATTGCGGCCGTCCGTCGCGCTCCGCATCGACCCGCATGCTGCGGAATTTCAGGACGTCAAAGCAGCGCTCGTCCAGCCCGACGCGTTTCTGGCGATAGAACAGCGGCGATCCGATGCCATCCTCCAGCTGGATCGCGACCGCGGTCACCAGCATGACCGGCCAGGTGACGGCGAGCAGCAGCATCGCGGTCACGACGTCGAAGACCCGCTTCGACGCCAGCCGGAACAGATCGCGCGTGAAGCCGTCCGAGAAAATGATCCAGCTCGGGTTCAGCACGTCGAGGCGCACGCGCCCGGTCTCCCGCTCGAGGAAGCTGACGAGGTCGATGATCTCGAAGCCGGCCAGGCGGCAGCCGAGCAGTTCGCTGACCGGAAACTCGCGGCGCCGGTCGTCCATCGCAACGACGATTTCATCCGCCTGCAGGTCACTCGCGACCTGCAGCAGCGTCCGCGTGCCGGTCTGAAGGACCTTGTCCTTCGACACGAGCGGTTGCTCGCCGTCCGGCACCAGGAACCCGACTACCACGAAGCCGCGCTGATCGGCGCGACGCCGAAGGTTGGCAACGCTCGATGCCTGGCGGCCCGCACCGTAGACGAGCACGCGCCGCTTGAGGGCGTCCTCGTCGACGATGCGCATGTAGCCGACGCGAGCGACGGACACGGCAAGCAGCGAGGCCGGCAGCCAATGGTAGATGTCGGACGGGGAGATCCCGAGCGCGGGCAGCAGAAACGCGACGAGGCTGATCGCGACCACGGCCGCCGTGTGTGCGACGCCGATCCGCGTCAGGATGCCCACTGTCTGGGCGCGCTGTCGGGCGCTGTATAAGCCCATGGCGGTCGCCGCAATCGCGAAGGCCGCGCCGCAGAGCGCCGGCTTCACGATTCCGGCCGGCGCGACCAGGCCGAACGCCGACGTGACCGACAACGCGAGTCCCGACAGCACCGCCTCGACCCCAAACGACAGGGCCGCGCGAACCTGCAGATTGTGTCGAAATACGCGCAAGATCATCGGTTGTCCGCGGGCAGCAGCTGCCGGAGCCGACAGTCTAGGACCTCGGTGCCGCTTTCATCGTGACTGGAGTCACGTGTTATGTCACTAAAGCCCGCAGGCGGCACGGTCCCATGCCGTGCACGAGGCTCATACATCAGTGAATGGCGTCCCCAACGGGATTCGAACCCGTGTTACTACCTTGAAAGGGTAATGTCCTAGGCCTCTAGACGATGGGGACGGGCTCGGACGCGAGGGAATGGTGGAGCTAGTCGGGATCGAACCGACGACCTCTTGCATGCCATGCAAGCGCTCTCCCAGCTGAGC
>JBBISV010000090.1:0-12348 GCA_037441085.1 Gammaproteobacteria bacterium | reverse complement strand
CCCGACAGCAGCGCCGGCACGAGGTAGGCGAAGGTCTTGCCGGTGCCGGTGCCCGCCTCCACCAGCAGGGGCTCGGCCCGGGCGAGTGCGCGCGCGACCGCGGCGGCCATCGCCGCCTGTTCAGGTCGGAACGTGTAGCCGGGCAGCGCCCGCGCGAGCGGTCCCGACGCGCCGAACAATTCGTTGATTTCGGTGGTCGACATGGGGCGCTAGACTACGAGCTTGCGGGCGCGAGTCGAGACCTTTTTCACCTCAATACCGCGCGAAAGCGCACGAACGCAACCGATCCGGCCTGCAACGTGTCCCGCAGGAGCCAGCGGATGTTGGTGTAGTCGGCGGCATCCGCCGCGCGCGGCCTGCCGCCCTGCGCCGGTACGAAGAGCTTGTCCGGCGCGTCGTAGGTGCGGCCGCCGTCGACCGAAAAACTCACCTGCGCGCCGGGGCCGACCGCGGAGCCGGCGAGATAGCGCATGCGCCGCGGAATCGGTGTCGTCACGACGACCGCGGCGGCGGGAGCCGCTCCCCTATTGCGCACCGCGAGCGTATAGACCACCGGATCCCCGGCGACGACCCGATCCGCCGGCACCAGCGCGAAGGCCGGCTTGCCGTCATTGGTCACGCGCCGCTCAACTTCGGCGGTCGTCCTCACCTCGATCGGCGACTGGGCCCGGGAGGCGCCGGCGAGCGAGGCCGCGAGCAAGCCCGCGGCGATCCATTTGTTCATGCGTTGATCCTCGGCAAGTCCATGATCCACCGGTCATTTATACGTATGCTAATATACCGCGGGCGGCACTCCCGCCTGACCACAAACTTAAGGATCGAAATGGCAACGGTTCCGAACCGGCTCGGCGATTTGGCGTCCATCAGCAGGGAGGTCGCCGCGTGGGTCGCCGAGGTGGCGCGACTGACCTTACCCGATCGCATCCACTGGTGCGACGGCAGCGACGCCGAATTCCAGGAGATGCAGCGCCAGCTGGCGGCCGACGGTGAATTGATCCCGCTCGACCCGGCGACCCACCCCGGTTGTTACCTGTACCGTTCCGATCCCAGCGACGTCGCGCGCGTCGAGCACGTAACCTATGTGTGCACCCGGGAGCGCGAAGACGCCGGCCCGAACAACCACTGGATGGCGCCGGCGCAGGCTCACCGCCAGATGGACGACCTGTTCCGCGGCTGCATGCGCGGACGCACCCTGTACGTCGTGCCCTACTGCATGGGCCCGATCGACTCGCCCTTGTCCCGTTGCGGCGTCGAGATCACCGACAGCGCCTACGTCGTGCTCAACATGCACCTGATGACGCGCATGGGGCGGCCCGCGCTCGAACGCATCGCCCGCGAGGGCGTCTTCGTCAAGGGCCTGCACTCGACCGGTGACTTGAACCCCGAGCGCCGGTTCATCATGCATTTTCCCGAATCGCTGACGATCAAGAGCTTCGGATCGGGCTACGGCGGCAACGCGCTGCTCGGCAAGAAGTGCCACGCGCTGCGCATCGCGAGCTGGCAGGCGCGCGACGAAGGCTGGCTCGCCGAGCACATGCTGATCGTCGGCATCGAGAATCCGCGCGGCGAGACGCATTACATCGCCTGCGCGTTTCCGTCGGCCTGCGGCAAGACGAACCTGGCGATGTTGATCCCGCCGGCAAGCTACCAGGGCTGGAAGATATGGACCGTCGGCGACGACATCGCCTGGCTGCACCCGGGCGCCGACGGACGCCTGTACGCGATCAATCCCGAGTCCGGCTACTTCGGCGTGGTCCCGGGCACCAACCAGAAGACCAACCGCAACGCGTACGAAACGATCCGCCGCGACACGATCTTCACCAACGTCGCGCTCACCGCCGACGGACGGCCGTGGTGGGAGGGACTGCCGGACGGCCAGCCCGCCGTCGACTGGCAGGGACGGCCGTATGACGCGGCCAACGGCCCCGCCGCGCACCCGAACTCGCGCTTCACCGTCTCCGCGACCCGCAACCCCAGCTACTCCCGGGTCGCCGAGACGCCGGGCGGCGTGCCGATCTCGGCGATCGTGTTCGGCGGCCGCCGGCGCACGCTCGCACCGCTCGTCTATCAGGCCCGCAACTGGACTCATGGCGTGCTGGTCGGCGCAGGCGTCGCGTCGGAAACCACGGCGGCCGCCACCGGCGCGGTCGGGATAGTGCGCCGCGATCCGATGGCGATGAAGCCCTTCGCCGGATACAACTTCGCCGATTATTGGGATCACTGGATCAAGGTCGGTTCGAAGCTCGAACGGGCGCCGCGGATCTTCCACGTCAACTGGTTCCGCCAGAACGAGCAGGGCCAGTACCTGTGGCCCGGATACGGCGAGAACATGCGGGTTCTGCGCTGGATCATCGAGCGCTGCGAGGGAACCGCGGGGGCGGTGGAAACGCCGATCGGGCAGCTGCCGGGACCTTCGGACCTGGATACCGCGGGGCTGGATCTCGCCCAGGGCGCGCTCGAGGAACTCCTCGGAGTCGACCCGAGGACCTGGGGCGAGGAGTTCGACGCGATCAGCGCCTATCTGGACGAATTCGGCGACCGGCTCCCTCAGGGACTGCGCCGCGAACTCGCCGACGCGCGCAGCCGCCTCGCGGCGACCTGACGGCCTTCACTCCTCGCAGGTGTAGCGGATCACCTGCGAGGAATTGCTGTCCGGCGCCTTGCCGAGTCCGATCAGCCCCTCGCCGCGGATCTGCATGGAGTCGCGCCGCACGAAGGCCTCTTCCCCGTCCTTGCCGAGCACGAAGGTTCCATTCGTGCTCTGATCGACCAGCATGAACTTGTTGCGGCTGATCTCCACGCGCGCGTGCAGCCTCGAGATCAGGTTGCCCTTGACGACGAGGTCGTTCTCCTCGGCCCGGCCGATGGTGATGTTGGCGCGGCCGTCGTTGACGAAGATCTCCTGGCCCTGGTAGCGCAGGCGCAGGCGCTGGGCCTTCGCGGCACGATCGCGCGAGGCGATCGCCGGCACCATGCTGGTGACGTCCTCCGGCTGCCATAGGACCTCGAACAACGCCACTTCGCTGCTGCGTCCCTTCAACGTGGCGATGTCGATCTGGCGCACCGAGGCCCGCCAATCCGGCGACAGCTGTTCGACCATCGTCGAGGTGGTCATCACCTGGCCGGCCTTGGCCTGGCTGGTCATGCGGTTGGCCGTGTGCACCGCCGAACCGAAGATGTCGCGGTTCTCGACCACGACCGGCCCAAAGTTACAGCCGATGCGGATCGCGACCGCGTGCTCGTCGACCTTCAGCGCCGGGTGCGCGCTGATCTGTTTCTGCATCTGCGCCGCGGCGTTCAGCGCGTCGTCGGCGGTGGTGAAGGTCGCCATGACCTCGTCGCCCATGGTCTTGATCACGTTCCCGCCGTTCTGTTCGGTGGCGGCGCGCATCACCTCGATGCAGATGCCGACCATCTCGCGCGCGCGCACGTCGCCGAGCTGCTCGTAGAGCTTGGTGCTGCCGACGACATCGGCAAACAAGATCGCGACTTCGACTTCATTTCCCATGCGCGTCAATTATACTTAACCTGGGATTATTGTGCTGACCGGCCGCCGAAGAGGGGCAGCGCCGCGCGCAGAATCCCCGCCTCGGCGCCCGGGGTCGCCGCGATTTCCGACAGGAAACGCCTCCAGGCCCGCGCGCCGTCCTCGCCCGCGAGCAGACCGTGCATGTGGCGCGTGATCGAATGCAGCCGGATGCCGTTGCCGGCCTCGCGCCGCGCATAGGCCTGCATGCGCTCCAGCACCTCCTCCGGCCGCGGCCCGATCCAGTCCGGGTCGAAGAACTCCCGCTCGAGTGCCGCGAGCAACGCCGGACGGTGATAGGCGGCGCGGCCCAGCATCACGCCGTCCACGCCCAGGGCGAAATGGGCCCTCACCGCCTCGACGTCCGCGACGCCGCCGTTCAGCACGATCGTCGCAGCCGGACGCTCGCGCTTCAGCCGGTACACGTAGTCGTAGCGCAGCGGCGGGATTTCCCGGTTTTCCTTCGGCGACAGGCCGCTCAACAGGGCGGCGCGCGCGTGCACGATCAAGGCGTCGATGCCGGCGTCGAACTGTGCGGCGGCGAAGGCCTCGAAGAACTCGTAGCTGTCGCGCTCGTCGATTCCGATCCGGCACTTCACCGTGACCGGCACCGTCACCGCCGCGCGCATTCTGGCGACACAGGCCGCGACCAACGCAGGCTCCGCCATCAAACACGCGCCGAACGCCCCGGTCCGGACCCGGTCGCTCGGACAGCCGACGTTCAAGTTGATCTCCACGTAGCCGGCCGCCGCGCCCAACGCGGCCGCTTCGGCCAGTTCGCCCGGGTCGCAGCCCCCAAGTTGCAGCGCAACAGGCCCTTCGGCCGGGTCGAAGGCGAGCAGCCGCGCCCGGTCGCCCCGCAAGATCGCCTTGGCGACGATCATCTCCGAGTAGAGCAGCGCGTGCGGCGCGAGCAGCCGATGAAAATAGCGGCAATGCCGGTCGGTCCAGTCCATCATCGGCGCGACGGCGATGCGGCGGTCTAGCTTATTCATATCGATAGACTTTTCTCGCCAGTCGGTTCAATGGCTGGCTGGAACCATCCTTCATTCCGTAGATATTTCCAATTGCCAATTGCGGAATCGTCGAGTCTGCGGCACTCCAGTGTAAACGAGATCCAAAGGATCGCGCCCACCCGAATCCCCGGCGAATGCTAAAGGCTGCAAGCAGTTCCATAGCCGCACGGGCCGCCCCGCCAATCAGTCCCTCACGTTTCTATCGTTCGGCCGTCGATGCGATATCATTCTATCCATTGGCCGCCTTCCCGTGCGCCATGGTAGAATTGAGGCCAATTCCGGCGTCGTGAACGGCGCGAATTGGACGAATATCCCGATGAGCGGCGTAGACCCAAAATGCATTCGGGATTATCTCGCAGGCCTGAAACTGGCAGGCAAGTTCGAGGTCGAAGAGCTTCGCCGCACTCCCGTAGAACTCAAACTCCGCCAAATCTGGTCGCTAATGACTTCGGCGGATCTGCGTGAGAACGATGCGGAGCGGGAAGCGGGCGTCACCCTAGTCCGCGACCGCTGGCGGCGCATTCTCCAAGCTTTCTCGTGACGGGACCTATTCCGGGGCTATTTGTCGCCGCTCTCGCCGATCTCACACACTGGCTGGAGGCGGCCGAAGTTCCTGCGATGATCGTCGGTGGCATCGCTGCGTCGATCCTCGGCCGACCGCGCGCAACGCGTGACATCGACGCGCTTGTGGTGGCTCCCGATGAAAAGTGGCACTCTTTGCTCGAATCCTCCAAGGCTCACGGAATTTTCCCACGCATCGACAATCCTCTCGACTTTGCTCGCCGCACGCGGGTGCTGCTCCTTCGTCATGCTGAATCCGGCATCGACATCGATATCATCCTCAGCGGGTTGCCGTTCGAAGCCGCGGCGGTGTCTCGAGCAACGGTGCACGACATCGGCGGCGTGCCAGTGCGATTGCCCCAGGTGGAGGATCTACTCATCATGAAGGCGATCGCACATCGTCCCCAGGATCTGCGTGATATCGAAGGGCTCCTCGACGTATTCCCCGCCGCAAACGTCGAGAGCGTGCAACATTGGATCCGGGACTTTGCCGCCGCCGCCGAACTGCCGGACCTGCCACAGGAATTTGAACGACTCTTGGCCCAAAGAAAGCCGCGATCACGATCCGGGCCAGCCGATCTCTAGACGTGACCGCCATCCGTGGCCTGGCGTCTTCGACCTGCGGCGACGTAAAGTCAAGGGCCCCTTTCGGGAGTTTCCAAGCTCTGGATTGGCGGCGCGGCTAGATTTTCTCGAGGTGCATGAAATCCGAGTCGGCGTATTCAAGCTCGACTTGGTGGTGCCGCGCGCACGCGGCGATCAAGATATCGGTGGCCGGGACCGAAACGCCGGCGGCACGCGCACGCCGCGCCAGTTCATAGGCTCCGCTCCAGACCGCCTCGTCGATGCGGAGCTCCGGCAACAGCCGTTCGAAATCCCTGAGCACCTTCCGGTCGCGATCGCCGCCGGCGCCGCCGCAACAATTCCTCCACGCTCAGCAGGTCCTTGCAGGTTCCGGCGTGCTTGGTGAGCTCGGCCATGCGCTTGCGCCGGTTGAATTCCTGGATGGCGGTGACGATCGCCGCGCGCTTGGTTTTCGCCTTGGTGAACCGAATGGCATCCGCCAGGTCGCCATCTGGAATATCAACCGTGGTTTTCATGATTCCTTTTTATCGCATGCCGTATTCTCCGTCAATGACGACAAACCGCCCCGTGCCTGGGTGCCCCGCGAGTAAACGCGGTCTTCGGCCAGGATGACGCCGATGTCGATGTCCGGCAGACGCGCGAGGTCCGCGTAGAGCGGCGCGAAGTCCGTTTCCAGCGTCTGTCGCAACAAGTCCGCGAAGCTTGCGATCACGAAGTAATTCGACTGAAAGTCGTCGATGCGGTACGGCGTGCGCATCACCCGCCGCAGGTCGAAGCCCAGTCGGTGCGGCGACTCGTCGTCCAGCGCGAACAGCGACTCGCCGTACGAGGAGGCGATCCCCGCCCCATACAGGCGCATTCCGTCCGCCGTCCGGATCAGGCCGAATTCGACCGTGTACCAGTACAGCCGGGCGAGCCGATGCAGCGCGTCGTGGGCGAGCGCCCGCAGCCCGCCCTCGCCGTAGGCCTGCATGTAGTCGGCGAACACCGGGTCGGCGAGCAGCGGTACGTGGCCGAACACGTCGTGGAACACGTCCGGTTCGCGCAGGTAATCGCTCTGCTCGGGCTTGCGGATGAAGCGGCCGGCGACGAAGCGGCGGTGCGCAAGGTGGTCGAAGAACACCGCGTCCGGCACGAGGCCCGGAACCGCGACCACGGACCAGCCCGTCAGGCGCGACAGGCGCTCCGACAGCGCCTCGAACCGCGGGATGCCGGGCTCGCCCAGCCGCAGCACGTCGAGGCCGCGCAGGAATTCCGCGGCCGCCCGGCCGGGAAGCATCGCCGACTGGCGCGCGAACAGGCGGTCCCAGGTCGCATGTTCGACCGGGTCGTAGTCATCCCAGCGCTGCGGGACCGTCCAATCGTGCATCGCGGACGGATGGTACTAGTTTTCGTTCGAGTAGGGGAACTCGCTGATCGACCGTGGCGCCGCGATATGAAAGCCCTGGGCGAAGCCGATCCCGAGGCGCGCGAGCTCGGCGAGGACCTCCTGGGACTCGACCCGTTCGGCGATCGTGTGGATGCCCATCGCCCGGCCCACCTGGCTGATCGCCTCGACCATGCTGCGATCGATCGGATCCCGGGTCACGTTCTCGATGAACTGGCCGTCGATCTTCAGATAGTCGACGGGGAGGGTCTTCAGGTACATGAACGAGGACAAACCGCTGCCGAAATCGTCGAGCGCGAAGTGACAGCCGCGCGCCTTCAGCTCCCGCATGAAATAGACGACATTGCCGAGATTCGCGATCGCGGCGGTCTCGGTGATCTCGAAACAGATCGCCCCGGCGGTGAGATTCGCGCTCCCGAGGAGCCCGATCAGGTATTCGAGGAAGCGCTCGTCGTTCAGCGAGTTGCCCGACAGGTTCACCGCGATCGTGTAGGGCTTGACGCCCGAACCGTTGCGGTGCGCGACCCGCTCGAGCGCGGTCTTGACGACCCAGCGGTCGACCGCGGGCATCACGTTGTAACGCTCGGCGGCCGGGATGAACTCCGCCGGGGAGATCAGGGCGCCCGAGTCATCGTGCATCCGCAGCATCAGCTCGAAGTGCTCGCGGTCATGCACCGTCGAGCCGATCGGCACGATGGGCTGGAAGAAAAGGTCGAAGCGGCTTTCGTCGCAGGCGCGCGTGAGCTTCGAAACCCAGTGCATCTCCTTGTGCCGCTCCGGCACGTTGTCCGGCGTGTACAAGTGCAGCCGGTTGCGCCCCAGATCCTTGGCCGAATAACAGGCGACATCGGCGGCGCTCATCACGTTCGCGACCGTCGGCGTCTCCTTGGTGATCTCGACGATGCCGATGCTGACGCCGACGCCCAAGACCCCGTCCTGCCAGACGAACCGGTAATCGCGAATCGCCTGCCGCAGCGTCTCGGCGACCCGCAGCGCCTGATCGAGCGTGCAATCCTGCAGCAGGATCCCGAATTCGTCGCCGCCTAAGCGCGCGAGGGTGTCGCCGGCGCGCACCCGCGACTGCAGCACGCCGGTGATCTGTTTCAACAGCTGATCGCCCGCCGGGTGCCCGCAGGTGTCGTTGACCAGCTTGAACTGGTCCAGATCGAGATACAGCAGCGCGTGACGGATGTCCCCACCCTGGCGCACGCTCTCGACCGCGGCGGTCAGGCGGTTCTCGAATTCCCGGCGGTTGATCAGCCCGGTCAGGGCGTCGTGGCTCGCCTGGTAGTAGAGCGCCCGGTGCAGCCGGCGCTCCTTGCTGACGTCGTGGAACACCATGACCGCGCCGATCATGTTGCCTTCGCGGTCGCGAATCGGCGCCGCGGAGTCCTGGATCGCGATTTCCTTGCTGCGCCGGTTCACGAGCACGGTGTGCTCGGCCAGACCGAGCACGCGGCCCTCGCGCAGGCAGCGCATCACCGGGCAGTCGCTGAGCTCGCGCGTCGCCTCGTCGACGACCGTCAACACCTCGCTGATCAGCCTGCCCTGCGCCTCGCGGCTCTCGCACCCCGTCAGGCTCTCGGCGACCGGGTTCATGTAATCGATGCGGCCAACCGAGTCGGTCGTGATCACCGCGTCGCCGATCGACTGCAGCGTGACCTGGGCGCGCTCCTTGGCCTGGAACACCGCCGTCTCGGCCTGCTTGCGCTCGGTGATGTCGGCGATCGTTCCCTCGTAGCCGGTGACCCGCCCCTGCTTGTCGCGCACCACGCGGCTGTTGTCGACGACGACCAGCATGCCGCCGTCCTTGCGGCGCAGCATCAGTTCGACGTTGCGCACTTCGCCTTCGTTCTCCATGCGGCGCGCATAGGTTTCGCGGTCGGCCGGATTCCAGTAGAGCGCCGTGACCGGCAGCGCGTAGATCTCCTCCGGCGTGTCGTAGCCCAACATCTGCACGAACGCCGGATTGACGGCGAGCACGCGGCCGTCGCGGGTGGACTGGTAGACGCCCTCCATGACGCTCTCGAACAGGCCGCGAAACTTCGCCTCGCTCTTGCGCAGCGCGTCCTCGGCGCCGCGCCGCTCGATCGCGATGCCGGCGATCTGCGCCATGCGCAGCATCAGTTCGAAGTCGCGGTCGCCGGGCGCACCGGCCTCGCGCCGATAGATCGCCACGGTGCCGACCACGGTGCCGTCCGAGGCGAGAATCGGCGCCGACCAGGCCGCGCGCAGGCCCGCGTACACGGCCGCCTCGCGCCGGCATTCCCAGGCTGGATCCGCCTCGACATCGGCGACGACCACCGGACGGGCGCCCGCGACGCACGCGGCGCAGGACCCGAAGCGCGGATCCGCCGGCACCCCATCCATCGCCATCACGAACTCGCGCGCCAGGCTCGGCGCGACCGAGAAATTCAAGGCGCTGCGTTCGCGGTCCAGCAGCATGATCGCCGAGTGGCCCGACGGCACCACGCGCTCGATCACCTCGGCGATCGCCTCGAGCACCGATTGCAGCGGCGCGTTCGCGGCGATCTTCTCGAACACCCGGCGTTCACCGGCGGCGATCCCCTCGGCGCGCTTGCGTTCGGTGATGTCGGTGATGCTCGCGCGGATCAGGCGGCGGTTCGAACTCGGCAGGCGGACGAAGCGCACCTCGCAGGGCATCGTCCGCCCGTTGGCGTCGCAATGCGTCCATTCGAACACGGGCGTGAGGCCTGCGAGCGCGCCGGCGATGTGACCGCGCTCGACGCCGAACGACGGCGTGCCGTCGGCCTGAGTCGGCGGGCTCAAGGGCACCGGTCCGCTCGACAGGATCGTCTGGCGGTCCATCTTGAAGAAGCGGCAGGCATTGTCGTTCACGTCGACGAAGCGGCCGAGATCGACGTCGAACACGACGATGACTTCGGGCGCGTTCTCGACCAGGGTCCGGTACCGCGCCTCGCTCTCGCGCATCAGCTGTTCGGCCATGTGCCGTTCGCTGATGTCGCGGATGCACACGATGTAGCCGTCGCGGCGGTTCAGCGTCGCCCGGCTGACGGCGACTTCGACGGCCAGGCGTGAACCGTCCTTCGAGGCGCCCCAGACCTGCTGCGCGGCCAGGTCGACGTGCGTGTCGTCGATCTTGGTCGCGAGCCGCTCGAGGAACTCGCCCGCGCCGCGCACCGTGAGGTCGGGGAGCACGAAGTCGAGGCTGCGCCCGAGAATCTCGGCCTGGGCGTAGCCGAAAATCCGCTCGCCGGTCGGGTTGCAGCTCTCGATGTGGCCGGCCTCGTCGACCGTGATGATCGCGTCCTTGACGTTGTCGAGTATCGCCTGAAGGTGCGAGGCGGTCTCCTCGCGGATCTCGCGCGTGAGCGCCTGGGCCTCGTCGGACATTATCTGCATCGAACGCACGACGCCGCGCCGTTCTGCGTCGGCGCGGTCGTAGTGCAGGCTCACGATGCGCAGCAGTTCGCCCAGGTCGACGTCGCCGTTGCGGTGGCGCGCCTCCTGCAACTGCCGCGTCAGCAGGCGATTGAGATTTTCCGACGGCAGCTGCGTTTGGGTCCGAACTGCGGTCGCGATGTCGCGTGCCAAATCCTTTGAACTCCCCGGACGATCGACGGCAACCCTGCCGTCAGGACACCTGTCGAATGTTAGGGAGATCCCGCAATGGCGACGTGATGGATTTCTCGTTTCACCCAATAATCGGTTAAGTCGTCAGCCCGCCGCGTCCTGATCGACCGATTCGCGGCCCGAGCGCTTGCGATCGACCTCGCGCAGGTGGCGCTTGCGCAGTCTGATCGAGCCCGGCGTGATTTCGATCAACTCATCGTCGTCGATGAACTCCATGGCCTGTTCCAGCGAGAAGCGGATCGGCGGCGTCAGCACGACGTTCTCGTCCTTGCCGGCGGCGCGCATATTGGTGAGCTTCTTGCCCTTCAGGGGATTGACGACCAGATCGTTTTCCCGGTTGTGCAGACCGATGATCATCCCCTCGTAGACCTCCTCGCCCGGCGCAACGCACAAGCGGCCGCGCTCCTGCAGGCTGAACAGGGAATACGCGAGCGCGACGCCCTTGCCGTTCGCGATCAACACACCCTGCGGGCGCTGACCCAGCTCGCGCTGCACCATCGGACCATAATGGTCGAAGACGTGGTGCAGCAGCCCGGTGCCGCGGGTCATCGTGCGGAATTCGGTCTGAAAGCCGATCAATCCCCGCGACGGAATCATGTAGTCGAGGCGCACGCGGCCGCGGCCGTCCGAGATCATGTCCTTCAGCTCCGCGCCGCGCCCCCCCAAGGCCGTCATGATGTCGCCCTGCGCGTCACTGTCGACGTCGACGGTCACCTGTTCGTAGGGCTCGTGCGGCCGGCCGTCGATCTCCTTGATGACGACGCGCGGCCGCGACACGGCCAGTTCGTAGCCCTCGCGGCGCATGTTCTCGAGGAGCACCCCGAGATGCAGTTCGCCGCGGCCAAAGACGATGAACTTGTCCGGATCGATCGTCGGCTCGACCCGCAGCGCGACGTTGTGTATCGACTCGCGCTCGAGACGCTCGCGAATCTGCCGGCTGGTCACGAACTTCCCCTCGCGGCCGAGGAACGGCGAGGTGTTGACCTCGAAGGTCATGCTGATGGTCGGTTCGTCGACGGTGAGGTTCGGCAGGGCCTCGACCAAGGCCGGGTCGCAGATGGTCTCGGAGACCTTCGGTTCGCCGATCCCCGCGAAGGCAACGATGTCGCCGGCCGAGGCGCTTTCGACCTCGATCCGGGTCAGCCCGTGGAAGCCCAGGATCTGGGTGATCTTCTCGGTCCGCTGCCGCCCATCGCGGCCGACCACGGTGACCGGCATGGCGCGGCGCAGCGTGCCGCGCTTGATACGTCCGATGCCGATCGCGCCGACGTAGCTGGAATAGTCGAGCAGCGTCACCTGGAGCTGCAGCGCGCCGGCGGCATCGACGTCGGGCGGCGGACAATGCGCGACGATCGTCTCGAACAACGGCTGCATGTCGCCCGCGCGCACCGACGCGTCGAGTCCGGAGAATCCGCGCAGCGCCGAGGCGTAAACCACCGGGAAATCCAGCTGCTCATCGGTCGCGCCGAGGCGGTCGAACAGGTCGAAGGTCTGGTCCAGCACCCAGCCCGGGCGGGCTTCGTCGCGGTCGATCTTGTTGATGACGACGATCGGCCGGAGCCCGTGCGCGAACGCCTTCTGGGTCACGAAGCGGGTCTGGGGCATCGGCCCGTCGACGGCGTCGACCAGCAGCAGCACGCTGTCGACCATCGCCAGCA
>JBBISV010000089.1:6054-12549 GCA_037441085.1 Gammaproteobacteria bacterium | reverse complement strand
GCCTGCGAGAAGCTCGCGATCGCCGCCGTCTCGGTGATCTCGAAGCAGATCTTGGTGGCGTCGAGCCCGCTGCGCGACAGTTGTTCGATCACGTAGGGGAGGAATTTGTCGTCGCCGAGGCTCAGGCCAGACAAGTTGATCGAGCACATCGCCAGCTTCTCGCGCTCGTCGGCGTCCGAAACCAGCCAGCGGAACGCGTTCTCTATGACCCAGCGGTCGATGTTGGGCGTGATGCCGTAATGCTCGGCCGCGGTCATGAAATTGTCGGGCGTGACGATCTTTCCGTTCTCGTCGCGCATGCGCAGCAGAAGCTCGTAGTGCGCGCCGGTCTCCTGCTCGCGCAGCGGCAGTATCGACTGCCGGAACAGCTCGAAGCGGTCCTCCTCCAGCGCCGTGTTGATGCGCGCGGCCCATTGCATCTCGCGCCGCCGGCGCATCAGGTCGATGTCGTTCTCTTCGAAGCTGTGCACGCGGTTGCGGCCCGCCTGCTTCGCCGCCTGGCAGGCGCTGTCGGCGGCGCTCAGCACCGCGGCGACGTCGTCGTTGTCGACCGAAATCGGCACCACCCCGATGCTGGCGCCCAGGCGGAAAGTCCGCTCCTCCCAGGTGAACTTGAAGTTGCGCACGGCCTCGCGCAGCGTCTCGGCCATGCGCATCGCCTCCTCGAGCGTGCAGCTCTCCAGCAGGATCGCGAACTCGTCGCCGCCCAGCCGGGCGAGCGTGTCGCGCCAGCGCACCTTGGACTTCAACAGCCCGCCGACCTGGCCGAGCAGCGCGTCGCCGGCGCTGTGGCCGCAGGTGTCGTTGACGATCTTGAACTGGTCGAGGTCGATGTAGCACAGCGCGTAGGAGGTCTCGCGGGCCTTGGCGCTCTTCAGCGCGCGCTCCATGCGGTGCTCGAATTCGCGCCGGTTCACGAGGCCCGTGAGCACGTCGTGGCTCGCGTGGTAGGAGAGCCGCCGGTTCAGCTCGCGCGCCTCGCTGACGTCGTGGAACACGAGCACGCCGCCCGAAACGGCGCCGCTGCCGTCGCGGATCGGCGAGGCCGTGCTCTCGACGTAGATCTCGTTGCCGTCGCGGCGGATCAGCAGCATCGGACGCACGGACTTGATCGAACGAGTCCGCCGGATCGCGACGCTGAGCGGGTTCTCGAGCGGCTCGCAGGTCTCCTCGTGAAAGGCGCGGAAAACCTCCTCGATCGCCCGTCCCTGGCTGTCCTCCAGGCGCCAGCCCGTCAGCTGTTCGGCGACCGGATTGATGTAGTCGATGACGCCGTGCGCGTCGGTGGTGACCACGCCGTCGCCTATGCTCTGCAGCGTGATCTGCGCGCTCTCCTTCTCGCGGAACAGCGCCTCCTCGTACAGCTTGCGTTCGGTGATGTCGAGTTCGACGCCGACCAGGCGCAGGAGCCGCCCCTTGTCGTCGACGCGCGCCTTGGCGCGGCTGATCACCCAGCGCCACTCGCCGGTCGCGTGGCGCATGCGGTGCATGCTTTCGAACAGCGGGGTCTTGCCGGCGACGTGGTCGCGGATCGCCGTCTGCACGCGCGACATGTCGTCGGAATGCACCAGCGTGCGCCAGTCGGGCGCAGGCTCGGTCCCGGTCTCGTCGTAGCCCAGCATCGCCTTCCAGCGCGGCGACAGATACACCCGGTTGTGCAGCGTGTCGAAGTCCCACAGACCGTCGTTCGCGCTGGGCAGCGCCAGTTCGTTGCGCTCGACCAGGTCGGCGAGCCGCGCCTCGGTGGCGAGCCGCGCCAGGCCGCTCGCGAGACTGCTGCCGACGAGTTTCAGCAACAAGTGCAGCTGGACGTCCCAATTCTCGCGCGGCCGCGCGCCGGCGATGCCGAGGATTCCGGCGGGCCGGTCGTCGACGAAGTAGGAGATCGTCAGCACCGAGCCGATGCCGAGTCCGCACCACAGCGCGCCGTCGGCGGCCTGTTCACCGCGCGTCTTGGCGGTGTCGCGCAGCTCGCAGATGCGCAGCGGCGCGAACCGGGAGCGCAGCCAGGGGAGCGCGTCGAGCGACTGACCGCGCAATTGTTCGGGATTGCCGGTCGCGAGCAGGCTGCGCGCCGCGGCGATATCCTCGAATGCGCCGGTCGCTGGATCCAGCGCGATGTGAAACGCGGCGTCGGAGCGGGTCGCCTCGCGCAGCAGCTCGAGATTCGCGCGCAGGCGTTCGTCGACGTTCACCGCGGTCATCGACTGGAAGTCGACCGCGATCTTGATGCAGATCACGTCGAGGCCCACCGGCGGGCCCGGATTGCGCCGCGGCCAGACCTGCGGCGACAGGATGTCCGAGGCGGTGAGGTCGGGATACCGCGTATCGTTTGGAACTATCGCCATGCGCTTCGCAGTGCCCTGATGATTTGAATATCGCTTCCCGAGCATGAGTTTGCCATCCGGCATGCGCTAGATACCGTATGCGTCACACACTTCCCGAGAATCTCCCTGATCGACATCCCCATCACGATTCTCGCATAACTTCTCACGAATACAAGCTAAGCGTTTGATAAATTTAGCTTCTACTCCTTACTCCCCTAGATCGGCCTGGCTCGGCAGGATCGCCGTCGTCACCTGCAGCACGCCGCCTACCAGCGCACCCTGTAGGTCGACGGTCGAGCCGGCGGCGGCCCCCGCGAAGAACTGTGCGCTGGTGATCGTCGATTCCGAGGAATCGACGAACCGCGTGCCCGGCCCGGTGAGCGCGGGCACGCCGAGCAGCGTCAGCGCGGGCGCGGCGACGCCGGTCGCCTGGCCGCGCAACTCCGTCTCGCCGCCCGGCGCCTCGCGCGTCAACAAGGCCGCCGCGACGGCGCCGGTCGGCGTCAGACTGCCGTGAATTTCGACGAAATCGCCGGCCGCGACCGCGGCGAGATTGAACGGCGACACCGGCGCCGCGGATTGGTCCTCGAAACGCGTGGTCGCATCGGTCGTGACCGCCACGCCGAGCACGGTCAGCGTATTGGTCGACGGATCGACGGCGTCGACGGGTCCCTTCAACAGGATCGGGGCGCTGCGCGCGAACTGCACGGACGTCGCGACCAGCGTGCCGGTCGCGTCGAAATCGCCTTGGGCGGAGACCTCCACGTCGGCCGCGAGCTGCGCCGCAGTGCCGTTCTGGAACAGCGTCTGCGCGTTGGTCGTCACGTGCGTGCCCTCGACGTCGAAATCCGCCGCCGACGCGAAGCGCGTAACGTCGCCGTCGATCGCTCCATGGGTGCCGCTGCCGCCACTCGCGCCGGCGAGCAGCGTGACCCGCGTGGCGAACAAGGTGCCGGTCGATCGACCGGACGCGGTCGCGACTTGAACGACGTCACCCGCCTGCACGCTGCGCCCGCCGGGGAAGCCGCCCAGCGTCGCGCCACTGAAATCGATGCGCGCGCCGTTGATCAACAGTTGATACGCGGGCGCGTTGACGGAGCTCACCGCGCCTGCGATCAGGTAGGCGGTGACCTGGGTTTTCAATTGGACGCGGGTCGCCGTGATGTCGCCGTTGGCGTTCGCGAAGCCGCTGACCGCGACCAGCGTGCCCGGCGCGAACGACGCGAAATTCGGCGTGCCGCCCGCGTCGGCGGCGAGCGAGGTCTGCGGGCTGATGCGCACGGTCTGGCCGAGCACCGTCAGCGTCGAGCCCGCCGCGTTGGCCGCGGCGACCGGGCCCTGCACGCTCGTGTCGAATGCGACCTGCGCGGCCTTGCCCTTGATGCCGCCCGGATCGAGGGAACCTTGAACCACGACGACCTGGCCGACCTGCAGGTCGCTCGCGGCCGCACTCTGGCCGTCGATGGAAACCGCGGCCGTGGTGGTGTCGTATTCCACCCCATTGACGAAAATGCTGCCGAAACGGCTGATCGCGCCCGCGGACACCGAGGCGACCGTCGCGCCGGTGCCCTCGATGCCGGCGGTGATGCCGGATCCGCAGCTCGAGGCGAGCAGCGCCATCGCGAGCGCCGCGGCGAGGCCGCGCCAACCGTGACGCCGCGACGGACGCATCAGCGCGCCCCCTTGCCGTTCGCCGACGCTTCTTCGATGACGTAGGCGCCCGCGCCGAGCCGCACCGCGGGCGGCGCATCCGCGCCGTCCCGCTCCACCGGCTCACCCGTCCCGTTCTGGATCAGCCAGGCGTCGATCCGCTCCAGAAAGCGCTGCCCCTCGGCTTCGACGAATTCGCGAAACGCGGGCACCGCGGAGCGGCGCACCTGAAGATGGATCGCGCGGCGCTCGAAGCGGGCCGGCATCGCCTCGGAGCGGGTGACGTTGTGTGCGAGCGTCGTGGCCATGTCGTGCAGGATGCTGCCCCAGAGCCGGATCTGGTTGGGGTCGAAGGACTTTGGAATATAGCTGCGCCGTACCGCGATCAACAAGCCGTCCTCCGTCAATTCGATCGCACCGGCCGCCGACAACTCCTTGAACAGCGCGATGTGCGGCAGATCCGGCGCATAGCGCCGCACCAGGCTCTGGAAGCTGGGGGCCTCCCCTTCGAGCGGAAGCGGCGCCGGATTGCCGCCGGCGTCCCGGTAGCGATCCTCCAGATGCCAGCCCGACAAGATCCGCGAACCCGGACTCATGAACACCGAGTCCAGCATTTGCAGCGGGGCGGCGCGGCGGATCCGGGCGACGTCGCGGCGGTTCAAGCCGGTCAAAATGGCCGTTCGCGACACGTTGGTCGGCCGGCCGCGGATGCCGAATTCATTGGTCGCGATCTCCACGTAGGCGAATTTCGCCAGCTCGCTGAATTCGCGGAAAGGCACGCCCGCGCGCAGCAGCACGCGCACGATCGGACGCAACAGCAGTCGCGCCGACGCCAGCACCACGGCGTGCAGATCCGTTTCCATATGCGCATTTCTCTCACACATGTGGCCAAACCGCAATCGCGACGTGGCGCCGCGGCCGGCGCTAATCGAGCTTCGCGCGCGCCGACTCGAACAAGTCCCGCAGACGCCGCTCCATGTCAGCCTGCAGCGCCTCGAGCGCGGCGACATTCAATCCCTTCGGCACCCAAACCGGCTCGCCGATCGCGATCACGACGCGGGCGCCGGGCATCGGAATCACGAAGCGGTCCCAATGAAACATCCAGGCGCGCGATGCCGCGAACGTCATCGGCACGATCGGGCGGCCGGAAATCTGCGCGAGCAGCAATGCGCCCGGCTTGAATCTCCACGGCGGCCCGCGCGGCCCGTCGGGCGTGATCGACGGCGACACGCCGTCCCGCACCAGCGCCTGATAATAGTCGCGCAGCGCGCGCGCGCCGGTGTGGGACGAGGATCCCCGGATCGCGACGCCGCGCATCCGCGCGATCAATCGCGCGCCGATCTCGCCGTCGACGGACGGGCTGATCAGGAAGCCCGGCGTGACGCCGGCGCGCCGCAGGTCGAGCAGAGCCTTCACGCAGAACAATTGATGTTGGTGCCAGTAGACCGGAATGAACGACGGGGTCCGCCGCAGCACCTCGTCGACGTTCCCGACGCCCGCGACCGCGCGCACGCGGCACCATCCCCAGACCAGCCGGATCAGGCCGAGCGCAAGCGGCGCGAGCGCGCGGTAGAGGCCCGAGCGAACGGGAGTCAAACGCCGCGCGGAACGCGTTTGACGCTTGTAAATCGTGTTGCGAAGACCGCCGTCGTCTGGATTGGTGGGCACGCCGGGCATTGTCTGGAAGCGCCGTCCGCTACGCAATAGCCGCAGGTCGCGGCGACTTCATCGTACGTTACAATGTCCGCATGAATGACAATGCGACCCCTCCGGGGCCCGTCGAGGGCTTCGACCTCGGCGGCACGGACGAGTCCTTGGTCCGGATGCGCGAATATTTCCGCGTCCACGGCGACACCTACAGGGTATTCGCGCCCGGTCGCGGCGCGTATTTCTACGTGATCAACCACCCCGACGACGTCAAGCGCGTGCTGCTGACCAATCACCGCAACTACACCAAGGGCGAGGGGATGGACCGGGTCAAGATCCTGCTCGGCAACGGCATCATGACGAGCGAGGGCGAGCTTTGGCGCCGCCAACGGCGCATGATCCAGCCGGCGTTCCACCGGCGCGTGCTGGAACAATTCGGCACCTTGATCGGCGCGGTGAACGACCGCTACGCCGATCGCTGGGCGGCGAAGGCCGCGCGCGGGCAACCGATCGACATCTCGGACGAAACCAGCGAACTGACCCTCGACATCGTGCTGCGCTCGATCTTCGGCACCGACCTCGACCGCCTCAAGCTCGAACTCGGCGAAAATCCGTTCGCGCTGGTCGCGAAGGAGACGAATCGCGACCTGAAATTCGCGTACCGCTTCCGCGCCCTCGGCAAGCTGATCCGGGAGCTCATCGCCAGTCGGCGGCGCGAGCCACGGGATCATTTCGACTTTCTGGCGATGCTGATGGCCCAGGTGTCGCGCGACACCGGCGAGGGCATGAGCGATGCCGAACTGATCGACGAGGTGATGACCTTGATCGTCGCCGGCCACGAGACGACGGCCGCCACCCTGGCCTGGACCTG
>JBBISV010000089.1:0-6044 GCA_037441085.1 Gammaproteobacteria bacterium | reverse complement strand
CCACGCCGAAGCCCGTCTTGGCCGAGATGCGCAGTATCTGGTCGGCCGGCACGCGGAGACGGCCGAGCGCCTGAGAGCCGAGGCGGACCGCGCCGACGCCTCCCGGCCGGTCGCGCTCGACACGGCCGAAAAGCTGGAGTTCACCCATCAGGTGCTGCAGGAATCGATGCGGCTTTATCCGCCGGGCTGGCTGTTCACCCGCCGCAGCATCGAGGCCGACGAACTCGGCGGCTTCCCCGTAGGACCGCGCACCGACGTGTTCATCAGCCCCTACTTCGTGCACCGCCACCCGGCGTTCTGGGAAGCGCCCGAGGAATTCCGGCCGGGACGCTTCGCCGGGCCGGACGCCGCCCTGCGGCACCGCTTCGGCTACATCCCCTTCTCGGCCGGTCCGCGCCACTGCATCGGCGAGCACCTGGCGATGTTCGAGATGCTGGTGCACGTCCAGACGATGAGCCGGCGATTCGTCATGACGCGCACCTGCGAAGAGCCGGTCGAATACGAAGCGCAGATCAACCTGCGGACCCGATCCAATCTCATGATGACGGTAACGGAACGATGAATCACACGACCTTGGTGGACATGCTCGAGAACAACCGCGGCGTCGATCGCGCGGTGTGCTACGTCGACGGCGAGAGTTCGGAACGCCGCGTCGGCTACGGCGAACTGCACGGGCGGGCGCTCGGAATCTTGTACCACCTTCAGACGCAGGGCGCCGCCCGCGGCGACAAGCTCATCATATTCCTGAACGACAACGAGCAGTTCATCGACGGCTTCTGGGCCGCGGTCTGCGGCGGCATGCAACCGGTGCCGCTCGCCGTCGGGATCAGCGACGAGCACCGGCACAAGTTGCTGCGCGTCGCGCGCAAGCTCGGCAGGCCGTGGCTCTACACCGACTCGAAGAACCTCGAGCGGCTCCAGGCGCTCGCCGCCGAGGTCGGCGAACAGGCTCTGTTCGCCGAAATCAAGGCGCGCGCGTTCCTGGTCGAGTCCATCACCGACGTGTCGCGCCCCGGCAGGCCGCACCGCCCGGACCCCGACGATCCGGCCTTCATCCAATTCTCCTCCGGATCGACGAGTGAGCCGAAGGGCGTCATCCTGACCCACGCGAACCTGATCGCGAACACCCGCAGCGCGACGATCGTCGACCGCTTCACCAAGGACGACGTGTCCCTGAGCTGGATGCCGCTGACGCACGACATGGGCCTGATCGGCTTCTTCCTGATGCAGTTCGCCAACCAGGTGCACATCAACCTGATGCCGACGGAGCTGTTCGTGCGCCGGCCGCTCCTGTGGATGCAGGTGGCGGCGAAGAAGCGCGTGACCATCACCTGCTCGCCGAACTTCGGCTACCGGCACTTCCTCAAGGTGCTTGGGCCGCGGCGCCTCGAAGGCCTCGACCTGTCGGCCGTGCGCCTGATCTACAACGGCGCGGAGCCGATCTCTGTGGATCTGTGCAACCAGTTCATGGACGCCCTCGCCCACACGGGCCTGTCGCGCCGCGCGATGTATCCGGTGTACGGACTGGCCGAGGCCTCGCTCGCCGTGAGCCTGCCGCCCGCCGGCTCCGAATACCGCTGGATCCGCGTGGACCGCAACCGCCTCAACGTCGGCGGCCGGATCGAGCTGAATCCGGCCGACGCGCGCAGGACGCTCGAACTGATGTGCGTCGGCCGGCCGGTGCCCGACACCGAGGTGCGCATCGCGGACGCGGAGCGCGCCGCCCTGCCGCCCGAACACGTCGGCCACATCCTGATCCGCGGACCGAACGTGACGCGCGGCTTCTTCGCCGATCCGCAGGCGACGGCACTGGCCATCGACGCCGACGGCTGGCTCGACACCGGCGACCTCGGCGTGATGCACGAGGGCTCGCTGTACATCACCGGCCGCAGCAAGGAAATCATCTTCGTCAACGGCCAGAACTATTATCCCTACGATCTGGAGAACATCGCGCAGCGCGCCCCGGGGCTGGAACTCGGCAAGGTCGTCGCCGCCGGGGTGCGGCGGCCCGGCTCGCAGGGCGAGGACCTCGTGTTCTTCGTGCTGCACCGTTCCGGGATGGAGGAATTCCTGCCGACGGCCGCGGCCGTCGCGCGCCTGATCAACGAACACACCGGACTCGAGGTGACCGAGGTCGTTCCGGTCAAACGCATCCCGAAGACGACCAGCGGCAAGGTCCAGCGCCATCTGCTGGAACAGGCCCTGGTCGACGGCGAGTTCGACGGCGACCTCGGCGAGCTCGCGGCGCTGCGTTCAGGATCCCACGGCGCGGCGCACATCCGCGGAACCCAGCTCGAGGACCGCCTGCGGGCGATTTGCGACGCCGCGCTGCCCGGCAAGCGCATCGAGATCGACGACAACCTGTTCGACATCGGCGCGAGCAGCCTGAAGTTGATCGAGATCCACGAGGCGATCGAACGCGACTATCCGGGCATGATCGACCTGACCGAATTGTTCGATCACCCGACGGTGGCCGAGCTCGCGAGCTACCTGCAGGCGAAGATCGCGGCCGCCACGCCTTAAGCGCCGGGGTATGCCGGCTGTCTCCCGGCGACGACAGTTCCGTAGCGGCGCCCCCGGAGCGCAGAATCCGCGTATGAACGACCGCGCACCGCGACACTTCGCTCCGTGGATCCTCGCCTTCGGCTGGCTCGCCGCGTGCCCGGCGCACGCGGCCCTGGGCGGCGATGCCGCAAGCGTCGCCGCGGATGCGCGCGGTCTCGGCGGCGCGGTCAGCGTGACGCCGATGCAAACCTACGAATTGCGGGAAATCATCTGCGCCGACGGGCTGCGGGTGCGCGAGTTCCTCGACCGCGCCGGCAGCGTGTTCGCCGTCGCGTGGAGCGGCCCGGTGCTGCCGGACCTGCGCCAATTGCTGGGTAGCGACTATGGCGCCTACCGGCGAGCGATCGCGGCGCTCGACCGGCCGGGCCTGAAGCGCGAACTGCGGGTCGTGCTGCCCGACGCCGTCGTCGAATTGGGCGGTCACCTGCGCGCCTATGCCGGCCGCGCGTACCGGCCCGCCGCCATCCCGGCCGGCATCACCGTCGCCGACCTCCACTGACCCCGGAACCTCAAGGCCGCCCGTGCGCAAAATCACCCAATTCACCGCGGCCGCCGCGCTCGGCGCCGCCCTGCTCGGCGGTTGCGTCGGGAATAATCATGCGAGCGGCAGCGTTGTCGTACCGCCGCCGCCGATCGTGAACGCGCTGGCGGTCACCGTCGATGCGGGGCCCGCCGCGGCCGCGGGTCAGATCAACCACGCCTACGTGACGGTGAAGGTGTGCGCGGCCGGCAGTCAGACGCAATGCGCGAGCATCGACCATGTGCTGCTCGACACCGGCTCCTCGGGGCTGCGCCTCGTGCGATCGGTGTTGACGGCGGCCGGCCTGACGCTGGCCGGCACCACCGATGCGCAGGGTCAAGCGCTCGAAGAGTGCGTGGCCTTCGGCGGCGGTGAGACCTGGGGTCCGGTCGCCCTGGCCGATGTGACGCTGGCGGGCGAACACGCGTCGCACCTCCCAGTCCAGATAATGGACGACACCGCCGCGGGGCCGCCGCCACCGGCGGGCTGCGGCGCCAACGGCACGCTGATCAACGGCGTCGGCGGCTTCGGCGCGAACGGGCTGCTCGGCGTCGGTCTGTTCGCCCAGGACTGCGGTCCTGGCTGCGTCGGCGCCGCGGCGCCGCTGCCGGTCTACTTCGGCTGCGCCGCGAACGGCACCTGCGTCGCCGAGAACGTGGCGCTCACCGCGCAGGTGACCAATCCGGTCACCTTGTTCGCGGCGGACAATAACGGCGTGATCGTCGATCTGCCCCCGCCGGTCAATGCCAACGGCGACACCTCTGTCGCGGGCCAGGTGCTGTTCGGGATCGGCACGCAGACGGACAACGCGCTGCCACCGACGGGGCTCACGGTGCTCGGCACCGATGCCAACGGTTATTTCACCGCCACCTACAATGGCGCGGCCACCTCGCTGCCGGCCGAGATCGACTCCGGCACCGAGTCGATTCAACTCGACGACCCGACGATCGCCCATTGCACCGCGGCGGCGTATCTCGGCTATTACTGCCCGGCGGTCGCGCCGTTGGCGGTCTCCGCAACCAACATGGGCACGGGCGCCAACAACGGCGTGAACACGGTGAATTTCGCGATCGCCGACCCCAACACCTTCGTCGCCGGCGCCGCGGCGCTGCCGAGTCTCGCCGGCGTCGGCGGCTCCACCCAGTTCGTGTGGGGCATGCCGTTCTTTTATGGCCGCAAAGTCTACGTCGGCATAGAACAACACAGCGCCGGATCCTTCACCGGCCCGTTCAACGCGTACTGAGCGCCGCCAGCGGCGCCTCAGCCGTTCCCGGCCAGTGCCTTGACGACCGCGGCGAAGCCCCGGCCGGCGGCGACGTCGTGAGCATCGACGCCGGCGCCATTGCGCAATGCGACGTTCGCGCCGGCGCGCACCAACAAGGCGCAGACCGCCGCGTAACCGCCCCGGCTCGCGGCGATCAGCGCGGTGTCGCCGCCGTCGTTGCGCGCGTCGAGGTCGGGCGTGCGCGCGAGCAGCGCCCGGACGACATCGACATGCCCCATCGCGGCGGCGATCATCAGCGGCGTGTCGCCGTGCGCATCGCGCGCATTGAGCGGCAGCTTCAGCGCGAGCAGCGGCGCGAGCACGGCGGCGTTCGGCTGGGCGGCAGCCGCGTGCAGCACCGTGACGCCGCGGGCGTCGGCGAGTCGGGGATTCGCGCCCGCCGCGAGCAGCCGCGCCACCTCGTCGGCGGAGCCGGTCGCCGCCGCGTACCACAGCGCCGTGCGCCGGTCCCGGTCCACCGCATCGACCGCGGAATGATGATCGATCAACACCGCGGCGAGCGCCGCGTCGCCGTTCGCGCAGGCGATCATCAACGGCGTGCGGCCGTGCGCATCGACGCTCGCGGTGGAGGCCCCCGCCGCGAGCAGCATCGCCGCGATCGTCGCGTGCCGGGCCTGCACCGCGACGATCAGCGGGGCCGATTCGGCCGCGGTCCGGGCATCCGGACGCAGGCCGTCGGCCAGCAGCGCCTTGACCAGCGCATCGTCGCCGCGCATCACCGCGAGCCACAGCACGCCGTGGCCGGCGGGATTGGCCGCGGATGCGTCGGCGCCGTGCTCCACCAGCAGCTTCAAGCTCGCGAACGCATGGGCGTCGGCCGCGACCTGTAACAGGCTGTCGCCCTGCGGCAGGCGCAGATTCGCATTGCCGCCGGCCGTGAGCGACTGCCGTACGGCGTCCGCATCGTCGCGCACCACCGCGAGCGCGAGGGGCGGCCAACCGTGATAAATGTCGCCCGGATGGGCGGGATCGAACTTCGCCGTCCCGCCGGCGTCGGCCGCGATCACATGCGTCGCATGCAGCCCGAGCGAGCGCAGCTGCGCGGCCGCGGACTTCGCCCCGACCGCGAGCGCTACATCCAACGCGTTGTACCCCTTGGCATCGCGTACATCGAGCTTGGCGCCGGCCTGCGCGAGCGCCGTGACGTTGGCCGCGCTGTCGGCGGTCGCCGCGTAGAATAGCGCGGTGCGTCCCGCGGCATCCGCGGTCTGCGTGCGCGCGGCGTGACCGAGAAGCAGATTCGTGATCGCCGCATCCGGCCGCGCCGCCGCGATCATCAGCGGGGTCGTGCCGACCTTGTCCACCGCATCGACGTCGGCCCCCAGCGCGAGCAAGGCGCGGGCGGCCTCGACGGAGCCGTCCTCGGCCGCGTGCGCGAGCGCGGTGCGGCCGAACGAATCGCGCACCGTGGCGCCCGGGCGCCCGATGAGGCGCAGCGTCGCGACGTCGTCGCGCCGCACCAGGTCGAACACCCACGGCCCGCGCAGCGCAGGATCGGTGGCGCCGACGATCTCTCGATCGAGCAGCGGCCGGTGGGTGCGCAGACTCGCGACCGCGAGCGGATAGCCCAATTCGGCCGAGCGCCGCAGCCAGCGCGCGGACGCCGCGGCGCCGCCCTGTTCGGTCGAGCGCAGAGCCGCGAGCACGTAGGCGGCCGCGCCCTGGCCGCGCGCC
>JBBISV010000088.1:10429-12618 GCA_037441085.1 Gammaproteobacteria bacterium | reverse complement strand
ATGAAGGCGCACTCCTTGGCAAATTCACGCAGTGCCGCTTCGGCGCGGTACTGCTCGCGAAAGAAGAACCGTTCGACCCAGGCCTCGATGCGTCTGTGCACGGTGCTCAAGGCCGCGCCGAGCGCGAGCGGCACGGCGAGTTCCAGCACTTGACTCGCATCGCGACCGAGCGCCGCGCGCTCGATGAGGCTCTCCAGCAGCGCAAACAGGCCCAGCACGAGGCTGGTCGTGGCCGCGTAAACCAGGGTGCGATTGAGAACCACCGAGATGTCGACCACGCGATGACGCAGCACGGCGTACAAGAAACCGAGCATGGCGACCGGCAACATGAGCTGGTTGATGACCGCCGAAGCCAGGTAACCCAGCAGTGGCGTGTTGTCCAGCATGACCGAGCTTGCGAACACGACGCTGCTCCACAGCATCCAACGCAGCCGCAGCCGATTCGCGCCGTCCGCGCGTCGATAGTTCGCGAACAGCAGGACAACCGGCACGAAGTAGCTGGCGGTCAACATGATGCCGTACACGGGACGCAAGAACTCCGCCCAACCCGTGGCGACGAAGACCAGTAGACCGCCCAGCGTCACGATGGCTCCGGCAGCGAGGAGGAGCAGGAAAATTGCACGCCAAAGCATCCGGCTGCGCGCGCTCAGCGCGGTCCCAACCATGGATTCGACCATCAAGTAGAACCCGGCGCGCGCGACCAAGAACAAACTATCGACGCCCAGTTGCGCGCTCAGTCCGAGGCCGTGATCGAGTGGCACGGAACCCGTCGCGAGGCCGACCACAAACGCGATGGCCCAGATTGCCAGGCCCGCGGCGGCTCTATCCGCGCCCCGCCAGGAGGCGAGCAGCGCAATGCCCCCCAAGAGGACGACGAAGCAAAAAAAACCTCGCGCCGACCACCGGGCGCCGAAGCTGGCGCCGAGGTCGACATTCGTGACAGGCACTGCGACAAGGGTCTTGCCACGGCGGATCACGAACGCGTCGCCGCGGCCGGCCGGCAGATTGTCATGGAATTGTGCGAATCGGCCAATGGCGATGCGGGTCGCGGGTGGCGTTTCACGGAGATCGACTCGATCGCCCGCCTCGAGTCCCGTCGGCAGCCCGATGCCGGCGATCGGGATGATCAGCGCCGTGCGCGCGTCCACGACATCGACGGTAAACGGAAGGCCCGAAGGCTTGAATGTCCTGAAGCCGGCATAGGCGACCGCCAGCACGACGGCGACGGTCACCACCACCAAAAACCCATAACGACGATGCATTCCCACCCTCCGTTCACCGTGCGATCGCAACGCGCGCCCGATCCAAGCCGCCACCAGATCCTACCGTGCGCCGCTCGCCGATGCGCGGCGCGACGGGTCCGCCGCGTGCGCGCCCGAGTTCTCCTACAATACGGCGATGACGCTCTTCTCGCCCGCGGCACGTATTCCCGACGGAACCGCTCCCGGGATTGCGCGCGTGAACGGCGGCGTGGTCGAGCCGTTCGAGCAATTCAGTTTCGCCTCGGACGGGATCGCGCATGCGGTCTACTACGCGGGCAACCGCCGACATCCGCCGTTGTTGATCCTGCCGGAACTGGCGGGTTTCTCGCCCGGTTTGCGCCTGTTCGCCGAGCGGTTGATCGACGCCCGATTCCAGGTGGTCGTGCCTTGGCTGTTCGGTCCGCTCGGCAGCCGGGCGCCGCTGCGCAACGCCGTCAGGCTGTGCATATCCCGGGAATTCGCCAATCTGCGCGCCGGCGTATCCTCGCCGGTAACGACCTGGCTGCGCGCGCTCGCCGCCCACATCAGCGGGCACACCGGCGGTGCGCCGATCGGCGCGATCGGCATGTGTCTGACCGGCGCCTTTGCGATTCCGCTGGTCATCGATCCGCAGGTCGTCGCGGCCGTCGCCGCTCAACCGTCCGTGCCGCTGTCGCCATGGTTCCTGGCATTCGGCCTCGGGCGCGACCGGCGATTGAGCCGTCTGAATGTCGGCGGCGACGACATCGCGCGGGCGCGCGCACGGCTCGATGCGGGCGCGTCCCACCTGCTCGCGGTCCGATGCCGGGCCGACCGCATCTGTCCGGAGGCGAAGATCGAGCGTTTACGGCGCGAGTTTCCGCACGGGCTCGAGGTGCGCGAGTATGCCGGCGTGGACACGAGAAACCGCCTCGGCGGACGTCCGCATGCGACCTTCACCAAGGAGTA
>JBBISV010000088.1:0-10329 GCA_037441085.1 Gammaproteobacteria bacterium | reverse complement strand
TGTTGCACGCTGGCAAACTCGATCAGCACCGTGCGCGCAAGACGGCCGGCTTCGAAGGCCTCGGCCGCCGTCGCGCGGGCGAGGAAGCGGCCGCCGCCCGCCTCGATCGCGGGTCCTGCAAGCTTCGCGTAGGCGGCGAGCCGGTCGGGGTCCTTGATCTCGAGATAACAAGTTATCCAATACGCTTTGGCCATGAACCGGATTCCGAACGAGTGAGAATGGAGCTATCTTACCAGTGACCACCCGGGCCGTGGACTTGCGCTTCGCCGTTGGCGGTTCCGAATGACGGCGGTGGAGGCACCGCCAACCGATGCCAGTGGAGGACTGTGCTCATGACTCCGTTCCGCGTTCAATGCATCGACCATGTGGTTTTGCGGGTTACGGACTTGCCGCGCAGCGTCGACTTCTACCAGCGGGTACTGCATTGCGAGGTCGCAAAGATCCGCCCGGATTTGGGGCTGGTTCACCTGCGCGCCGGCGTCTCGATGATCGATCTCATCGCCGTCGACGGTGAGCTTGGTCGGCGCGGCGGAGGCGCTCCCGCCCGGGTCGGCAGGAATGTCGATCATATTTGTCTTCGAATCGATCCCTTCGACGAAATGGAGATCGTGCGACACCTGGGAGAGCACGGCGTATCGACGCAGGGGCAGGCGACCGTCAATTTCGGTGCGATGGGCGACGGCCTCTCGCTCTACTTTGCGGATCCGGATGGGAACGTCATCGAACTGAAGTCCTCCGTCGACGCCACATGAACACAGCGAATTGGCCGGTCCGGGCAGCGGCGCTTATCAACGCAGCCCGCACGCCCACGCCACCCGGGATCCAAGCTGCCGGGGCGCCGCGGTACCCCGAGCGGAGGTGACAATTCATGAGCTTCAATCGAATCGGTCAAGCCTTGTACGCGATCGCCGCGGCAGGCCTTGCGGTCCTGATGCTGGCGTACCACGACTTCGCGCCGATGTGGCACACCGTCCCTGAAGGGATGGCCGGGCGCGAGGCGGGGGTTGTTGCCGCCGGATTGCTGATCCTCGCCGCGGCCGTGGGTCTTTGCTTCCGGCGCACGGCCTTGCCAGGCGTCATGGTGATCGGCGGGTACGCCGCGATCTGGACCGTCATGGGCCTGCCGCCGATCCTGCGTAAGCCGCTCAGCCTGGGTTCGTGGTATGGCCTTTTCGAAGCACTGACGCCGGTGCTCGGCGCGTGGACCCTGCGCGGTGTGCTGCGAGACTCATCGCAGGCGTCGCGGCGGTCGCCGGTCGAGCGCGAGCGCGAACTCGTTGTGGTGCGGGTGTTGTTCGGCCTGAACTGTGCCGTCTACGGAGCGGCGCACTTCGCCTATGCCGATCTGACCGCGAGCATGGTGCCCGCGTGGCTGCCCGACCGGCTGGATCTTGCCTACCTCACCGGACTCGCGCACCTCGCGGCGGGCGTGGGACTCATCGTCGGCGTGGTCCCGCGTCTTGCGGCCACTCTCGAAGCGGTCATGATGAGTTCGTTCGGCGCTCTGGTCTGGGTGCCGACCTTGTTGGCGCAATCCCGGCCGACGTGGGCGCCGACCTTGCGGTACCAATGGTCCGAATTCGTCGTGACCTTGTTGCTGGCCGCGTCCGCCTGGCTGATCGCCGGCTCGCAGTCGGGCGCTCCCCGGGGATTTGCCGCGCGCTCAATCGCTTGAGCGCGCGGCCTCCGTGTTCAACTCAGAGCCGGTGCAGCGCGCAGAGCTTGTGCCCGTCCGGATCCCGCAGATAGGCGAGATACAGCTTGCCGACACTGCCTTCGCGAATGCCGGGGGGCTCTTCGCAGGCGGTGCCGCCGGCGGCGAGTCCGGCCGCGTGCCACGCGTCGGCATCGGCGGGCGATGCGGCCACGAAGCCGATCGTCATGCCGTTGGCGCAGGTCGCCGGTTCGCCGTTGATCGGCGTCGTGACCGAAAAAACGCCGGTCGGCGTGCGGTAAAAAATCCGGTGTCCGTCGACCTTGGCCGGCGGCACGTCCAGCGTGCCCAACAACGCGTCATAGAACGCTTTCGCGCGCTTCAGATCATTGGTTCCAATCATGATGTGGGAAAACATCGACCATCCTTTTCGTGGTGAATCCGGCTCGCGCAGTATACGGAGACGCGTGCGCGCGCGTCACGTCACCGCTCTGCGGTCGCCCAGGTCCGCCGCTTATTGCGAGGCGGGATCGGCGGCCTGTCGATGTTGCGCGTCGAGCGCCGCCGCCGCCGCGAGCTGCTGTTTGACGCGCGCCTCGGTTTGCAATCCGGCCTTGGCCTGGGCGGCCGCCGCCTCGCCGCCGGCGGCGGTCGATGCCGCGGTCCCGGCCAGGCCGCAGGCGCTGAGCGCGAGGGCTCCCACGGACGCCAGAATCAGCTGTTTCATGTCGTTACCCCGTTGACCCGAATCGGATGAATTGTTCCAGCCCGGCGCGCGTTCGAGGAGGGCGCAGCGCTCAGTTTGGGTCAGCGCCGGGGCTTGCGCAGCTGGAATTCGAGATGGCATTTCACCGCCGGCCATTCCCGATCCAGGATGCTGTAGACGCAGGTGTCGCGCAGCGTGCCGTTTGTTCCCAATTGGTGCTGGCGCAGGATTCCGTCGAGCTTCGCGCCCAATCGCTCGATCGCCGCGCGGCTTTGGTGGTTGAAGAAATGCGTGCGAAATTCGACCGCGATGGTGTTCAGGGTCTCGAACGCGTGGGTCAACAACAACAGCTTGGCCTCGGTGTTCAGGCCGGTGCGCTGGGCGCCGGCCCGATACCAGGTCGAGCCGATTTCGACGCGCCGGTTGGCGGCGTCGATGTGCATGAACGTCGTCATGCCGATCGCGCGTCCGTCCGATTTCCCGATCATCGCAAACGGCAACATCGACCCCTGTGCCTGCAGCGCGAGGCGCCGGTCGATCTCGGCGCGCAGGCCCTCGGGCGACGGAATCGACGTGTACCACAGCTTCCAAAGTTCCCCGTCCCGCAGGGCGTCGACCAGCCGGTCGTGATGGGCGTGGGACAGCGGCTCGAGGCGCAGCCTCGGCCCTTCCAAAGTGAGCGGATCCATGAAACTCATGTGGGCGGCGCCGGTGGTCAGTGCGCCGTGCGTCGCAGCAAGGTCGCGAGAAAGAACGCGCGGCGGTATTCGGCCACGCAATCGAGTCCCGACGCCCAGCGGAACGCATCGTGAATCGCGCGCGTCTCCCGCGATGCCGGATCGACGCCGAAGAAATAATGGTTGGCGATCAGCACCAGGCCGTCCGGCGTCAATTTCGACGCGATCGCGGCGGCGAGGGTCTTCAACGCGGCCGGTGTGCGTGAATTCATGTAGTACAGCGTATCGGCCACGATGATCAGGTCGTAGGCAGATTCCAACGGAGCCGCGTCGAGCATGTCGCGCTGCACATAGCTCAGGTTCGGAAGCGTCGCAGACATCTTGATCGCCTGACTGATCGCCTCGCCCGAAATGTCGGTGCCGAGCACGCGGTCGGCGTACGGGGCGAGCTTGCGGGTAAACGTGCCGAGACCGCAGCCGACGTCGAGGATGTTGCGATAGCGGCGCTGCGGCAGCATCGACAGCAGGCACGCGTATTTCCGCTGTTGATAGCGGTACTGGGGCAATTCGACACCGAAGGGATCGTGGGTGTCGGCATACAGGTGATCGAACGGCGACAGCGCCTGCTCGTCCTGCCGCAGCCGCGCCAGGCGCGCATCGGCGCGGGCGGACCGGACCCAATAGGCGATATCGCGGAGCGTCATGAAGAAATTGGTCGGCGCGGGCGCGAGCCCGTCAAAGATCGGCATGAGATTCACCGCGGGGTCGGGACGTTCGGAGGAAGACTTTGCCCGCGAAAGTACCGCGAACCGCGCTTGCACCACAAGCGCCGGTGGTCGCCGCCATGCCCGCGGGGCTGGCCGCTTGGTAGTAACATTCAACAGAACCTGGGCGGCCGACCGGGCGTGGCGTCGGTCGGCGACCGTAATCGAAGGGGGTCTCGATGAGCACGAAGGACACGTATCTGGCTGGTTATCTCGGCTCCAAGACCAGTCCGCGACGGGCGGCCTGGCAGGCCTGGGTCGCGCAACACGAGGGCGCGATCGTCGCGATGGGCGGGCCGCTGGGCAAGACCAAAAAAGTCGGCCCGCGCGGGATCGAGGACGTCGCCAACGCGATGGCGGCGTTCACCGTCGTGCGCGCGGCCTCGCACGCGGAGGCCGCGCGGCTGTTCGAGCGGCACCCGCACTTTTCGATCTTTCCGGGCGACGCCGTCGAGGTCATGCCGGTGATGCCGATACCGGGCCGCGAGGAGCGGCGGTGATGCCGAACACCGTGCGTCTGCATCGGATCCTCGCGACCAAACCCGAGAAAATCTATCGCGCGTTCACGGAGGCGGACGCGATGGCGAAGTGGCTGCCGCCGAACGGCTTTACCTGCACCGTGCACCACATGAATCCGGTGGTCGGCGGGTCCTACAAGATGTCGTTCCGGAGCTTCACCACCGGGGCGACTCATGGGTTCGGCGGCCGCTACCTGGAACTCGTTCCCAACGAACGCCTGCGCTACACGGACCAGTTCGACGATCCGAACCTGCCCGGGGAGATCCAGGTCACGGTGACGCTGAGAAAGGCGCCTTTCGGCACGGAGATCCACGTCGTGCAGGAAGGGCTGCCGGACGCCATTCCGGTCGAGGCGTGCTATCTGGGCTGGCAGGAGTCGCTGCGCAACCTGGCGAAGCTGGTCGAGCCCGAAATCTCGGCATGACGGTTTGACGACGGGGGCGCCGCCGGGGCGCCGCCGTCGGATCGGGCGTTTACTTTTCCTGATTATTCCATGATCATGGAATGATGAAATCAAAAGAGGTCATCGCGGGATTGGCGGCGCTCGCGCAGGAATCGCGCCTGGCGCTCTTTCGCCTGCTGGTCAAGCGCGGACCCGCGGGCTTCACGCCGTCGCAGCTCGCCCGCAAGCTCGAGGTGCCGGCGCCGACGCTGTCCTTTCACCTGAAGGAGCTGCAGCGCGCCGGCCTCATCGCGGTGCGCCGCGAGGGGCGATGCCTGTACTACAGCCCGGACTTTCCGCGCATGCACGCGCTGGTCGGGTTCTTGACCGCCCAATGCTGCATTCTCGCCGATGACGATTGCGGGACGGCCTGCGTTCCCGCGGCCGCCCCCGCACGCCCGTTCCACGTGCTGTTCCTGTGCACCGCGAACTCCGCGCGCAGCATCCTCGCCGAGGCGCTGTTGAATCGTCGCGGCGGCGGGCGCTTCCGCGCCTTCAGCGCGGGCAGCCACCCGCGTGGCAGCGTCAACCCCTGCGCGCTCGCCTTGCTGCGCGAACGGGGCTTCCCGACCGCGGCGCTGCGCAGCAAGGCCTGGGATGAGTTTGCGGCGCCGGGCGCGCCGCCAGTCGATTGCGTGATCACCGTTTGCGATGCCGCCGCCGGCGAGGCGTGTCCCTTGTGGCCCGGCCGGCCGATCACGGCGCATTGGGGGATCGCCGATCCGGCCGCGGTCGCCGGCCCGGATGAGGAGAAAATGGCGGCATTCGCGCGGGCGTTCGCGGCGCTGGATGCGCGCATCGGGCGCCTGTTGGACCTTTCGGTCGGCGATCTTTCCCCGGCCGAGCTGCAGCGGCGGCTGCGCGAAATCGGCGCGATGCCCGCCGCGGCGGCGCCGTGAATTGGTTCGAACGGCTTCTGACGCTGTGGGTCCTGTGCTGCATCGTGATCGGCGTCGTCGTCGGACAGACGCTGCCCGGCGCGGTGCACGCGCTCGCCGCGTGGTCGCTCGCGCAGGTCAACCTGCCGGTCGGCGCGCTCATCTGGGTCATGATCATCCCGATGCTGGCGCGGGTGGATTTTGCGGCCATCGCGGGCATCCGCGGCCAGGCGCGGGGCATCGGCGTCACGCTGTTCGTCAACTGGCTGGTCAAGCCGTTCTCGATGGCCTTCCTGGCGTGGCTGTTCATTCGCCATCTGTTCGCGGCGCTGTTGCCGGCCGATCAGCTCGACGGCTACGTCGCGGGCTTGATCCTGCTCGCGGCGGCGCCGTGCACCGCGATGGTGTTCGTGTGGAGCCGCCTGAGCCACGGCGACCCGCTGTTCACGCTGACGCAGGTGGCGTTGAACGACGGCATCATGGTGGTCGCGTTCGCGCCGCTGGTCGGCATGCTGCTCGGCATCTCGGCGATCCGTGTGCCCTGGGGAACGCTGGCGATCTCGCTGGTGCTGTACATCGTGATTCCGGTCGCGCTGGCGCAGGCCTGGCGGGTCCGTCTGCTGCGCGACGGCGACGCGGCGCTCGCGGCGGCGCTACGGCGCGCGGGGCCCTGGTCCACCGGCGCGCTGCTGCTGACCTTGGTCCTGCTGTTCGCGTTCCAGGGAGAGCAGATCCTGGATCAGCCGCGCGTGATCGCCTTGCTCGCGGTGCCGATTCTCGTGCAGGTGCTGTTCAATTCGAGCCTCGCCTACGGGCTGAACCGGATGCTCGGGGTCAATCACCGCGTCGCCTGCCCGTCGGCGCTGATCGGCGCGTCGAACTTCTTCGAACTCGCGGTGGCGACCGCGATCAGCCTGTTCGGGTTGCGCTCGGGCGCGGCGCTCGCCACGGTCGTCGGGGTGTTGGTCGAGGTGCCGGTGATGCTGCTGGTGGTGGCGGTCGTGAATCGATCCCGGGCCTGGTACGAGCGCGGCGCCGGGACTGCGGGCGCGCAATAGGTCCAGTTGAATCAATCGGTTGCCGTCGGGCCGCGGGGCCGGCGCGGGCGCCAAATTAGCGCAAACCGCGGCGCCCCGCTCGGGTACAATGCGCGCGCCGGAACCGGGCCTCATCCCGCAGGCCCGCCGCCCAACCAAGTGCGCGGCACTCATCGACGGACGACACAATGCTCTCTACCTCAAATCTCACGATTCAATTCGGGGCGAAGCCGCTGTTCGAACAGGTCAGCGTCAAATTCGCCGACGGCAACCGCTACGGGCTGATCGGCGCGAACGGCTGCGGCAAATCGACGCTGATGAAGATCCTGGGCGGCGACCTCGAGCCGAGTTCGGGCGACGTGATGCTCCAGGCCGGCATGCGGCTCGGCAAGCTCAGCCAGAATCAATTCGCGCACGAGGATGAGCGCGTGCTCGACGTGGTGATGCAGGGTCATGCGGAGATGTGGCGGGCGATGCGCGAGCGCGACCGGATCTACGCCGATCCGGAATCGACCGACGCGGACTACATGAAGGCCGCCGAACTCGAGAGCACCTTCGCCGAGTACGGCGGCTACGACGCCGAGGCGCGGGCCGGCAGCCTGCTCGCGGCCGCGGGGATCGAGGAGTCGCGGCACGGCGGCTTGATGCGCGAGATCGCGCCGGGCCTGAAGCTGCGGGTGCTGCTCGCCCAGGCGCTGTTCTCGCGTCCCGACGTGCTGTTGCTCGACGAGCCGACGAACAACCTCGACATCCACTCGATCCGCTGGCTCGAGGGCATGTTGAACGACTACGACGCGACGATGATCATCATCAGCCACGACCGGCATTTCCTGAACCAGGTCTGCACCCACATCGCCGACCTCGACTACCAGCGCGTGACGGTCTATCCCGGCAACTACGACGACTTCATGCTCGCCTCGCTGCAGGCGCGCGAGCGCGTCGAGGCCTCGAACGCGAAGGCGCGCGACAAGATCTCCGACCTGCAGGAATTCGTGCGGCGCTTCTCGGCGAACGCCTCCAAGGCGCGCCAGGCGACCTCGCGCAAGCGCCAGCTCGAGAAGATCAAGATCGAGGAGATCCGGCCGTCGACACGCCAGAATCCCTACATCCGCTTCGAGCAGGGCCGGAAGCTGTACCGCTCGGCGGTCGGCGTCGAGAAGCTCAGCTTCGCCTACCCCGACACCGGCGTCGATGTGCTGCACGACATCAGCTTCAGCGTCGAGGCGGGCGAGCGCATCGCGATCATCGGCGCGAACGGCGCCGGCAAGACGACGCTGATGCGCTGCCTCGCCGGTGAACTGAAGCCGACCGCGGGCCGGATCACCTGGGTCGAGAATGCGCAGCCCGGGTACATGCCCCAGGATCCGCAGGCCGAGTTCGAGCTGAAGACCGACCTGTTCCAATGGATGTCCACCTACACCGGCAAGGCCGACGACGATCAGCTGGTGCGCGCGACCCTCGGCCGGCTCCTGTTCTCCGGCGATGAGACCAAGAAATCCGTGAAGGTGCTGTCGGGCGGCGAGAAGGGCCGCATGATCTACGGCAAGCTGATGCTGACGAAGCCGAACGTGCTGTTGATGGACGAGCCGACCAACCACATGGACATGGAGACGATCGAGTCGCTGCAGATGGGGCTCGAGCGCTACGAGGGCACGCTGATATTCGTGTCGCACGACCGAGAGTTCGTCGGTTCGCTCGCGACGCGGATCATCGAGGTGCGCGCCGGCGGCGAGATCACCGACTTCCGCGGCACCTACGACGAGTACCTGACACGGCTCGGCGTCGCGACCTGAAGCGCGGACGCAGCGACGCGCATATCCCCCGGGAGCCAAGATCATGTTCAAAGCCTTGGTGGTCGACAATTCCAGCGGCGGCGTCAGCGCCGAGGTGCGCGAGCTCGACGAGGCGTCGCTGCCCGCCGGCGACGTCACCGTCGCGGTCGAATATTCGACCGTCAATTACAAGGACGGCCTGGTGGTCACCGGTGCCGGCGGCCTCGTCAAAAAGTACCCGCACGTGCCGGGAATAGATTTCGCCGGCACCGTGATCGACAGCCGCCACGAGGCTTATCGCGCCGGTGACCGCGTCGTCCTGACCGGGTGGCGGGTCGGCGAGGCGCAGTGGGGCGGTCTCGCGCAGAAGGCCTGCGTCCGCGGCGACTGGCTGGTGCCGCTGCCGGCGCCGCTGTCGACGCGCGAGGCGATGGCGGTCGGCACCGCCGGATTCACCGCGATGCTCGCCGTGACGGCGCTCGAGGCGCAGGGACTCGTGCCCGCGGCCGGCGACGTGCTGGTCACCGGTGCCGCCGGCGGCGTCGGCTCGGTCGCCACCGCGCTGCTGGCGCGGCGCGGCTACCGCGTCGTCGCCTCGACCGGGCGCGCGGACGCGGCCGACTACTTGCGCGGACTCGGCGCGAGCGAGGTCATCGACCGCTCGGGATTCGCCGATCCGGCCAAACGGCCGCTCGAGAGCGAGCGCTGGGCGGCCTGCGTCGACTCGGTCGGCGGCAACACGCTCGCGCGCGTGCTCGCGCAGCTGAAGTACCGGGGGTCTGCGGCGGCGGTCGGACTCGCGGGCGGCAGCGAATTGCACCATTCAGTGGTTCCCTTTTTGTTGCGCGGCGTGAATCTGCTCGGCATCGACTCGGTCATGTGTCCGCGTGAGCGGCGGCTCGCGGCCTGGGCGCGCCTCGGCGAGGAGCTGCCGCGCGCGGCGCTCGCCGCGATGACGGTTGAGGCGCGCCTCGGCGATGTGCCACGATTGGCGCGGGAAATCCTGGCCGGACAGATCCGAGGACGCATCGTCGTGAACGTGAATTGAACAACATCTCGCGCGAAGCGGCCGGGGCCGGGCCGGCCGGGTCCCGGCGCCGGGGGTTGGCGTGAAGCCCTTTTTGCTCGCCTTCACGGCGCTGTTTTCGATCGTCAACCCCTTGTCGGGGGCGTTCATCTTCTTCGGCGCGACTCAGGGTCTCGAACCGCGGGTGCGCGCCCAGGTGTCGCGCTGGGTCGCGATTTACGCCTTCTCGATCGTCACGTTGTCGCTGTATGTGGGGGCGTATGTCCTCAGCTTCTTCGGCATTTCGATTCCGGTGTTGCGCGTCGCGGGGGGCATCATCATCGCGATGTCCGGCTGGCGCATGCTGACCGAACCCGACGCGACCGAGCAGCGTCGCAGCGAGACGCCGAGCCCGCGGTCGATCGCGATCCCCCCGAGCCGCCTCGCGTTCTACCCGCTGACGATGCCGCTCACGACCGGCCCTGGCACGATATCGGTCGCCATTTCCCTGGGCGCGGGCCGACCGGCGGGCTTGCACCCGCCGTTGCTCGCGTTCTTCATCGAGACGCTGGCGGCGGTGCTGCTGCTGACATTTTTGGTGTACTTGTTCTACCGCAATTCGGCGCGGCTCGCCGAATGGATCGGCGCGACCGGCACGACGATCGTCGTGCGCCTGTCGGCATTCCTGTTGTTCTGCATCGGCATCCAGGTCCTGTGGAACGGGGCCGCGGAACTGCTCGGCACGCTGCCGCTCGGTTCCGCGGGCGTCAGTTGAGCGCGCCCCTCGGGCTCGGGATCCTGGGAACGGCCAAGATCGCCCGCAGCTTCATCGCGGGCGTCGCGCCGTCGATGAGCGTGCGCGTCGTCGCGGTCG
>JBBISV010000087.1:0-12797 GCA_037441085.1 Gammaproteobacteria bacterium | reverse complement strand
CTCAACGAGGACGGGCTGCGCTACGAGGACGAGTTCGTCAAGCACAAGATCCTCGACGCGATCGGCGACCTGTACCTCCTCGGCCACAGTCTGATCGGCGAGTTCAGCGGCTACAAATCCGGCCATGCGCTGAACAACCGGCTGCTGCGCAAGCTGATCGACACCGCGACGGCGTGGCGGGAAGTGACGTTCGAGAGCCTGGCCGAGGCCCCGATCTCGTACGTGCCGGCGGCGATTCAGGCCTGAACGGTTCCGCCGGCGGCGCGCACGACGCGAATCCGAACCGCGGTGATCTCCACCCCCAAGCTCGCCGCGAGCCGCGGCCGCGCCGCGGCCATCGCATAGCGCAGCCGGGTCGCCCAGGCGGCGCTCGTGACACCGACCGACAGGCGGCCGGCCTCGATCCCCGCGGTGGCCACCTGGCACGCCAGGGTTTCGGGCAGCGCGGCGCGCAGGGCCTCGAGCACCGCGTCGCGCGCACGCAGCCGCCGCTCCAGCTCCGAAAGCTTGTTCTGACCTATGTGCAATAACTCACTGATAGGTTTGGGGTATTGCATCGCAACAGCCGGCGCGCGAGGAATTTTCGTTCCGCGAGTGTGCGGAAATCCTTGTTTTAAGTCACCTTTTTCTGCATAGTTCGCGCAAGACTGATCAAGGGCAAACTCACCGAAAGGTTGAGGACGCAAAGCTTCCGGTCTACCGCTCGTTCGATGAGCCACGATAGCGGGGTTGCCAGTGAAAGACGCGTTGGAATCGTATTCCCTATGAACGTCATATTTGTCGGCCGCCAGTCCGGTCGCGTAAAACAATTTGATTTGCGACATCCGATCGTGGTGTCCGTGGCGCTGCTCGTCGTCCTCGTCGTGGTCGGCGGCGCGTTCTCGGTCGGCATGAGCCTGGGGTCCCGCCGCGACGGCGACGGGGTGAACCCGATGGGCCAGCTCGGCCGCTGGTCGACCGCGATCCTGCAACAACAGGCTCAAATCGAGCAGGTCCGGCGCACATTCCAGGAAAAGGTCAACGCGCTCGCGATGCAGGTCGGGCAGATGGACGCGAGCGTGATCCGGCTCGATGCGCTCGGCCGGCGCCTGACGCACATGGCGAACATCGACGACGGGGAGTTCAATTTCGGCAGCCCCCCGCCGCAGGGCGGCGAAGGCGACTCCCCGGGCCAGCCGGCGGAGATTCCCAGCATTTCGGCGATGGTCGACCGGCTTCAGGGCGAACTCGCGAGCCGCGAACAGCAGCTCGGGGTGCTCGAGAACCTGATCATGACCCGCGAGCTCAACAAACAGGTCTACCCGGCCGGCAGCCCGGTCAAGGCCGGCTGGATCTCCTCCTATTTCGGCGACCGTTCGGACCCGTTCACCGGCTTTACCGAGTTTCACAAAGGCCTCGACATCGCGGCGCCCGCGGGCACCCACGTCGACGCCGTGGCGGCGGGTCTCGTGACCTGGGCGGGACCCCGGTCCGGCTACGGCAACATGGTCGAGATCAACCACGGCAATGGACTCGCGACCCGCTATTGTCACAATGAGAAGCTCCTGGTGCGGGTTGGCGACCTGGTGCACAAGGGCGAAGAAATTGCGCTGCTCGGGTCCACCGGCCGTTCCACCGGGCCGCACCTGCACTTCGAGGTCCTGAAGAACGGGGCGGCGGTCAATCCGCTGCCCTACGTCGGCGCAATGCGCTGATTCTGACCCGATTCGGCGCCGCGGCGGCGAAACGATTTCCCGCCTTCCCGGTCTATCCGTACAATACCGATCTTTTTGAGGATTCCCGCGCGTGTGGAAGCTTTTGACGCATGTATTCGGCAGCCGTAACCAGCGCCTGATCAAGGAGTTCGCTCGCACCGTCGCCGCGATCAATGCCCTTGAACCCGAGGTGCGGGAACTCAAGGACGACCAGTTCCCGGAGAAGACCCGCGAATTGAAGGCCCGCTTCGCCGGCGGCGCCACCCTCGATCAACTGGCTCCGGAGGCGTTCGCGCTGGTGCGCGAGGCTTCGCGCCGCAAGCTCGGGCTGCGCCATTTCGACGTCCAGCTGATCGGCGGCCTGGTGCTGAACGCGGGCAAGATCGCCGAAATGCGCACCGGCGAGGGCAAGACGCTGATGGCGACGCTGCCGGCCTATTTGAACGCGCTGACCGGGGACGGCGTCCACGTCGTCACCGTCAACGAATACCTCGCGCAGCGCGACTCGGACTGGATGAGCCCGGTGTACCGCTTTCTCGGGCTCGAAGTGGGCGTCATCAAGAACGCGCAGAGCCAGGAAGAGAAGCGCGCGGCCTATGCCTGCGACATCACCTACGGCACCAACAACGAATTCGGCTTCGACTACCTGCGCGACAACCTCGCGTTCCGGCTCGAGGAGCGCGCGCAGCGCAAGCTCTCCTTCGCGATCGTCGACGAGGTCGACTCGATCCTGATCGACGAGGCGCGCACGCCGCTGATCATCTCGGGACCGGCCGAGGAGAGCACCGAGCTCTACATCAAGATCAACGCCCTGATCCCGCGCCTGACGCGCCAGCTGGAGGAAGAGGGTCCCGGCGACTACGCGGTCGACGAGAAGACCAAACAGGCGACCCTCACCGAAGACGGCCATGCGAAGGTCGAGGAACTGCTGGCGGAGATCGGCCTGCTGCGCGACGGCGAGAGCCTGTACGACGCCACCAACATCCGGCTGATGCACCATTTGAACGCCGCGCTGCGCGCGCACTCGCTGTACAAGCGCGACGTCGAGTACATCGTGCGCGGCGGCGAGGTGATCATCGTCGACGAGTTCACCGGGCGCACGATGCAGGGCCGGCGTTGGTCCGACGGCCTGCACCAGGCGGTCGAGGCGAAGGAGGGCGTCAAGGTCCGCGAGGAGAACCAGACCGTCGCCTCGATCACCTTCCAGAACTACTTCCGCCTGTACAGCAAGCTCTCGGGCATGACCGGCACCGCCGACACCGAGGCGTTCGAGTTCCAGGAGATCTACGGGCTGGAGGTCGCCGTGGTGCCGACCCACAAGCCGATGATCCGCAACGACCGCTCGGATCTCGTGTTCCTCAGCGAGAACGACAAATTCCAGGCGATCCTCGAGGACATCCAGGACTGCGTCAAGCGCGGCCAGCCGGCGCTCGTCGGCACGACCTCGATCGAGGCTTCCGAACGTCTCGCGAAGCTGCTGTCCAACGCGAAGATCCCGCACGAGGTGCTGAACGCGAAGCAGCACGAGCGCGAGGCGCACATCGTCGCCGAGGCCGGCCGGCCGGGCGCGGTGACGATCGCGACCAACATGGCGGGACGCGGCACCGACATCGTGCTCGGCGGCAGCCCGCAGATCCAAATCGACGCAATCGCCGAGCCGACCGAGGCCCAGCTGAAGGACATCCGCGAGGAGTGGCAGCGCCGGCACGACCAGGTGCTCGCCGCCGGCGGTCTCCACATCATCGGCACGGAGAGGCATGAGTCGCGCCGCATCGACAATCAGCTGCGCGGCCGGTCGGGGCGCCAGGGCGATCCCGGCTCGAGCCGGTTCTACCTTTCGCTCGAAGACAATCTGATGCGCATCTTCGGCGACCCGACGCGGATGAAGGCGCTGATGACCCGCGTCGGCATGAAGCCGGGCGAGGCGATCGAGAGCGGCATGCTCACGCGCCAGATCGAGCGGGCCCAGCGGCGCGTCGAGCAGCACAACTTCGACGCCCGCAAACAATTGCTGGAATACGACGACGTCGCCAACGATCAGCGGCGCGTCATCTACCAGCAGCGCACCGACCTGATGGGCGCCGAGAACGTCGCCGAAGCGGTCGTCGGCATCCGCGAGGAGGTCGTCGCGACCCTGGTCGACCAGTACGTGAGCCCGGGCGCGCCCGAGGATCAGTGGGACGTGGCGGGCCTGGTCGAGGCGATCGAGCGCGATTTCGGCCCGCGCCTGCCGATCGAGGACTGGCTGCGCTCCGAAGCTTCCGGCGACGGCTCGTCGCTGAAGAAGAAGACGCTCGAGGCGCTGGAGCGCGCCTACCAGGAGAAGGTGGACAGCGTCGGCGTCGAGGTCATGCGCTACATCGAAAAGGAAGTGATGCTGCGCACCCTCGACCAGCACTGGCGCGAGCACCTGGCGGCGATGGACTACATGCGCCAGGGCATCTATCTGCGCGGCTATGCACAGAAGGATCCGAAGCAGGAGTACAAGCGCGAGGCCTTCGTGTTGTTCTCGGCGATGCTCGACCGCATCAAGCTCGACACGATCACGACGGTCTCCAAGATCCAGGTGCGCAGCCAGGAGGAGATCGAGCGCGAGGAGACCGAGCGCCAGCGGCGGCTCGCGCGCGCGCTGCAGCTTCAGCACGCCGAGGCGGTCTCGCCGATCCACAGCGGCGCCGGCGCCGGCCTGGAGCGCGGACCCGGCGCGTCGGGGTTCGACGCGGAGGATGCGGACGGCGGTCGCGGCGAGGCCATCGCGGCGATGCCGTTCGTGCGCGCGGTGCCGAAGGTCGGTCGCAACGAGCCCTGCCCCTGCGGGTCGGGACGCAAATACAAGCACTGTCACGGCGCCTTGCAGCAGGCGAACGGCTGATTGCACGTCGTCGCGGGCGTCATCCGCGATTCCTGCGGCCGTGTGCTGGTCGCGCAGCGCCCCGCCGGCAAGCATCTTGCCGGCGGCTGGGAATTCCCCGGCGGCAAATTGGACGGCGCCGAGACGCCCTTCGCGGCGCTGCGTCGTGAGCTAGACGAAGAGCTCGGCATCGCGGTGGGCGCCGCCCATCCGCTGATCCGCATCCGTCACGACTACCCCGACCGGCGCGTGTTGCTCGACGTCTGGAAGGTGACCGAGTACCGCGGCACCCCGCTCGGCCGCGACGGCCAGAAACTCAGGTGGTGCGAAGTCGAGGCGCTCGCGGCCGCGCAGCTCCTGCCGGCCGATCGACCGGTCATCACCGCGTTGCGCCTGCCGGAGCGGCTCACCGCGGCGGCGACGGCCGAATATCGGCTGGATGCGGATGCGGCGGGTGGGGCGGGACCCGACGGCTCGGACCGGCTATGGGGCGCCTATTGCGAGGATTTGCCGGGGGCGCTTAGCGCGTGCGCGGCCGGCGCGGATTTTCTGGCGCTGCGCCGGCGGCTCGACCGGGGCGCGCTCGCGGCGCTGTGCGAGGCGGTCGCCGTCCCGGTGTACGCCCGCGATATCGAACTCGAAGAGGCGTGGCAGCTCGGGGCGAGCGGCACGGTGGACGGTGTTTGAGGAAGTATAGGCCGTGCCCGACCCCGGAAACACCGGGAGTTTCTTCGTAACTCCGCATCAGTCATCGGCAACTTGACCGGCATCATTCTGCGGTCAAACGGACCTTGCTGATTCGTGCCAGGTTCACATGTTGTTTAGCGTGCCATAGGTCGTATTGATATTGCATGGCGAGCCAGCTTTCCGGGGTTCGTCCCAGCGCTTTTGAAAGCCGCAACGCCATCTCGGGGCTGACCGCACTGCTGCCCTTCAATACGCGGCTTAGTGTGGAGGTTGCGACACCCAGCGTGGCCGCCAACTCGCGCCCGCTGATGCCGTTGGGCTCGAGGTATACCGAGCTGATGAATTCGCCCGGATGTGGTGGGTTATACATGGCCATCAGTGATAGTCCTCGTAATCCAGGACATACGCATGCCCATCGCGGAATTCAAACGTCATGCGCCAGTTTCCATTGACCGAAATCGACCAACGACCCTTCTCCCGACCCTTGAGAGGATGCAATCGAAACCCCGCAATGTTCATGTCATCGATGATCTGCGCCGTGTTGAGCGCCACCAATTGCATTCGAAGCCGATTCGCGTGATGCGGCTGTATGCCGGCCAGGCTACCCGACTCATAGAACCGACGCAGTCCCTTGTGCCGGAAAGATTGAATCATGCGCGAGTATACCGCGTTGCGCACCGCGCATCATCTGATTTTCGATGGCACCCAATCCAGCTGTCGCCAGCCGGCATTTACATCGGCGCGCAGTTTGGTCAAGGCGGCTTCGCGCCACCCTTTTTTAGTTGTCCATGATCCATCGCCCGCCGAGCTGGCGCCGGAAGAAATCCAGGATCGTCGCATAGGCATGCCGGCCGTCGCGCTCGCGCAGCAGCCCGTGTTTCGCGCCCGGGTAGAACATCATCTCGAACGGCTTGCCGAGATCCTGCAGCGCGCGCACGAGCTTCAGGCTGTGGGTCACCAGCACGTTGTCGTCGGCCATGCCGTGCATCAGCAGCAGACGGCCGCGCAGTTGCGCGGCGTGCGTGAGCACCGCGCTTTGCAGGTAGCCCGCGGGGTTGTCCTGCGGACGGCCAAGGTAGCGCTCGGTGTAATGTGTGTCGTAGAGAGACCAGTCGGTCACCGGCGCCCCCGCAACGGCGGCTCGAAAGGTTTCGGGCGCCTGCAACATCAACATCAGGGCGAGATAGCCGCCGTAGCTCCAGCCCCAAACGCCCAGCCGGGCGGGATCGACGAAATTCTGCGCCGCGAGCCAGCGCGCGCCCAGCACCTGATCCTCGACCTCGATGCGGCCGAGCCGGCCCTGCAGGCGCTCCTGAAAGGCGGCGCCGCGAAAGCCGCTGCCGCGATTGTCGAGCTGGAACACGACGAAGCCCGCGCGCGTGAGGATTTGCGTGAACGAGGCGCCGCTCCAGTCGTCGAGCACGCGCTGCACCCCGGGACCGCCGTAGACGTCCACGATCGCCGGATGGCGGCGATCGGGCTCGAAGCCCACCGGCTTGAACAGCCGGTACCACAGCGTTTGTCCGTCGGCTGATTCGAGCGTGCCGAACTCGGGACTCGAGTTCGCGGCTGCGTAAGGCGCATCCGGATGGGCGGCGTCCAGCCGATTCTCGTTCAGAAAGGCGATCAAGGCGCCGTCGATTCCGCGCAGACTCGTCTGCGGCGGCTGCGCCTTGGCGCTGTAGGTGTCGACGTAGGAGCCCGCGTCGGCGGCCATCACGATCTGGTGGATGCCGTCGCCCTCCGACAGCCGCTTCGGCGGCGTGGGCCGCTCGGCGTCGAGCGATGCGGCGTACAGGGCGCGCCCGGTGGGCGCGGCGGCATTCGCGGTGAAATAGACCAGCCGGCGTTTCTCGTCCACGCCCTTGATCGCGCGCTCGTGGAAGTCGTCGACGTTCCAGGCTCCGGCGGTCAGGCGGCGCCGCATGCGGCCGTCCAGATCGTACAGGTAGAGATGCGTGAACCCGTCACGGTTCGACGCCCAGATGAATTCGGGCGCATCACGCAGGAACGTGAGCTCGTCGTTCAGCTCGATCCAGGTCGGGCTGCGCTCGGTGAGCACGACGCGGCCACGGCCGGTCTCGATATCGGCGAACAACAGATCGAGCGTGCGTTGATCGCGGTGCTGGCGTTGCACCGCGAGCGTTTTGCCGTCCGGCAGCCAGTCGACCCGGGCGACGTAGTAGTCGCCCCCCTCGCCGAGATCGATCCAACGGACGTCGCCGCCCGCCGCCGCGACGACCCCGAGCCGCACCAGCGCATTGGCGCCGCCGGCCGCCGGATAGCGCTCGGAAACGGTCGTCAGCGCCTCCGCGTGAATCTCCAGGCGCGGCGTCGGCGGGATGGCGCTCTCGTCGACGCGCGCGAAGGCCAGGTGCCGCGCATCGGGCGACCACCAGTAGCCGCTGTGGCGGTTCATTTCCTCCTGCGCGATGAATTCGGCCATGCCGTTTCGGATCGGGCCGCCGCCGTCGGCGGTGAGCGCGCGCTCCGGCGCCCCGGCGAGGTCATGGACGACCAGGTTCTGGTCCCGGACGTAGGCGATCCGCGCGCCGCTCGGGGCGAACCGGGCATCGGTCACGGGGCCGGGGATCGCTTGGACCAGCCGCGGCGGTCCCTCCGCCTGACGCTCGAGCACCCGCAGTTCGCCGTCCACGGCCACCAGGAGCCTGCGCCCGTCGGCGTCGATCGCGTACTCCGACACGCCGCGCATCGCCGCGGTACGCCGCCGTTCGCGGCGCGCCCGCTCGGCCGCGTCGAGGGTCGTGGTGCCGCCGACCGCCGGGGTCGCATCGACCAGCAGGCACATCCGCCGGTCGTGCACCTCGTATTCCCACAGGTCCAGCCGATTCGGATCGTCAGCGGCGGATTGAAGGAAGGTCACACGGGCGCCGTCGGCCGACAGGCGCGGCGCCAGCAGTCGCGGTCCCGCGAGCCCCGGAGCATCGAACAGCCGTGCGATCGTCAGTGCGGGCGCGGGCGCGTCGTTCATCGAGGCGGTGGTGCCTCGTCGCCGGGCAGGGGCTCGGCGTCGAGATCCACGCTCTCGTCGGGAATCGCGCGCTGTTCGGCGAGCCAGGCGCCGAGATCGACCAGGCGGCAGCGCTCGCTGCAAAACGGCCGGTACGGGTGCGCCTCGGACCACTCCACGTCGCGGCGGCAGGTCGGACATTTGACGATCGTCACCATCGGCCCCGCGCGCCTAAATCACAGGCAGCAAGTCAGCACGAACGGCACGTCGACCTCGACGTGCACCGGCCGGCGCGCGGAATTGGTCCAATTCAGGAACCGCACCGTGCAGCGATGCTGGTTGCCGCTGATTTCCGGGAACAGGTTGGTGTCGCCGGGCAGCGTGATGCGCACCAGCTGGCAAGGCGCCTCCCGTTCGAACGGCAGCTGGAATACGCCGCCGACCGCGATCTCGGGCTTGCACCGCGCATTCTGCCGGGTCAGCCACAGGACCTCGGCGATGCTGTCGCACAGCGGACGGATCAGCGCGAGCCAGTGGCCAAACTCCGCCGCGCGCTCCTCGGTGGGCCGGTTCAGCCAATGCGAGTAGTCCGGCAGGTCGAAGTCGCAGGTCCCGCCCGGAATGGCGCTGCGGTGCTTGATCGCGCTCAAGAACTCCGAATCCCGCAGCGGGGCCATGAAATTGCCGCCCGCTGCCGCCAGATCCTCGCGCAGGCGCAGGAGATTGGACATCAGCAGCTTCAGGCGGCCGGGGTCGACGCCGTTCTTCGACTGGAAGTCCTTCAGCACGCTGATGTGGCGCTCGAGTTCCTTGAGCACGTCGCTGCGGGCGTCGCCACGGGCCGTGATCGCCAGGATCTCGAGCAGGCTCGCGACCGCGGCGCGCGCGCTCCAGGGATTGGCGAGTTCACCATGGTAAATCGCCTGGGTGTAGAGAAAATCCAGCCGCATGAACATCCGCATCCGCTCGTTGAGCGGCTGCTCGTAGATGACGGGCGCCGGTTCGGGCGCTGGATCCGCCTGCGGTTCCGAGGGGGAGTGCATCCGCCTATTCTGATCCAGACCGAGGGGCAGGGTAAACCTCATGGCCAAGAAAATTGCGCCCGGGCGTGCGCCGCGGCGCGCGTTTCCTACACGCGTGCCGCCGCCAGACGCAGGTAGTGCCGGTGCAGCCGGTCGACCTCATCGATCAGCGTCGCCAGCTCGCCGTCGTTCCGCAGCACGTCGTCGGCCCGTGCCAGCCGATCCGCCCGGCTCGCCTGGGCGCTCAGGATCGCGCGTGCCTCGGCGGGCGAACTGCCGTCCCTCGCGGTCAGGCGCGCAAGCTGCGCCTCCTCGGAGGCATCGACGACCAGGATGCGATCCAGGTCGTCGCGGGGGCCGCCCTCGACCAGCAGCGGGATCACGAGCAGCACATAGGGCCCGGTCACGAGGGCGGCGCGCCGCGCCATCTCCGCCCGGATGAGCGGATGCAGGATCGCCTCCAGATCGCCTCGCGCGGCGGCGTCCGCGAAGACGAGTCCGCGCAGCGCCCGGCGGTTCAGCGTCCCGTCCGGGGAGAGCACCGCCCGGCCGAAGCGGCGTTCGATTTCCGCGAGCGCGGGCTCGCCGGGCGCGACGACCGCGCGGGCGACTTCGTCCGCGTCGATGACGGTGGCGCCGAGTTCGGCGAACCGCCGCGCGACCGTGGACTTGCCGCTGGCGATCCCGCCGGTCAGGCCGATGCGAAGCGGCGCCATCGGCTCAGCGGTCGAGGCCCGACACGTGCAGGTAGGCGGCCACCATCGAATGGCCGTACAGCATCGCGAGCCAGCCGGCGACGGCGAGATACGGGCCGAACGGGATCGGCGCCGCGCGGTCGCGGCCGCGGAACAGGATCAACCCGATCCCGAGGACCGCCCCGGCCGCCGCCGCGAGCACCAGCACGATCGGAAGCAGTTGCCACCCGAGCCAGGCACCCAAGGCCGCGAACAGCTTGAAGTCCCCGTATCCCATGCCTTCCTTGCCGGTGACCAGCCGAAAGGTCTGAAATACGAGCCAAAGAGACAAATAGCCCGCCGCCGCGCCCAGGATCGCCGCCCGCGGGGCGACGGGTAGCGCGGCACCCGCGACCGGCCCGATCAGCACCGCAGCCAGCAGGCCGGCCCACAGCAACGGCAGCGTGATGCTGTCGGGCAACAATTGGTGGTCGATGTCGATGCCGGTGAGTGCGATCAGCGCCCAGGTGACGGCGAGCGCGCAGGCGGCGGGGGCACCGAAGCCGAAATGCCACGCGACGGCCGCCGACGCGAAGCCCGTCGCGAGCTCAACCGCCGGGTAGCGCGCCGAGATGCGCTCCCGGCAGACCGCACAGCGCCCGCGGAGCCACAGCCAGCTCAACACCGGCACGTTGTGCCGCGCCTTGATCGGCGTCTTGCACCGCGGACAGGTCGACGGCGGCGTGACCAGGTTGAACGGCGCGACGCTGTCGGCGGCGACGGTCGCGGCGTGCGCCGCGTCGGCCGCGTGCAGGATCTCCGCCGCCTGGGCATGCCATTCGCGCTCGAGCATCAGCGGCAGGCGATAGATGACGACGTTCAGGAAGCTGCCGACGACGAGTCCGACCAGCGCCGCGCAGGACGTGAACAACGGCGGGTTCCCGGCATAAGCCGCCGCGAGTTGTTGCCACATGGCCGTGGTCGCCGTGCCGGAGGCGCCGCGCGAGCGGACGCCTTAGACGACCGATCCGAGCTTGAAGATCGGCAGGTACATCGCGATGACCATGCCGCCGACCAAAACGCCGAGGACCGCCATGATCAAGGGTTCGAGCAGGCTCGACATGCCGTCGACCGCGGCGTCCACCTCGGCCTCGTAGAACTCGGCGACCTTGCCCGACATCGCGTCCAGGGAGCCCGACTCCTCGCCGACGGCGATCATCTGCACCACCATGTTCGGAAACAGGCCGGTGTTCTCCATCGCGCGTTGCAGGCGCTGGCCGGTCGCCACCTCGTCCTTCATGCGCAGCGTCGCCTCCTCGTACACGATATTGCCGGTCGCGCCCGCCACCGACTGCATCGCCTCGACCAGCGGCACGCCGGCGGCGAACATCGTCGCCAGAGTGCGCGCGAAGCGCGCGATCGCGGCCTTGACCATGATCGGGCCGATGATGGGGAATTTGAGCATGATCCGGTCGAGGTTGCGGCGCATGTTGCGCGAGCGCTTCTTGAAATAGAAGAACGTATAGAACGCGCCGATCGTGACAATCAACATCCACCAGCCCTGGTGCTGCACGAACCGCGACAAATTGACGACCATTTGCGTGAACGCCGGCAGGTCGGCGCCGAAGCCCTTGAACAGCGATTCGAACTGCGGGATCACGAAAATCAGCAAGATGACCGAGACGATGACCGCGACGACCAGCACCGCGGTCGGGTAGAACAGCGCCTTCTTGATCTTCTTCTTCAGCGCCTCGGTTTTTTCCTTGTAGGTCGCGATCTTGTCGAGCAGCGTCTCGAGCGCGCCCGCCTGTTCGCCGGCCTCGACCAGGTTCACGAACAGGTCGTCAAAATACAGCGGGTGCTTGGCGAGCGACTCGTGCAGTGTGCTGCCGCCTTCAATGTTGGTCTTGATGTCGAGAACCAGCTTCTGCATCGCCGGCTTTTCGTGGCCGTTGCCGATGATCTCGAAGGACTGGACCATCGGGATGCCGGCCGCCATCATGGTGGCGAGCTGGCGGCTGAACACCGAAATGTCCTCGGCCGAGACCTTGCCGCCGCCGCCGAACAGCGGCTGGCGCTGGGTCGTCACGCGCGTCGGCGCGACGCCCTGACGGCGCAGGTCCGCGCGCAGCGCCGACTCGCTCGCGGCCAGGGCCTTGCCGCGGATGGTGTTGCCGCGCTTGTCCTTGCCGACCCAGAGAAACTGGACTTCTTTCTTGCCGCCCGCGCTTGCCGATATCGCCATGCCTCGATCCTCGCCGTCAGTCGAACGCTAATCGATCGTGACGCTGTTGACTTCTTCCAGGCTCGTCACGCCGTCCATGACCTTTTGCAGGCCGGCGCGGCGCAGGTTCCAGATGCCGTTCTTCGATGCCTCGTCGCCGATGTGCATCGCGCCGCCGCCTTCCATGATGATCCGGCCGATCTCCTCGGTCACCGGCATCACCTGGTAGATTCCGGTGCGGCCCTTGTAGCCGTCGGTGCACTGGCCGCAGCCCGTCGCCTTGTAGATCTGGATGCCGCGCGCGATGTCCGGCTCCTCGAAGCCTTCCTTGCGCAGCGCCTCGGCCGGCACGTCGATCGGCTGTTTGCAGTTCGAGCAGAGCTTGCGCGCGAGGCGTTGGGCGATGATCAGGCTCACCGAGGTTGCGATCGCGTAGGGCTTGACGCCCATGTCCACGAGGCGCGTCAGCGTCTGCGGCGCATCGTTCGTGTGCAGCGTCGACAGCACGAGGTGGCCGGTCTGGGCGGCCTTGATCGCGATCTCCGCGGTCTCGAGGTCGCGGATTTCGCCGACCATGATCACGTCCGGGTCCTGGCGCAGAAAGGCGCGCAGCGCCGCGGCGAACGTCAGGCCGACCTTGGGGTTCACGTTCACCTGGTTGATGCCGGGGAGGT
>JBBISV010000086.1:0-13106 GCA_037441085.1 Gammaproteobacteria bacterium | reverse complement strand
TCGACGCGATCCGCGCCCGCAGCACCGCAAGCTGTTGCCGGGCCTTCAGCGCCGCGCCCGGTGCGGCCGCCCGGCCGCCGGCGGCGCCCGCGACGCTCGCGCCCGCGGCGAACGGGGACAGGAGCGCGAGCGCGAGCGCGAGCGCGGGTAAGAGGGGTTTGCGAATTGGCTGCCGTGAACTGTTCATCTCGGGACACCAAGCATACAAGGCTTGCCGGCGCTGCTATACTTGCGCGCCCAAAAAGGCGACGGATCGGACCCGCACATGCAGCGATTGATCGAGTATGCAGGCCATCATCCCTGGTTGACCGCGGGCGCCGTGTTCGCCGCCGTCGCCGTGCTGGTCTACGAACTGCGCGCCCGCATGGAAGGGTTCGGCGCCCTGAGTTCGGCCGAGGCCGTGCGCCTGATGAACCAGGGCGCCCTGGTGCTCGATCTGCGGTCGAAGGAATCCTACGAGTCCGGCCATATCGGCGAGGCACGCAACATTCCGGCGGCGGAACTCGATGGCCAGGTCGAATCGTTGAAGAAGTGGCGCGAGAAGCAGATCATCGTCTACTGCGACAGCGGCCGCACAGGCGCCGCCGCCGCCCGCAAGCTCGCGGGACAGGGATTCGCCAAGGTGGCGAATCTGGAGGGCGGAGTTGCCGCCTGGATCCGCGACAACATGCCGCTCGCGAAGCCGGCGGGTCAGAAACGCGGCGGCTCATGAACACCGCGGCGATCAGCATCTACGTGGCCAACTGGTGCCCGTATTGCCAGCGCGCGCTGGCGCTGCTGCGGGAGAAGAAGCTGGCGTTCACCGAGATCGACGTCGAGCAGGACCCCGCACATCGCGCCGAGATGGTGGCGCGCAGCGGACGGCGGACCGTACCGCAGATTTTCTTCGGCGAGCGCCATATCGGCGGCTGCGACGATTTGTTGGCACTCGACCGGAGCGGGGAACTCGACCGGTTAATTCAGGGGGATCGATGAACGACGAGACGACGACGGAGCCGCAGGCGAGCATGGACGGCGTACAGGTCACGCTGCAGACAGTCTATTTGAAGGATTGTTCCTACGAATCGCCGAACGGGCCGCGGCTGCCGAACAACCAGACGTGGGAACCCAAATTTCAGCTGAACATGAACACCTCCGCCGAGGACATCGGGCCGGACGTGCGCGAGGTGCTGCTGACGATCACCCTCGAGGCCAAACAGGGCGAGGCGACGCTGTACCTCGTCGAGGTCAAGCAGGCGGGCGTGTTCACGGTCGTCGGTGCATCGGAGCCGGACTTGAAGCGCTTGATCGGCAGCTTCTGCCCGGGCGTGCTCTTTCCGTACGCGCGCGAAGCGGTGTCGGATCTGATCACCAAGGGCGGGTTTCCGAGCTTCCTGCTGCCGCTCGTCAACTTCGATCTGCTGTACAGCCAGGCCGCCGAGACGTCCCAACCCGGCGCGGTCAACTGAAGCCTCCGGGATGCGCCGGAGGCCGGGACGATTGAGTCATGCCTTTGACGCTCCGTGAACCGATGACGGTGATCGGCGCCGGCTCCTGGGGCACGGCGCTGGCCATCCAGCTGGCGCGCGAAGGTCACCCGACCCGCCTTTGGGGGCGTAATGCCGCCGACCTGGAAGCCATGCGGGTCGAGCGCCGGAACGCACGCTACCTGCCGGGCGCGGCGTTTCCGGACGCGCTGCGCGCGGAACCGGACCTGACCTGCGCACTCGAGGGCGTGCGCGACATCCTGATCGCCGTGCCGTCGCACGCGTTCCGCGAGACGCTCGAAATGCTGCGCCCGCGGCTCAGGCCGGCGAGCCGCGTCGCCTGGGCGACGAAGGGCATGGAAATTCGCAGCGGCCTGCTGCCGCATCAAGTGGCGCTCGAGGTGCTCGGCGACCGGCCGACCGCGGTGCTGTCCGGTCCGACCTTCGCCGCCGAAGTCGGCGCCGGCCTGCCGACGGCGATGACCGTGGCCTCGCGTGACGCGCGGTTCGGCGCGGAGCTGGCGGGGAATCTGTCGGGACCGAATTTCCGCGCCTATCTTCAGGCCGACATCGTCGGCGTCGAAATCGGCGGCGCGGTGAAGAACGTCATCGCCATCGGGTCCGGAATATCGGACGGCCTGGGATTCGGCGCCAACACCCGGGTGGCGCTGATCGCCCGCGGACTCGCCGAAATGATGCGGCTCGGCGTGCGGCTCGGTGCCGCGCGCGACACCTTCATGGGGCTCGCCGGACTCGGCGACCTGGTCCTCACGTGCACCGACGATCAATCCCGCAACCGACGCTTCGGAATCGCGCTGGGCCGCGGTGCTTCGGTCGCCGAGGCCACGCGGGGTATCGCGCAAGTGGTGGAGGGAGTGCCCGCGGCACTCGCGGTGCGCGAGGTCGCCTCCCGTCTCGGCGTCGAGATGCCGATTTGCGAACAGGTCCACCAAATCGTCCATCGAGGCGGGGACGTCCGGGCGGCGGTCGATGCGCTGATGCGGCGCGCGCTGCGGATGGAAACCGACTGACGCCGATCAAGGCGCGGCGAATCCGCACTGACGCCAGGCTTCGTAGACGACGATGGCCACCGTATTGGACAAATTGATGCTGCGCGAGGCGGCGTGCATCGGTATGCGCAAGATCCGGTCCGCGTCGATCCGCGCGAGCGCTTCCGGCGGCAGGCCGCGCGTCTCGGGGCCGAACAGCATCGCGTCGCCCGGTCGGAATCCGGCCTCGTCGTAGCGGCGCGCGCCGCAGGTCTCGACGGCGAACACCCGGGCCGTGCCCATCTCCTTCAGACAGGCGTCCAGGTCCGCATGCACCTGGAGCGCCGCGAGATCGTGATAGTCGAGCCCCGAACGACGCAGGCTCTTGGCGTCGAGACGGAAGCCCAGGGGCTTGACCAGGTGCAGCGTCGCGCCGGTGTTCGCGCACAACCGGATCGCATTGCCGGTGTTCGGCGGAATCTCCGGTTCGAACAGGATGACGTGCAACACCGCGGCGCCGCTCTGCCGTCGCTCAGGCCGCGTCTTCCATGCCCAGTTCCTTCATCTTCCGCGTCAGGGTGTTGCGGCCCCAACCGAGGAGCTTGGCCGCTTCCTGTTTCATGCCCTCGGCTTTGCGCAATGCGACGCGGATCAGGATCCGCTCGACTTCGGGCACCGCGTGATCGAGCAGTCGTTGAGTGCCGGCGTCGAGCTCCTGCTCGGCCCATTGCGTGAGTTTCGAAGCCCAGTCGAGTGTCGGCGCGGCGCCGCCGTGTATTCCGCCCAGATCCGGCGGAATGTCCTCGGCACGGATCTCGCGGCCCGGTGCGGTCACCGTGAGGCGCCGACAAGCATTGACGAGCTGGCGGACGTTGCCCGGCCAGTCGAAGGAGACCAAGGCGCTCTCGGCCGACGGCATCAACAGCTTCGGCTCGACGCCGAGTTCCTGGCCGGCGAGCGCGAGATAATGCCGCAGCAGTTCCGGAATATCCTCGCGCCGTTCCCGCAGCGGCGGAATCTCGATCCGGATCACGTTGAGCCGATGCAGCAGGTCCTCGCGGAACTGACCCGAGACGACCCGCGCTTCGAGTTCCTGATGCGTCGCGGCGATCACGCGGACGTCGACCTTGACCGGAATCTGTCCGCCGACCCGATAGAACTCCCCTTCAGCGAGCACACGCAGCAGCCGCGTTTGCAGCGCGGGCGACATGTCGCCGATTTCATCCAGGAACAGCGTGCCGCCGTCGGCCTGCTCGAAGCGGCCCCGGCGCAGGCCGTCGGCGCCGGTGAACGCGCCCTTTTCGTGTCCGAACAGCTCCGACTCGAGCAGATCGGCGGTGAACGCGGCGGTGTTCAGCGCGACGAATGCTTTGTTCGAGCGCGGGCTGTGGCGGTGCAACGCGCGGGCGACGAGTTCCTTGCCGGTGCCCGATTCGCCGGTGATCAGCACGGTCATGCTGGATCGCGACAGGCGGCCGATCGCGCGAAACACCTGCTGCATCGCGGCGGCCTGTCCGAGCAGTTCCGGTATCGAGCCCCGCGCGGTCTCGGCCTCGTTCGCGATCGTCGCCTGGTGCGCGGCGCGGCGCACCAGATCGACCGCCTTGTCGATGTCGAACGGCTTCGGCAGATATTCGAACGCCCCGCCCTGATAGGCGGCGACCGCGGCGTCCAGATCGGAATGCGCCGTCATCACGATCACCGGCAGGCCGGGTCTCGCGCCCTGGATTTCCTTGAGCACGTCGAGTCCGCTGCGGCCGGGCATGCGGATGTCGGTCATCAAGACGTCGGGGGTGTCGGTGCGCAGCGCGGCGAGCACGGTGTCGGCTTGGTCGAAACTCTTCGCGAGCATGCCGCCGCTCTTCAGCGCCTTTTCGAGCACCCAGCGGATCGAGGCGTCGTCATCGACGAGCCACACGCGTAAGGGCTTTGCGTTCATACGGAGTCCATGGGCAGGGAGATCGTGAAGACGGTGCGGCCCGGCTCGCTGTCGAATTCGATGAGGCCACCGTGCCGGCTCACCAGATCCTGGGCGATTCCGAGGCCGAGACCAGTCCCACCGTCGCGTCCGGAAACCAGGGGATAGAAGATCGTGTCGCGGATCTCCGCCGGCACGCCGGGACCGTTGTCCTCGAACTGAATCGAGGCGACCAGCCGATGACGTTTGCAGCCGACGTTGACGTTGGTGGCCGCGCGCGTCCGAAGCACCAGTCGCGGCGCGGCAGTCGCGCCGCCGGACAGGGCTTGAAGCGCGTTGCGGCCGAGATTCAGCATGGCTTGGATGATGTGATTCGGATCGACGACCAGCGGGGGCAGACTCGGATCGTAGTCCCGGTCGACCGTGACGCCCGGAGCGGCCTCGCTGCGCAGCAGCCGATGAACCCGTTCGAGCATCTCGTGCACGTTGGTGCGCTGCTTCGCCGGCGGCCGCCCGGGGCCGAGCATCGAGTCGAGCAGGTTGGTGAGCCGGTCCGCCTCGCTGATGATGACGCGCGTGTATTCGCGCAGAGCCGGATCGAGCAGTTCGCGCTCGAGGAGTTGGGCCGCGCCGCGCAGTCCGCCGAGAGGATTCTTGATCTCGTGCGCGAGCTGGCGAACCATCAGGCGGCTGCCGTCGAGCTGGGCGAGCAGCGCCGTCTCCCGGGTCAGGCGCCGGTGCTGCGTGATGTCCTCGATCTCCAGCAGGATCCTGGCATCCGCGTCGATCGACACCTCGGTCACGGCGCAGTCGAGAATCCGGTCGAACCCGACTGGACCATGCCAGGCGAGTTCGCGCTGGACGACGCCTTCGCCGCCGGCGAGTGCGCGCTCGAACAGCGGCAGGAGAAGGTCGGTGCCGCGCATCAGTTCGCCGATGCCGCGGCCGAGCGCCTGATTCGGGCCGAGTCCGACCAGCGTCTGCGCGGCGGCATTCAAGTAGGTCACCTGCAGTTGCGGATTCAGCACGAACACGCTGGTCAGCAGCGCATCGAGCACGTCGGTGCCGCGCAGCGGGGACGCGCCCAACTGCAGTTCAGCCGCCACGTCGGATCGCGGGCCCCGTCGGACCCGCCGGGTTCAGTGCTTGTGTTGCGGCATCAACAGCGACGGTCGATGCACGTAGAAGGTCACCGACGCATTCTCGAGCGTGCCGCCGCCGGCGCGATCCTCGATGGCCGCGCTCAAGGTGTAGGCACCGCGCGGCAGGGAGGCGAGGGTGAAGCTGGTGAGATCGGCGTCGCCGGTCAGCGGGGTGCCGTTCAAGGTCCATACCAGCGTGTGCGCGGCCTGCAGCTTCGGCTGCAAGCTCAGGCTCACCGGCACGTCGATGCTGACGAAGGCCTGTTCCGGCGCCGGCGAGGTGATGGCGAAGGACGTATAGGGAACGGTTGCGGGCCGTGGCGGCGGACTGGCCGGGGCGGTATCGGCGGGCGCGGGCGGCGGCGCGCCGCGCGTCGGCGCATCGGCGACGATCTCTATGCGCTGCGCACCGGGCACCGGCTGGTCGGCATAATGGATGACTCCCGATCCGTCGGTCCATTTGTAGATCACGGCCGCCGGACACGCCGTACAGACGAACATTCCCAACGCGAACAGTGACCGCCAATGGTGCATGACTCGAGAGCATAGCCCTATCGCCTCCCGGCCACAAAGTCAGGTGACGGCGGCGTGACCGCCGTCACCTTCAGGGGCTGGAACCCTAGCCGAACGGGTTCCTCACAGACTGTAGTACATCTCCAGTTCGATCGGATGCGTCGTCATGCGCAGACGGGTCACATCTTTCATCTTCAGGTCGATATAGGCGTCGATCAAGTCGTCCGTGAACACGCCGCCCGCCTTCAGGAAGGCCCGATCCTTGTCGAGGTAATCGAGCGCCATGTCCAGCGAATGGCACACCGTCGGAATCTTCTTGTCTTCCTCCGGTTCCAGGTCGTACAGATCCTTGTCGGCCGGATCGCCGGGATGGATCTTGTTCTGGATGCCGTCGAGCCCCGCCAGCAGCATCGCGGCGAACGCGAAGTACGGGTTCGCGGTCGCATCGGGAAACCGCACCTCGATGCGTCGGCCCTTCGGATTGGAGATCCAGGGAATGCGGATCGACGCCGAGCGGTTGCGCGCGGAATAGGCCAGCTTCACCGGTGCCTCGAATCCGGGCACGAGGCGCTTGTAGCTGTTCGTGCTCGCGTTCGTGAAGGCGTTGATCGCCCGGGCATGTTTGATGATGCCGCCGATGTAATAGAGCGCGATGTCCGACAGGCCGCCGTATTTGTCGCCGGCGAACAGCGCCTTGCCGTCCTTTTGCAGCGATTGATGGACATGCATGCCGTTGCCGTTGTCGCCGACGATCGGCTTCGGCATGAATGTCAGCGTCTTGCCGTAGTTGTGCGCGACGTTTTGCAGCGCGTACTTCAGGATCTGGACCTCGTCCGCCTTCTTCGTCAGCGTGTTGGCCGCGACGTTGATCTCGCCCTGGCCGGCGGTCGCGACCTCGTGGTGGTGGACCTCGAATTTCAGGCCCATCTCCTCGCAGGCGAGCGACATCGCGGTGCGGATGTCCTGCTGCGAATCGGTCGGCGGCACCGGGAAATAACCCCCCTTGACGCCGGGACGATGTCCCTTGTTGCCGTCCTCGTAGTGCTTGCCGGAGTTCCAGGCGCCTTCGTAGGCGTCGACCTCGTAAGCGCAACCGTTCATGCCGACATTCACCGTCACGGTGTCGAAGATGAAGAATTCATTCTCAGGACCGAACAAGGCGCTGTCGGCGATCCCCGTCGATTTCAAGTACGCCTCGGCGCGCTTGGCGAGCGAGCGCGGGTCACGTCCGTAGCCCTGCATCGTCGTCGGCTCGATCACGTCGCAACGGATGTTGATGGTGGACTCTTCGTAGAACGGATCGAGGACCGCGGTCGACGGATCCGGCATCAGGATCATGTCGGACTCGTTGATACCTTTCCAACCGGCGATCGACGAGCCGTCGAACATCTTGCCGTCCTGAAAGAAACCCTCGTCGACCAAGCGCGTCGGCACGGTCACGTGCTGCTCTTTGCCGATCGTGTCGGTAAAACGAAGGTCGGCGAACTTCGCGTCTTTCTCTTGTATCAATTTCAGAACATCAGCGGGAGTCATGATTCTCCTCCAAGTACGGTAATGGACGGTGTCGAGTCCGGTCAGGGCTCCGGGGTGACGAGGTAATGCAGCTACCGTGCCACATTCTGGGGCATTGCGGATCAACTACTTGCGGCCGCGATCACGGGTTTCCGGGCGCAGTATGCACCGAAATGAGGCGAGGCGGGCTTATTGCGCATCAAAAGCGTGCGGGCCCTGTCGGTAGGGGCAGCGCGCGCGCGGCCTCGCTATACTCGGTCGCTTTTTCCTCCATCGAGAGCATTCCATGGCAAAAGCCGCCTCGGCACCCCGGACCTTTCAGGATTTGATCTTCGCGCTACAGCGCTATTGGTCCGATCGTGGTTGCGTGATTCTGCAGCCGTATGACATGGAAATGGGGGCCGGCACCTTCCATCCGGCCACGTTCCTGCGCGCGGTCGGACCGGAACCCTGGAACGCCGCCTATGTGCAGCCGTCGCGCCGGCCGACCGACGGTCGCTACGGCGACAATCCCTTCAGGCTGCAGCACTATTATCAGTTCCAAGTCGTCATGAAGCCCTCGCCGACGGACTTCCAGGAACTGTACTTGGGTTCGCTGCGCGCGCTCGGCTTCGACCTGTTGACCCACGACATCCGTTTCGTCGAAGACAACTGGGAGTCGCCGACGCTCGGCGCCTGGGGCTTGGGGTGGGAAGTCTGGCTGAACGGCATGGAAATCACGCAATTCACCTACTTTCAGCAGGTCGGCGGCCTGGACTGCAGGCCGGTCATGGGGGAGATCGCCTACGGCTTGGAGCGGCTGGCCATGTACATCCAAGGGGTCGAGAGCATATTCGACATCGTGTGGTCCGAGGGGGCGGATCGCAGGATCACCTACGGCGACGTGTTCCATCAAAATGAGGTCGAGCAGTCGGCTTATAACTTCGAGAAGGCGGACACGGAACTGCTGTTGCGGGCGTTCGAGGGCCACGAGAGCGGCTGCATGCGCCTGATCGAAGACAAGCTGGTGCTCCCGGCGTACGAACAGATGATCCGGGCGTCGCACAGCTTCAATCTGCTCGACGCGCGGCACGCCGTATCGGTCACCGAACGGCAGCGGTATATCCTGCGTGTGCGCACGCTCGCGCGCGCGGTCGCCGAAGGGTATCGACAGAGCCGCGAGACACTCGGGTTTCCGCTGCTGCGCGGCGTGCCCGCCGGGCAGGCAGCCTGATGAAGAAGCGCGACCTCTTGTTCGAACTCGGCACCGAAGAGTTGCCGCCACGCAGTCTGCTCGGCCTGGCCACGGCCCTGGCCGACAACCTCGCGTCGGGCCTCGACGCCGCGGGCATCCGCCACGGCACCACCCGGCACTTCGCGACCCCCCGGCGGCTCGCGGTGCTCATCGAGGCCTGCGCGGTCCAACAGCCCGACCGACCGCTCGAACGCCGCGGCCCCCCGAAGAACAGCGCATACACGGCGGACGGAGGGCCCACGCAGGCGGCGCTCGCCTTCGCGAAGAGTTGCGGCGTGTCGCCGGCCGAGCTCACGCTGCTGTCGACCGACAAGGGCACCTGGCTCGCGTATCGAGGGGTCGAGAAGGGCGTTCCGACGGCCTCCTTGCTCGGCGCGCTCGTGAATCGGGCGCTCGCCGCACTGCCGATCCCAAAGCGCATGCGCTGGGGCGCGGGCAGCGTCGAATTCCTGCGGCCGGTGCACAGCGCGCTGCTGCTGTTCGGCGGCGAACTGGTGCCGTGCGAGGTACTCGGTGCGCACACCGACCGCTTCACGTTCGGGCACCGATTTCACGCGCCGCGCCCGATCGGGTTGCGCTCGGCGCGCGGCTACCCGGACGCTTTGCGGCGCGCCCGGGTGATCGCCGACTTCGAGGAACGGCGCGAACTCGTCCGCACGTCGGTGGCCGAGACCGCGCTTGCGCTCGGCGGCCGCGCGCTGGTGGATCCGGCGCTGCTGGATGAGGTGACCGCCTTGGTCGAATGGCCGGTGCCGATCGCCGGTCGATTCGAAGAGCGGTTTTTGACGTTGCCGCGCGAGGTCATCATCGCGACCGTGCAGGACCACCAGCGCTACTTCCCGGTGGAACTGGCGGACGGGGGGCTCTCGGCTTGGTTCATCACCGTGAGCAACCTGGCGAGCCGCGACCCGTCGAAGGTGCGCGAGGGCAATGAGCGGGTGGTCCGGCCGCGTTTGACCGATGCCGCTTTCTTTTGGGACCAGGACCGCAGGCATTCCCTCGACGCCTACGCGGCCAAACTCGGCGGCGTCACATTCCAGGGCAAGCTGGGCAGCTACGCCGACAAGACCGCGCGCATCCGCGCGCTCGGCGGCCGCATCGCGGCGCTGATCGGCGCACAAGGGGATTTCGAGCGCGCTGCGAATCTGGCGAAAGCCGACCTGATGACCGCGATGGTGGGCGAATTCCCCGAACTGCAGGGCACGATGGGCCGCCATTATGCGACCGCGGCCGGTGAGGACCCGGCGGTCGCCCAGGCGCTCGAGGAACAATACCGGCCGCGCTTCGCCGGGGATGCGCTGCCCGCGTCGCCGCTCGGGCGCGCGCTCGCGCTCGCCGACAAGATCGACACCGTGGTGGGCATATTCGCAATCGACCAAAAGCCGACCGGAACCCGGGATCCTTTCGGATTGCGGCGCGCGGCGCTCGGTGTGCTGCGGATCCTGTTGGAGACGCCGCTCGATCTGGATTTGCGGGCGCTGATCGAGGCGTCGACGGCCGCCCAGCCGGTGACGCGGGACGGCACCGCCACCGACGTCGAGGGGTTCATGCTGGATCGCTTGCGCGGACTGCTGGTCGAGCGCGGCGACGGCACCACCGGCGAAATGGTGGAGGCGGTGCTCGCCACGGCGCCGCGCTCACCGGTGGACGTCGCGGCGCGGCTCGACGCCCTGCGCGAGTTCCTGGCCCACGCGGACGCGGCGGTGCTGACGGCGGCCAACAAACGCATCGGCAACCTGCTGCGCAAGACGGCCGTGGATCCCGACGTGCCGGTCGACCCGGGTCTGTTCGTGGAAGACGCGGAGCGGCGTTTGCATGGCACGGCCGGACGGCTGACGCCGCTGGTGCGGCAGTCACTCGAACGCCGGGAATACGCCGAGTGCCTGCGACTCGTGCTCGGACTGCGCGCCGACATCGATGGGTTCTTCGATGCAGTGATGGTCATGGATGAGAATCGCGCGCTGCGCGACAACCGCCTCGCGCTGCTGCGCGACGTGGCGGTACTGATCGGCGGAGTCGCGGACTTGTCGCGATTGCCGGGCTGAGCGAAGAGATCATGCAATACCTGCGCTCGTTGATTTTCACCACCTACATGATGGTGTCCGCGTGCGTATGCGGGGCGATCATGGGCGTGTGTTTCTGGCTGCCCTATCCGCGGCAGTTCGGACTTGCGCGCACCTGGGCGCGGTGGCTCTTGTGGGTGCTCGAGCAGCTTTGCGGGCTCGATTATGTGATCGAGGGTCGCGAGCACATCCCGGCGGGCAATCACATTGCGATGAGCAATCACACGTCCGCGTGGGAAACGGTTGCGCCTTTTGTGCTGCTCCCGCCTCAAGTGTGGGTTTTGAAGCGAGAGTTATTGTGGGTTCCATTCATGGGGTGGGGACTGAAGCGTTTGCGTCCGATCGCGATCGACCGCGGGGCGGGCCACCGGTCAGTCAGTCAAGTGGTCGAGCAGGGCACACAGCGATTGGCGGACGGACTGTGGGTGATTATTTTCCCCGAGGGAACGCGGGTCGTCGCCGGACAGCAGCGCAAATACGGCGTCAGCGGCGCGCTGCTCGCGCAAGCGACGGGCAAGCTGATCCTGCCGATATCGCACAACGCCGGCGCGTTTTGGCCGCGCCGGGGTTTTCTAAAAAAGCGCGGGACGATTCGGGTGGTGATCGGCGCGCCCATTGATCCGGCCGGCAAGGACCCGCGTCAACTCAACGACGAGGTGCGACGCGCGATCGAGGCCGGCCTGGCACGGATTGAGGAACAGGGCTGAGCCGCGCTGAGCCGCGGCACCCAGATGGGAGGGTGGCATGAGCGAAGTGGCGCTGGGGTTGTTGCTCGTTTGGCTGGTGATCGACGGCGCGGTCGTTTTCAGGCACAAGACGGGCGTCGCCGAGAACCGTGACCGGCGCTCGATGCGGGTGATCCTGTACTCGAGCCCGGTGGTGTATGGGCTCGCGATCTGGCTCGCCAATTCGAGCAGCGGACGGATCGAATCGGCCGCCGTACGCTACGGCGGGTTTGCACTGATGGCGGGCGGGATCGCGCTGCGCTTCGCGGCGATTGCGCAGCTCGGACGGCTGCATACGCCGAACGTCGCAATCCGCGCCGACCATAGAATCGTCGACAGCGGTTTGTACCGGCGGGTGCGCCACCCCAGCTACACGGGGGCGTTGCTCGCGTTGCTCGGATTCGCGCTGGCGCTCGGAAACCTGTGGAGCGTTGCCGTCTTCGCGGTGGCGTTGCCGGCGATTTATCTGTACCGCATCCAGGAGGAAGAGGCGGCGTTGCTCCAGGCTTTCGGCCCCGCGTACACGGCGTATTGCCGCAGGACGTGGCGGCTGGTTCCCTGGCTCTATTGACCCACGGCGCGCGAGCCGCGCCGCCGGTCAAATATCCAGGTTGGAAACCTGCAGCGCGTTCTTTTCGATGAATTCGCGGCGTGGCTCGACCGCATCACCCATCAAGGTGGTGAAGATTTCATCGGCGGCGACCACGTCCTCGATTCGCACCTGCATCAGGCGCCGGGTTTCGGGATTGATGGTCGTATCCCACAGCTGACTCGCGTTCATTTCGCCGAGGCCTTTGTAGCGCTGGATGCTCTGGCCCTTCTTCGCCTGGTCGAACAACCAAGTCATCGCCGCCTTGAAGCTGGCGATGTCGTGGCGTTCCTCTCCGCGCTGGACATGGGCGCCCGGGCCCATCAAGTCGCCCAGCGTCTGCGCGAGCTCGGCAATCCGGCGGTACTCGGCGGAGTCGAAGAATTCCCGTGGAATATGTCGCTCCGTGACCAAGCCGTGCTCGGTCCATTGCAGATTGATCCGCTGACCGCCGCCGGCAAGGGGCTCGACGAGCACCCGGTACCGGCGGGAAACGTCGGCGAGCCCATTGAGCCGCTGCTCGACCTGGGATGCCCAAGCTTGTAACAGCTCGACGCGCTCGAACGCATCCGCCGGAAGCTGCGGCACGTACAGCAGCTGATCGAGGAAGCGCTCATCGTAGCGCCGCGCCCAGCGCCGCACGATGGCCTGAACCTCCACGTACTTGCGCGCGAGGGATTCGAGACCGGGCCCGGACAACGGCGGCGCTTCGGCGCTCACATGCAGCGCGGCCCCTTCGATCGCGGTATTCAACAGCAAGGCGTTCAACTCGAGGTCGTCCTTGACGTAGGACTCCTGCTTGCCCTTCTTGACCTTGTAGAGCGGCGGCTGGGCGATGTAGACGTGGCCGCGCTCGATCAAGATCGGCATCTGGCGATAGAAGAACGTCAGCAACAGCGTGCGGATGTGCGAACCGTCGACGTCGGCATCCGTCATGATGATGATGCGGTGGTAG
>JBBISV010000085.1:0-13118 GCA_037441085.1 Gammaproteobacteria bacterium | reverse complement strand
CGAGGGCCAGCCGCCGCCGGAACAGGTGAACGAGGCGAGCGGAATCGCATAGTTCAACGTGCCCTGAGCCGACAGCTGCTGGTTCGGGCCCACCGGAGTCGTGAGCTTCTGGTCATAGGCGCAGGTCGCGGTCGCGGCCGATCCGTCGCCCGCGAGCGAGGTGTCGTCGGTCAGCACGACGGTGAACACGTTGGCGTTCGAATGCGTCGCGTCGGGCGGCGCGAGCTGTCCCATCTGGATCAGCAGCGAACCGGCCTGGCTGACGTCGATCGGCGTGATCGCCGTCTTCGTGGTCGAGTTCGTGCCCGGCGCGAGAATCGCCACGTCCATGTAATCGGCGGACGAGGTCGCGGTGTTTCCCGAAATCACCGTGCAGGCGGACGTGCCGTCGCCGTTGGCCTGGCCTTGGACGCCATACAACTGGGTCTTGTCCATCGTGGGCTGATCGAAGGAGTAGCAGCCGTACTTGAACAGGCCGCCGAATCCGGCGTAGACATCGCCGTTCTGGATCGAATGCAGGTACGCGCCGTTGGTCTGCGCGGTATAAGCGACGTAATTCGACGAATAGAGCACATAGGGCGATGCGGTCACCGTCGTGCCGCCGCCGCCACCGCCGCCGCCGGTCAGCGCGGCCGGGGGCGCGGTGACGCCGCCGCCGTTGCACGCGGCGAGCGCCGCCGCGGCCATCGTGATCGCGACGAGCCGCAGCGCGCCGCGCGAGTGATTCGACACCATGGAGGTCGTCATCGCTTGCTCCTCAAGGATACTGAAATTGCCGTGCTGAACCGCCGGGCGCGGTACGCATTTTCATCGCGTTTGACGCCCGGGTCTCCCCTTCATCGCGTAGCGCAAGAAAGCGCTTTCAAGATTTTATTTAGCGCTGCGGCTCCGTGCCTTGTCAAGCCTCGGCGCGCCGCGTCCGGATTGCTGCGACGCAATATCCCCCGGTCGGCTACCATGCCGCCATCACCCGAGACGCGTCCCGCGGCAGGATTGGATTCATGGTGAAGATTTGCATCGGTGCCGCGGTCGCGATCCTGGCGCTGCGCGGCGCGTGCTCGCACGCCGGCGGCGCGCAAACCCGACACGGAAGCATCCAGCGCGAGACCGTCCAGGTGCCGGTGCGCAACTCCGCCGCGCAGGAGCCGCGCTTTCGCCAGTTGATCGACGTGGAGATCGTCCGCGAGCGCTCGTGGCGGCGGCTGCCGTTCTTGATCCTGCTGCACGGGCGGGCGGCCGATGCGCCGGAGCGCGCGCGGCTGGAACTGCCGGTCTACCCGGCGAATTCGCGCTACTTCGCCCGGCTCGGGTTCGTGGTGTTCACGCCGCTGCGGGTCGGCTACGGCCTGTCTGGCGGACCGGATGTGGAGTACACCGGCGACTGCGCCTTCAAGCGTTACGACGAGGGCATCGGCGCTGCGGCCGACGAAGTGCGCCAGGTGATCGGATTCGCCGCAGCACGCACGGACGTGGACCCCGCCCACGGCATCGTCGTCGGCGAATCGTTCGGCGGACTGGTGGCGCTCGCCGCGGCGGCCGCCCACGATCCCGGCGTCGTCGCCGCCGTCAACATTGCCGGCGGCGACGGTGGCGATTCGCTGCACCGGCCCGACGACCCCTGCCGTCCGGATCAGCTGCGCCGGACGCTCGCGCAATACGGCCGCACGAGCCGGGTGCCGACACTGTGGATGTACAGCGCCAACGACCGCCTCTGGGGCCCACGCTTTCCGCGGCAATGGTACCGTGCGTTCGTCGCGGCGGGCGGTGCCGGCCGTTTCGTCGCGCTGCCGGCGGACAAGAACAACGGCCATTTCATCTTCGACCGCAACGCCAAAGCCTGGCACCCGGCGTTTCGGCGCTTCCTGGCGTCGATCGAGTCACGGATGTAGCGGACGCGTCGATTCGCGGATCGCGAGGGTGGCGGACGACAGTTTCACCACCGGGTCGCGTCCCTCGATCAGGTCGATCATCGCCTGGGCCGCACCCTCCCCGACCTCGTTGATCGACCGGTGAACCGTGGTCAGGGGCGGAATCGTGAACGCCGAGGACGGCAGGTCGTCGAAGCCGATCAGCGACACGTCGCGCGGCACGTTGAGGCCCCGGCGGTGCAGCGCCAGCATCGCCCCGTAGGCGCTCTGGTCGTTCGCCGCGAACACGGCCGTGAACTTCTCCCCCGAATCGAGCAGCCGTTCCATCGCCGCATAACCGCCCCCGTCGTAATAGTCCCCGACCGCGACCAGTTTTGCGGCGAACGGAATCCTGCGGCCGGCCAGCGCCGCCTTGTAACCGCTGTAGCGCTGCTGCGCGTCCGGGTGATCGTCCGGGCCGGCGATGAACGCGATGCGCCGATGACCCTGGCCGAGCAGGTATTCGGTGGCGAGGCGCGCGCTCTGGGTGTTGTCGTAGTCCAGGCTGACCAGGCGTTCGCCATCGACCCGCCGGCCGGTGAGGATCAGCGGCGCCTGGCGGGACAGTTCGACGAGTTCCCGGTCCGGCAGGCAGCTGGTGAGCAGAATGATCCCGTCGACGCGGCGGCTGAGCAGATGCAGGATGCACCGCCTCTCGTCCGCCTCCCGCCAGTGCCCGCTCATGAACAACGGCGAATAATTCGACCGCAGCAGCCCCGTTTCGATCGCTGCGAGCGCCTCTCCGTAGAACGGGCTTTCCAGCGATTGCGTGACGACGCCGACGCTCATCGACTTGCCGCGCGCGAGCGATTGGGCCACCGGATTCGGCTGGAACCGCAGTTTGGCGATCGCCGCGTGGACGGCGCGGGCCTTGGACTCGCGCACCCGCGCCGTCCCGTTCAGGATGCGCGATACGGTGCTCGAACTGACGCCGGCCTCCCGCGCGACCATGTCCAGGGTCACCGCCTGCGCACTATCGGTCTGCCTCGCCCGGGGCGAGGCCGTGGATCGGCCCTTTCCAGCTTGCAATCAACTCTCCCCGGGCTCTTGTCCGTCCAGCCCCCCGCAGGTGTACAGAAGGCGACGGCGATTGACAAGCGTGCCGCTCATTCGCTAAGTTCTGCAAGCGCTTTCAAGAAATCGGCACGACCAAGGATGCCGGACGGGCGCACCGCGCGAGCGGTCGACTCAAGGGGGAGGGGCAATGCATCCGACGGATCCTGCAGTTTCGGCCGCGACGCCACGGTTGGCCGTGATCAGCGCCGCGCTATCTCATTTTCGGGGCAAATAACTCATGAACACCGATCGCGCGCTCAATTCGATGCCGGCCTGGACGCTGCGGCTGACCACGTTCGCCGCCTGTCTCGCGCTCGGCGCCTGCGGACAAAGCCAAAATTGGTCGCCGAATCCGGCGTTCGTGTCGATCGGCGGGACCGTTTCGGGCCTGACCGGCACCCTGGGCCTCTCCGACAACGGGGTCGATCCGCTCACGCTCAATACCAACGGCGCGTTCAACTTCGCGCTGTCCATCGCGAGCGGCAGCAGCTATCACGTCACCATCAAGGCCCAGCCCGCCGGCCAGACCTGCACGCTGACGAATGCCTCCGGGACGACGACCTCCAACGTCACCAACATCGCGATCAGCTGCGCCAACACGCCGACGATCGGCGGCACCGTGGCCGGACTCCTGGGCACCGTGGTGCTTCAGGACAACGGCGGCGACAACCTGAACGTCACGTCCAACGGTCCCTTCACCTTCGCGACACCGGTCGCGACCGGCGCCGCCTACGCGGTGACCGTGGCGAGCCAGCCCTCGGGCGAGACCTGCGCGGTCACCAACGGCAGCGGCAAGGCGACCGCCAACGTCACCACGGTCGTCGTCGACTGCCAGGCGTTCACGCTGAGGCCGTTGCCGGCGGTCTATTCGACGGGCAAGGCCATCGACTACAGCGCCTACCGGGCCGGCGGCCCCAATGCCGGCGAGGTCCCTAGCGATGCGGACATCATCCAGGACCTGCAGCTCCTGCAGCAGGGGGGATTCCGGCTGCTGCGGCTGTTCGGCGCCGACGCCGTCGCGGCCAAGATCCTGAACCTGGCCAACATCAACACCCCGGCGCTGCGCTTCCAGGTCGGCATCTATCTCGAGGGTGCGCCCGCCTCCTGCGTCGACAGCGTCAACGCGGCGCAAATGGCCGAGGGAATCACGCTCGCCAACACGTACCCGAACGTGGCCGCCGTCAGCGTCGGCAACGAAACCTCCTTTGCGGGCAACCTGCCGATCAACTGCCTCGCGAGCTATGTGCAATCCGTGCGCAGCCAGGTCACCCAGCCGGTCACCGCCGACGACGATTACACGTTCTACGAGGGCGCCGACGCCGGCAGGAACTACGCGCCGGACACGGTGCTGCGCAGCATCGACTTCGCGTCGATCCACATCTACCCATTCTCGAACACCGGACTCTGGGACTGGCAGCAGACCGCCGTCGCGGCCGGCCCCGCGCGCGCAACGGCGATGATGAACGCCGCTCTCGCGGAGGCGAAGACCGCCTACGCGGCCGTCGCCAACTATGCGTACAAGAACGCGGCCGGCGCGTCGACGACGATCGGCGCCTCGCTGCCGATCACCGTCGGTGAAACCGGCTGGAAGGCCGTGCCGACGAACCCGGGCTCGGCGATCGAGCAGGTGACGAATCCCGCGATCGCCAATCCCGTCAACGCGAAGATGTACTACGACCTGCTCGGCACATGGACCGGCGCGGGTGCGCCCGTCTCCATCTTCTACTTCGAGGCCTTCGATGAAGCCTGGAAGGGTCAGGACGACGGCTGGGGCCTGTGGGACAAGAACCGCACCGCGCGCTACGCGCTCTGCGGAACCGCGGTCGGGCCGGCCTGCGGCACTCCGATCTACGCCGGCGCCGGCTACTTTCATTGAGCCCGCGCCGCGTGCAGCAAATTCGACCGTTGAACCGTCTCGGGGAGATCGCCGTGAAAATCGAAAAGTTCAATCCCTCGCTCGCCCTAGCGGCGCTGTTGATCGCGACGCCGGCGATGGCCGCGCAATTCGGCCCGCTGGAGATCTCCGGCTTCCTGAAGGACGAATATTCCGTGTGCGACAATTGCTCGCGCGGCCTCGTCAATCCGACCCCGTTCGATCCGCGCGGCGTGTTGACACCGACGGGCCTGAATCCGCCGGTGAATCAGGGCGGCCCGTCCTACTACACGTCGAGCAATCTCGGACTCGCGATGCTCAGCCTCGGGTTGAAACACGAGTTCGACAACGCGTTCAAGATCGAGGCCCTGGCGAGCGCGCGCGAACGCAACAACGCGGCGGACATCTACAACCAGTACCTGATCGACGGCTATGTCGGGATCTCGCATCCGACCTACGGCGCGCTCAAGGCGGGCATCTTGTCGTCGCGCTCCTGGACGCGCACCGATTCCTTCGCGTACCCGCTCGGCCTGTCGACGGCCTGGGCCGAATCCGGCGCCGGATACGGCGTGTTCAAGCAGGGGGTGCGCTACACGTCGCCCGAAATCGACTTCGCGGTGGGCAAACTGACGCTGGAGGCCACCTACGCGACCGCCGGCCGCCAATTCCCCATCAACTATTCCACGCTGACCAAATCCATCGACCGCACGAACTACAAATACTTCTATCTCCCCCCGAAGCCGGAACTGGTCGAGCTGTTCGCGCAGTTCTCGAACGAGAAGAACCTGGTGGAGCTGATTTATCAACAGAGCCGCGGCGGACTGCAGAGTTCGTTCACGAAGGGGGCGTTCACCGGATCCGAGGGCAGCCCCAACACGACGGCGACCGCGGCCCCCGGTTATCAGGATCCGACCGAGGACGTGGCCGTCCTCGAGGGCGATTATTGGGCGAGCCCGCAGTGGCGCCTGACCTACGGCGTGAAGCGCAACGAGTGGTCCGGACAGCAGCAACAGTGCGATTACGGCTCGGCGCTCACCCCTACGGGCGCGAATTTCAGCGGTTGCTTCTGGGACCAGGCCGGCTTCAACTACGCGAGCGACGGGCTGCGCCATCACGCGATCGAATATGATGCGCTGCTCGGCGTCTCCTATTCGATGCGCTTGTGGGTGTTCACGTTCGGCGGAGTGCGCATGAACAAGGCGTACACCAAGACGCCGACCGAGTGGGGCCAGAGCAACACGGCCACGTTCCTGAATCTCGGCGCCTACCGCAAGATGCCGGAAATCTACAAGAATCTCGAAATGTATGCCGGACTCGGACACATCATGTTCGAGCACCGCGGACCCGCCCCGCTCAGCATGCCGAACAACACGGCTGACGGGGGCGTGGATCCGCGCACCAGCCAATCCGGCAACACGTACACGATCGGCGCCAATTTGATCTTCTAACATGGGACGATGCCAATGCGCGCAACCGCCAGTTTCATGAAACCACTGAACGGCGGTGCGCGCACGCGCGCCTCCGCGTGCCTCGTGCTGCTGCTCGCCGCGACCGCCTCCGGCGGCGCCCGCGCCGCCGGCGACAAGGTGCAGCTCGGTCTCGGGGCCTATGACACCAAGCCGCGCTCGGGGCTGTTCGGCGGCACCGACCCCACGCCGCCGCCGGCGCCTTATCGCAGCGGCAAGGCGCTCGAGCGCGCCGCGCCGACCAACCAGTGGTATTCGTCGGTGATGTTCGCGAGACCTTCGTTCCCGATCTATGCGCAGCCGATGACCTACCGCGCCACCCAGACCGGCTTCGAACTCGGACTGCCCGACCGCATCGTCGACTCACCCGATCCCGGGCGGCGCGAGGTGCGCTACCCGCAGGTCGCGGCGGTCGTCGTCTCGCCCGCCGGCTTCAAGCCGGGGGGCCCCACGCTCGACGATTTCTCCGACTGGCTCGCGCGCATCGCCTGGAACGGCGGCGGCGGAACCTTCAGTGCCACGGTCCTGCACGGCGATCCGTTCAGCTATTACGAGTGCAGCACCGGCGACGTGGACTTCAAGCTGAACGGCGCGCCGGCGGTGCTCGCCGACCCGCGCGATCACACCCACGATCCGCGCATCGCCGCGTTCACGATCGCGGGCCACTCCTACGCGGTCTTCGCCCCGACGGGCGCCACCTGGGATTGGTCGCGGCCGGACCACCTCGTGCTGCATCTGCCGGCGGACCGGCGTTACTTCTCGGTCGCGGGCCTGCCGGATGACAAGGACCGCACCCTGGCGGCCTTTCTCGCGGTCGCCTACGCGTTCCCGAGCGACACGCGCGCTCAATTCCACTACGACCGGAAGACGAGCACCGTCAGCACGACCTTCCGCGTGACCACGACGGCGATGGAAGGATCCAACCTGACCGGCTTCATGGGCCTCTACCCGCACCAGTGGGCAAGCGTCACGCCGCGGCCGGCCGTCCTCTTCACGTATGACTCCGTTCGCGGGCCGATCCGGGTGATCGCAGCGAATTCGTTCGTTCTGGAGCACCGATATCACGCCTTCGTGCCCTACTGGCCCGGACTGCGGGATGCGGGCCACCGTGGAGCCGTGAACAGCGTGCTCGTCGGCGATGTCGCGAGGTCGGGTAAATTGTTCGAGAAGCAGGGTTACGGCACCTACTGGGTCGGCAAGGGACTCGGCGCCGCTGCCCAGCTGATGGGCGTCGCGACGGCCGAAAACGACGACCCGGCGCGCCGCAAGCTGCTGAAGCTGATCGAGACGCGGCTCGAGTCCTGGTTCGACGACCGGCACGCGACCCATTTCATGCAGGACTCGACGATCGGCACGTTCGTCGGGCTGCCGCAGGAGTTCAACAGCGTCAGCCACATGAACGATCACCATTTCCACTATGGCTACTGGCTCATGGCCTCGGCCTATGCTGCGATGAACGATCCGGCGTGGGCCGCCCCCGGCGCCTGGGGCGGCATGGTCGGCAAGCTAGTCGCCGACATCGCGACCGACCGGCACGGCCGCGCCGACTTTCCGTATATCCGCAATTTCGACGCCTACGAAGGCCATTCTTGGGCCTCCGGCGACGCGACGATGGCCGACGGCAACAACCAGGAATCCTCATCCGAGGCGGTCAATGCCTGGGCGGGCCTCATCCTGTGGGGGGAGGCGACCGGCAACACCGCGGTCCGCAATCTGGGCATCTATCTCTACACCAGCGAAATCGCGTCGATCCAGACCTATTGGTTCGACCTGAAGCACCAGGTGCTGACCGCGGACTACGGCAAGCCGTTTGCGAGCATGGTCTTCGGCGACAAGTACGCCTACAACACCTGGTGGACCGAGGAGCCGCGCCAGATCCTCGGGATCAACATGATGCCGATCACGCCGGCCTCGATCTACCTCGGCCGGGATCCGTCGTACGACCAGTCACTGATGGCCGATCTGCCGGCCGAGGTGTCCCGCTATGCACGGCACGGTGTCAGCGACGGCACGCCCGCCGACATCTGGCAGGATGTGCTCGCCTCCTTCCTCGCGCTCGCCGATCCGAAGGCGGGTCTCGCGTTTTGGAACAAGCACGGCACGGTCGAGGCCGGCGAGACCCGAACGCACACGATGTTCTGGCTGTACAGTCTCGCGGAGATGGGCACGCCCGACTTCTCCACGACCGCGGACACCCCGTTGTACTCGGTGTTCAAGAACGCGGCCGGAGTGCGCACCTACCTTGCGTACGACGCGTCCGCGGCGCCGATCAAGGTGACCTTCAGCGACGGCAAGGTGGTCACCGTGGGGCCGCATTCACTCGCCGAGGCGCAATGAGCGCGCGAACTTCCCGTCATCAGGCGGCGAGCGGAGCGGTCTCGATGTCCGCGTCCGCGGTCGCGCGCCGCTCCCGCAGTTCATCGCCCATGCGTTCGACCGTCTTGTCGTCGAGGTCGTAGAACCACAGCGCGGCGATCGCGATCACCGCGCCGACGCTCGGGATGAAACTCGTCATCAACAGGATGCCGTTGACGGTCCGCGCGCTCTGGACGACATTCGGCACATAGCCGAAATAGGACAGCAGGTAGCCGACGCCGCCGCCGGCGAGGGCCCAGCCGAACTTCTGGGCGAACGAGGCGGCCGAAAAGACCAGTCCGGTGGCGCGCCGGCCGCGCTTCCACTCCGAATAGTCGGCTGTGTCGGCGTACATCGCCCACACGAGCGGCGCCGTCGGCGCGGCAAACAGGCTGATGAGCGCGTGGGCGGTCCACACCATCGCGATGTCCGAGGGCGGCACGAAATAGAAGCCGGCGGTGACCAGCGCCGACAGCGCCATCGACGCCATGTAGAAATTGCGCTTGCCGAACTTCTTCGACAACGGCGAGGTCAGCATGACGCCGACGATGAACGCCGCGGCCCCGGTGTTCATCACGTAGCCGAAATAGTGCCTGCCGTTCGGCACGACGTAGTCGAAGTAATAGACCATGACCGTGCTGCGAATGTTTGCATACGCCAGGGCCGCGATGCCGACGACGCACAGCACGACCCAGGGCCGGTTGTGCATCAGGTCGCCCAAATCCGCCGACAGGGACGTCTCCTGCTTCGGCGGCGGCTGGACACGCTCCCGGGTCATCAAGAAGGTCGCCAGGAACAGCAGCACCGCGATCCCCGCGTACACCACCATGGTCATCTGCCACCCGTGGGGTGAGGTGTCGCTGCCGCCGAAATACCGGGCTAGCGGCTTCGTCGCGCTGATGATGATGAATACCGGCAGGAACGCCATCACGAAGCGGTAGGACGAGGCGCTCGTCCTGTCGGTGGAATTCGGCGTCAGCACGCCGAGCAGCGCCGAATAGGGGATGTTGATCGCCGAATACGCCAGCATCATCAGCATCAGGGTCAGATACGCGTAGATCACCTTTCCGGCCGGCCCGAAGTGCGGCGTCGTGAACGTGAGCACTGCGGTCGCCGCCATCGGCAGCGCCATCCACAACAAGTATGGCCGGTAGTGTCCCCACCGCGTGTTGGTACGGTCGGCGATGGTGCCGATCAACGGATCGATGATCGCGTCGCCGATCCGGCTGACGATCATCATGGTGCCCATGGTCGCCGCGCCGAGCAGGAACACGTCGGTGTAGAACTGGGCGATGAAGATGGAAAACATCTGCCAGAACAGATTCGATGCCAGGTCGCCGAATCCGTAGCCGATCTTGTCCACCGCGGTCAGGCGGTATGTTTTGTTTGTCACGATTTCTGCCAACTTCCCCCGGAGTAGACGCGTACGGGCGCACACCTGTCAAGCGCCGCGCGGGTGTCACATTTGCCTGATTTGACGGGGAAAATCGCGGACCGGACGGGCGATGCCGCGGCATCCAAGGAGCGGTCGCCGAGGTGTGTCTGTCGCCGTATCCCAACACATGAGGAAAATCACATGCCCCCGAAGAATTTGTCGTTTGTCCGGGGCGGGACCCGCCCCTATGGTGTGCCCGGGAAGATGGCACCCTTGGGTACCAAAAGGACCGATACCATGAACATGCGCAAATCCACGCTTGCATTGACCAACTCCGGCGCCCGGACGCTCACCGCCGTTTCGGCATTGGGAGCCTCCGTCGCAACGCTCGTGCGGAACGCCGCCTCCTATGTGGGCGGCCTCGAACCGGTCCGCGGTGCGCTCTACAACGGCTACATCGGCGCCTACGCCGAGTTCTACCGGCGGGAATACGCGCGCCGGCGCGAGGAGGACGAGGCGCACCCGGCGATGACCGCCGACCGCGCGACCTGTTCACCGCTCGCGCTCACCGCGCCGCCCGCGCAACGCCTGAACTGACGGAGCGCGCGAACGCGCGATTGCATTCGACCCTCCGAGGGTGGAAGGATGTGCGTCTTTCCACCCTCGGAGCGCGGTACGTGTGAAGCCGGACTCATCGTTGACGCGTAATGTGCGCCTGCTGCTCGCGGCGCGCGCGATCCGCAGCCTCGGCCAGGGCGTGACGGTCGCCAGCTTCACCCTGTATCTGCATGCGCTCGGCTACACCGGCCAGGCGATAGGCGTGGTGTTGATGGCCGGCTTGTCGTTCGGCGTGCTGTTGACGCTGATCGTGGGGCCGCTCAGCGACCGCCGCGGCCGCCGCGGACTGTTGTTGCTGTACGAGGCGGCCGCCGCGGCCGCCGCCTGCGCCGCGATGGTCTTCACGAACGAGGCGGTGCTGATCGTCGCCGCGACGGTGGCCGGCTTCGGCCGCGGCGCCAACGGCTCGGCTGGCCCGTTCGCCCCGGTCGAACAGGCCTGGCTCGCGCGCGAGCTCGACGGCGCGGCGCGCAACCGCGCGTTCTCGCTGAACGCGACGCTGGGCTTTCTCGGCATGGCCATGGGCTGCGCGCTGGTTGCGGTGCCCGCGCTCCTCGGGCGCGGCTTCACCGACCTGCGGAGCTATCGAGCGCTCTTCGCCGTGCCGCTCTGCGGCTCGCTGGCCGCGATCGCGCTCCTGTTCATCTCCAGGGAACCCGCCGCGCTCCCCGCGGTCCCAGCCGAATCCGGGGCACGGCAGGCCGATGCGCTGCTGACGCTGGCCGAAAATCGCCAGCTGCGGCGGCTCGCATTCACCAACTCGATCAACGGCTTCGCAATCGGCACGATCGGGCCGCTGATGGCGTACTGGTTTGCGCGGCGTTACGGCGAGGATGCGGCGATGATCGGACCGGCGCTTGCCGCGAGTTTCCTGTTCGCGGCGGCCGGATCGATCCTGGGCGGCATGTTGAGCCTGCGCATCGGCGCGGTGAACTCCGTCGTGCGCATGCGCGTGGCCGGCCTGATCGCGCTGATCGCGGTGCCCTTCGCTCCCCGGTTCGGCGAAGCCGCGGGTCTGTACGCGGTCCGCGCTGCGTTCAATCAGGGCACCGCCGGAACGCGTCAAGCGATCGCCGCGGGCCTGACCCGGCCGCAACGCCGCGGCCTCGCCGCCAGCGTACAGATGCTGTCCCTGCAAATTCCGCGCGCGATCGGCCCGGTGCTCGGCGGCTGGCTGGTTCATTCCGGCCTGTTCGCGACGCCGTTCGTGATCGCCACGGCGCTGCAGGCGCTGTATCTCTATTTGTACAGGCGCTTTTTCGGGCCGGCCGACGCCGCCCCCGCCCTGCCCGGGACCGGCGGCGAAGGCGCGTGAAGGGCACATTCAGGGCGCTCGACGGATTCAACTACCGGGTCTGGGCCGGCGGCGCGATCGTATCCAACGTGGGCACGTGGATGCAGCGCACCGCGCAGGATTGGCTCGTGCTCACGCGGCTCACTCACAACAATGCCACGGCCGTCGGCATCGTGATGGCGCTGCAGTTCGGCCCGCAGCTGTTGTTCCTGCCCCTGACCGGATACGCGGCCGATCATCTGGACCGGCGCCGGCTCCTGCTCGCGACACAGACCGCGATGGGCGTGCTCGCGCTCGGACTCGGCGTGCTCGCGATCGCGGGCGTGGTGCGCCTCTGGCAGGTCTATGCGTTCGCGTTTCTCCTCGGCAGCGTCACCGCGTTCGATGCGCCGGCGCGCCAGGCCTTCGTCGCCGAGCTCGCCGGCGAGGCGAACCTGTCGAACGCCGTCGCGCTCAACTCGACCTCGTTCAACGCCGCCCGCATGATCGGCCCGGCGACCGCGGGCGCGCTGATCTCGGTCGTCGGATCCGGGTGGGTGTTCCTGATCAATGCCGCTTCCTTCATCGCGGTCATCGCGTCCCTGAGGATGCTGCGGGTCGCGGAACTGCACCCGATCGCCCGGTCCTCCCGTGCGCCGGGCGCGTTCGGCGAGGGCGTGCGCTACGTCTGGGGCCGGCCGGATCTCATGGCGGTGCTCGTGATGCTGTTGTTCCTCGGCACCTTCGGGCTCAATTTTCCGATTTTCCTGCTGACGATGTGCGTCTCGGTGTTCCACGTCGGCGCCGGCGGATACGGGCTGCTCACGTCGGTGATGGCGACGGGATCCATCGCCGGTGCCTTGTACGCGGCGCGGCATTCCACGCCCCGCGTGTCCCACGTGCTCGCGAGCGCCGCGATATTCGCGCTCGCCTCCGCAATCGCGGCGATCCTGCCAGGCTACGCGCTGTTCAGCATCGCGCTGATGGTCGTCGGGGCGGCGGCGCAGACCTTCTCGACCACCATCAACAGCCTGGTGCAGGTGTCGACCGAGCCGGCCATGCGCGGCCGTGTGCTCGCCATATTGCTGGCAATAGCGATGGGCGGCACGCCGATCGGCGCGCCGATCATCGGTTGGGTGGCCGACGACTTCGGTCCGCGCTGGGCGCTCGGCGTCGGTGCCGCATCCGGTGCCGT
>JBBISV010000084.1:5584-13182 GCA_037441085.1 Gammaproteobacteria bacterium | reverse complement strand
TCGCGCAGCAGCGGCCAGTTCTTCGGATCGTGATACCGCAGGAAGGCCTTGTGCAAGCGGCGCACCTTCGTGCCCTTGGGCACGATGACCTCACCGCCCACGCGCGACACGCGCTTCAGCGGGTTCTTGCCGGAATGGTACATCGCGGTCGCGGTCGCCATCGGCGAAGGCAGGAACGCCTGGACCTGATCGGCGCGGAAGCCGTTGGTCTTCAGCCAGACCGCCAGTTCCAGCATGTCCTGGTCGCGGGTGCCGGGGTGGGCGGCGATGAAATACGGAATCAAGTATTGTTCCTTGCCCGCCTCGCGCGAAAATCGGTCGAACAATTCCTTGAAGCGATAATAGGTGCCGACCCCCGGCTTCATCATCTTCGACAGCGGACCCTCGCCGATCGCCTCCGGCGCGATTTTCAGGTAGCCGCCGGTGTGATGGGTCGCGAGCTCCTTCACGTATTCAGGGGACTCGATCGCGAGGTCGTAGCGCACGCCGGAGGCGACCAGGATCTTTTTCACGCCCGTGACCGCGCGCGCGCGCCGGTACAGGCGGATCAATGGCGCGTGGTCGGTGTTCAGATTCGGGCAGACGCCCGGATACACGCAGGAAGGCCGTCTGCACGCCGATTCGATCTCCGGGCTCTTGCAATGCAGGCGGTACATATTGGCCGTCGGCCCGCCGAGATCGGAAATGACGCCGGTGAAGCCGGGCACGCGGTCGCGAATCGTCTCGATCTCGCGGATCACCGAGTCCTCGGAGCGGCTTTGGATGATCCGTCCCTCGTGCTCCGTGATCGAACAAAACGTGCAGCCGCCGAAACAGCCGCGCTGGATCGCGACCGAGAATTTGATCATGTGGTACGCGGGGATCTTGGCGTCGCCATAGGCCGGGTGCGGCCGGCGCGCGTACGGCAGTTCGTAGACCGCGTCCATTTCCGCGGTCGACAGCGGCAGCGGCGGCGGATTGAGCCATACATCCATCCCGCCGTGGCGCTGCACCAGCGCGCGCGCATTGCCGGGATTCGACTCCAGGTGCAGCACGCGCGAAGCGTGCGCGTACAGCACCGGATCGGCCCGCACCGCTTCGTAAGCGGGAATTCGGATCACGCTGCGGCCGCGGTCGGCGTTCGGCACGTCGCGCCGCCGCCGCACCACCTCGACGGGCGCCGCCGCCGGCACGTCGGTGGCAGTGGCGGTAGCCGTGGCGCCGGTCCCGGCGGCCATCATGGCATAGGGGTCTTGCGGCGGATTCAGCGGCCCCACCTCGTCCAGATCGCTCGAATCGATCTCGATCCAGCCGCCGGGCCGTTCGCGGCGCAGGAATGCGGTGCCGCGCAGATCCGAAATCTGCGCGATCGACTCGCCCTGGTCGAGGCGGCGCGCGATTTCCAGGATCTGGCGTTCCGCGTTGCCGAACACCAGCAAGTCCGCCTTCGCATCGACGATCACGGAACGGCGGACTTCATCCGACCAGTAGTCGAAGTGCGCGATGCGCCGCAGGCTCGCCTCGATGCCGCCGATGACGATCGGCGTCCGGCGGTAGGCCTCGCGCAGCCGCTGCGAATAGACGATCACGGACCGATCCGGCCGTCTGCCGCCCTGCCCGCCCGGCGTGTACGCGTCGTCGCTGCGCACGCGCCGATCGGAGGTGTAGCGGTTGACCATCGAATCCATGTTGCCGCCGGTCACCCCGAAGAACAGCCGTGGCTCGCCAAGCGCGCGAAACGCCTCGGCGCTGTGCCAATCGGGCTGCGCGATGATGCCGACCCGGAATCCGGCCGCCTCCAGCACCCGGCCGACGATGGCCATGCCGAAACTCGGATGATCCACGTATGCATCGCCGGTGACGACGATGACGTCGCATTGGTCCCAGCCGAGCGCATCCATTTCGGCGCGACTCATCGGCAGGAACGGGGCGGTTGAGCGCGCCGGGGGCGGGAAAAGCGGCGAGGCGGTTTGCATCGCCGCGATTAAAGCGGATTCCCCCGGCCAAGTACACCCGGCCGGGGGAATGGAACGTTCAACCGAGGTCGATCGGCACGTAAATCTGGGCATTGTCGCGCTGAATCAACAGCGCCACGCTGTGGCCGGAGCGGTCCACCTCGTGCTTCAGCTGCGCAATCGTGTCCACATGGCGCCCATTGACCCCGAGCACCACGTCGCCGGCCTGCAATCCGGCCGTCAGCGCCGGACCAGTGACCGCTTCGATCACCAGGCGGCCCTGGGTGTGCATCTGCTGCCTTTCGTCCGGATTGAGTTCGCGCACCGCAATACCGAGCTTGCCGGCACCGTCGGTGGCGCCGTTGCGGGCGAGTTCGGTCGAATGGTCCTGTAACAGCACGGTGTGCACATCGACCTCGATGCGCTTGTGATCGCGCCAGATGCCGAGACGCGCGACCGATCCCGGCGTCAACGCCGCGATGATCGTCGGCAGGTCGAGCGAACGCTCGATCTGCCGCCCGTTGACGCTGGTGATCACGTCGCCGGGCCGCAAGCCGGCCACCTTGCCCGGACCTTTCGGATCGACGCCGCTGATCAGGGCGCCGTGGGGACGGCCGAGCCCGAAGGATTCGGCGAGCGGCTGGTTGACATCCTGGACCTCGACGCCGATGCGGCTGCGGCGCACGGTGCCGGTGCGCATCAACTGGTCCTTGACGTTCATCGCGATATCGATCGGGATCGCGAACGACATGCCCATGAAACCGCCGGTCCGGCTGTATATCTGAGAATTGATGCCGATGACCTCGCCGTTCATGTTGAACAGCGGTCCGCCGGAATTTCCCGGGTTCACCGCCGCGTCGGTCTGGATGAAGGGAACGTAATTATCCTCGCCGGGCAGCGCCCGCGCGGTGGCGCTGACGACACCCGCGGTCACCGTGTTTTCGAAGCCGAACGGCGAGCCGATCGCCACCACCCATTGGCCCGGCTTGATCTTCGACGGATCGCCGAAGCGCACCGCCGGCAGGCCCGTCGCGGCGATTTTCAGCAGCGCGACGTCGCTGCGCTTGTCGAGACCGATGACCTTGGCGGGGAATTCACGCCGGTCGGTGAGCTTCACCGTGACCCGGGACGCCCCATCGACGACGTGCGCGTTGGTGAGGATGTAACCGTCGGTGCTGACGATGAATCCCGATCCGATCGCCCGCTCCGGCGGCATGTTTTGGGGCGGCTGCTGAAACTGGCGGAAGAATTGCGACAAGGGATTGTCGTCGCCTCCGCTCCATTGCGGCATCGTCGGCGGGCGCCGCTTCTCGATGACGCTGATGTTGACGACCGAAGGCCCGTTGCGCGCCACCAGCGTCGAGAAGTCCGGCAGTCCGGTGACTTCCGGAGCCGGCGCACGGGCGGCGGGCGGCAGCGTCCCGGCGAAAGCGGCGGAGCGCTGATGCACGACCCCGACCAAAATGCATGCCATCGCGGCGAGTGTCCAAGTTCTGAAACTGCCCATCGGTATTAGCCCCTTCCGTAAGGTGTTGTCCAAAGCACTCCTACAGACCGGTCGTCAACCGGTTTGGTTTCATATTTTCGCGAACCCACGCGCATTTTTTTCATGAAGCAGGCGTTAGATTATGTATTGACGCCCCGTCTGTCGGGGCCGGCGGCCGATCGAACCCAATGCCATGAGCGCCCAATCAGACATCCCCAACCTGCTCGTCGTCGGCAGCGACACCAAGCGCCTGCAGTGGCTCACCCACCACGTGACCAGCCATTGGCCGGCCGCGCGGGTGACGACCGTGGCCCCGGGGGACGTCGCGGCGCGGGCCCGCGCGCTCGAGACCGGCGACCCGGACGCCCTCGTGTTGCAGATCGACTTCGGCAGCGAGGGGGCGGCGACCCATGGACTCGCCGCGATGCTCGAGTGGCTGCGCATCCGCCCCACCCTGCATTGCATCGTGCTCGCCGAGAACGGCAGCGAATTGTCGGCGGTGCGCGCCCTCAAGAGCGGCGCCAAGGACTACCTGCCGCTCGCACGCCTGACGCGCGACCTGCTGCTCACGGCCGTCGCCGAGGCGCACGCGCGGCGCGAAGAGGCGTTGCGCGAGGCGGCGATCCTCGGCGCGAACGACTCCGACCCGCCGCTGGTCGAGGTGCCCGGCTACACGGTGATCAAGGAGCTGTCGACGAGCAATTTCTCCTCGGTGTACCTCGCGCGCGCGGAACGCCTGCGGCGCAACGTGGTGTTGAAGGTCATGCATCGCGGCTCGAGTCCGCGGGAACTCGAGGACGCGGAGCGGTTCCAGCGGGAATACGAAATCATCTCGAGTGTCGCCCATCGAGCCATCGCGGAGATCTACGACTTCGGCAGCAGACCGCAGCATCTGTACCTCGCGATGGAATATTTCCCCTGCGGCGACCTGCGGGACCGGCTGCGCAATCCGCTCACCACCGAAGAGAGCCTGTATTACCTGCGCTCCATCGCCGAGGCATTGCGGGTCATCCACGTATTCGGCATCCTGCATCGGGATCTGAAACCCGCGAACGTGATGCTGCGCGAGGACAACGCGCCCGTGTTGATCGACTTCGGCCTCGCGCGGCGTTCCCTGGACGAGGTGTCGATGACCGGCGCCGGCCAGGTGCTCGGATCGCCCTACTACATCAGCCCGGAACAGGCTCAAGGGCACCGGGTCGACGCGCGCACCGACTTGTACAGCCTCGGCGTGATGTTCTACGAGATGCTGACCGGCCGGAAGCCTTATCTCGGGCGCAGTGCGCTGGCCATCATGACGCAGCACGGCAACGCGCCGATCCCGACGCTGCCCGCATCCGCCGCCGGGCAACAAGATCTGTTGAACCGGCTGATGGCCAAGCGGCCTGAAGATCGCTACGCGTCCGCCGACGAACTGCTCGCCGATCTCGACCCCACCATCAGCGCCGTGGCCTGAGAACCGTGACGCCGTTCACGCGCGCCGCGGACGCCGCGCCGAGGTTGTGACGCCGATCAGCCCGGGAAAGTCCCCGATTTGGCACCCTCGCTCTTATGTCCACCTCAGTCGGAAGGCGCCTCGTTGACGCGCCACAGAACCCTTCGTCCGATCCGGCCGCCGCGGAGCTCGTGCTCGCCGAGCTGCCGCAGGCTTTCCTGGTGCTGGATGACGCGCACCTGGTCGCGCCGCCGCTGTCGCCGGCCGCCACCGCACTGCTGCGCGCCCCGATCCGCGCGGGCGCCCGGCTGCAGGACTTGTTCAAGCCGCTCGCCGGCGACAAGTCGCTGGCGCTGATATTCGATGCGGTGACCCGGGCGGCGCAGGCTCCGGTCGTCGAACGGGTCGAACTGCGGCTGCCGCGCGCCGACGGCACGCTGGAAACGGTGCGCTGCCGGCTGGAGTTTCGCGCGCTTATTGGCGGCGACGCGCCGCGACGCTGCCTGCTGCTGATCCACGACGAAACGGCCGCCCTGCAACAGGCGCACGAATTGGAGGACCTGCGCCGCGAGGTGCGGATTCAATCGGAGATCCTGCGCAGCGTGCTGCGCATGGGTCGCGCGCGCTTTGCCGCGAGCGTGCAGAAGACCGACCGGGCGATTAGCGCGATCGACGCCATTTTAAAAAAGCCCGCGCGCGAACAGGCGGCCTTCCGCAACAAGCTCGAGGAGACGCTGGAGGAGGTCGACCGCATCCGTCGCGAAGGCGCCGCCCTGAAGCTCGCGTCGCTCGAAGGCAGCGCGCGCACGTTCGAGGACGCGCTGCATGGATTGCGCAGCCGCGCGACCTTGAGCGGCAGCGACTTTCTGCCGTTGGCGGTGAAGATGGACGAGCTCTACGGCCAGTTCGCGCTGCTGCGCGCGCTCATCAAAAACGTACAGGCGCCGCCCGCGGCGGCCCTGGCGCAGCGCGCCTCGACGCTGACCGACAACGGCACCCAGATCATCGATGCGCCGAAATTCATCAAGCGCATGCGCGAGGCGCGGGCGCGCGCGGCGCCGGCGACCGGGACGGCGACCGTGACCGCTACCGCTACCGCTACCGCTACCGCAACCGCAACCGCAACCGCGACGGGCCTGGACGGCACGCTCGCCACTCTGTGCGCCCACATCGCCGAACAGCACGGCAAGTCGGTGGCGCTGGAATGCGAGGGCCTGGGTGACGTGCCGGCCCCGTATCAGGGGACCGTCAAGAACGTCGCGATCCAGTTGATCAGCAACGCCATCATCCATGGTGTCGAGCCGCCGGACGTGCGCGCGAAAGCCGGCAAGCCCGGCAGCGCCAGCTTGCAGCTTGGATTCCGGGCCGCGGCCGGCGGCGGCTTCGAGCTGCGTTTTCAGGACGACGGTCGCGGCATCGATCCGGAACTCGTGCGCCGGACCGCGGTCGAGAAGCGGCTGCTGGGCGCGGAGGAAGCGGCGCGGTTGCCGGAACGCCAGCTGATCAAAATGATCTTCAAGTCGGGCTTCACCACGCTGCCGCCGGAGGAAGGCGGTCCGCCCCACGGCGCCGGACTGTCGCTGACGCGTCGCTACGTCGACGAGGCAGGCGGTAAAATCGCGCTCGCGAGCGAACCGGGCGCGAATACCCGTTTCAAGATCAGCCTGCCTGGAATCGCGGGCGACGGTCCTGGCACCTGACGCGCGATCCCCTTAGAGGATCACCTCGCGCACCGTGTCCGCGGCCGCCGGATCGTGCGGAACCGAACTGAACGAGACCAGGACCAAGAGCCCATCGCCGGTGTTCTGGTACGCATGGGCGACGCCCGGCGGAATCGTGAAGCGCCACGCCTCGCCGGCCGGAACGTCGACATCCCGCAGGACATCCCCTTCCTTCAAGCGCACGCGACAAGGGCCCATCACCGCGGTCGTTTCGGTCGCACGGCGGTGGTAGTGATTGCCACGCACCGCGGCGGGGTGCGTCAACACGACATGCGCGTTCCGCTGCGCCGCGAGGTCATGGTCATCCAAGGGCTCGTACAGGCTGCCGCGCGCATCGCCGTGCACGCGCAGCCGGTCGATGCGCACCCCGATGCGCCCGTCCACGTCCGCAGGCTTCACGCCCGCGGCCGCGGCGATGCGCGCCGCCGCGCCGTCGCCGCGACCAGACCCGCGCCGACCAGCAACTCCGGCCCGCCCAGCGCGCCGCCGCCGCTGTGCGGGGCGGTCACCGTCAGCGTCGCCGTCGGCGCCGCCACGACATTGCCGCCCGCGGGCACCGTCGTCAGCGTGTTGGCGGCGATCGACACGGAATAGGAGCCGCCGGTGCCGCTCACCACCGGAAGCACCATCGCGCAGCTGCCCTTCGCCGGAATGATCGCGTCGGTCAGGGTGATGCTCGTCGCCGTGTACTTCGGCGAGATCGCGGTTCCCCCGCAGCTGATCGTCGCCTGCGGCGAGGTCGCGAACGTCAGACCGTTCGGCAGCGTGTAATTGAACGCGGCCTGAATCAGGTCGAATCCGTCGGGGTTCGTGAACGTGATCGTCAGCATCGAGTTCGCGTTGACGCCCACGCTGGCGGGAGCGAACACCGCGCTCACCATCGGCGCGAGCGGCGTGAACGCGATTGCCGCCGGGCACGCGCCGGCGCTGCTCCCCGCGGTCGCCGGCACGCCGGGCGCGGTCGCCGCGCCGCTCGCCGGCACGTCGATCGTCGCGGTGTCGGTCGCGCCGCTCGAGTCGGT
>JBBISV010000084.1:0-5574 GCA_037441085.1 Gammaproteobacteria bacterium | reverse complement strand
AGCGTCAGCGTGCCGCCCGCCGTCCCGGGGATCACCGTCACCACGGCCGCTGTCGCGCCGGAGACGATTTGCAATCCGGCGCTCGCCGTCCACTGATAGCTCGCGAGCGTACGTCCACAAGAGGCCGCGCTGCCGCTCGCATCGAAGCTCGCGTTCTGCCCGCTCGCGACCGATGCCGGCAGCTTCACCGCCGCAATCGGCCGCAGCGCCGAGTCGACCGCCGCGAGCGCGTTGACCATCCCTGAGCCGCATTGTCCGGTGGGCGGACAGGCGCATTCGCCCGTCGTCGCATCCGAGTTCGGGCAGACCGGCAAACCTGCGGTGTTCGCCGGAAACGGCGTCGCGCTCGCCGCGATACGGGCGGCGAGCTCAGCCGGCGTCAGATTCGCATTCACCGAACGCATCAGCGCGGCGACGCCGGCGACGATGGGCGCCGAAAAGCTGGTGCCGAGATTCGGGTTGTTCTGGTCGGTGTAGACGTTGTTGCCGGGAACGGTCTTGCCGTCGTTCGCCGTGGTGTCGATCGAGCGCAGACAGGCCCCCGAGTTCTGCACGCAGTTGCCGGCGGGCGCGGACACCGTGACCTCGGGCCCGGAACTGCTGTAGCCCACCTTGGTGCCGACATTGCGCAGGCCGGCCACCGCGATCACGCCGGGCACGACGACGCTGCAATTGGCCGGTGCGTCGACCGGTGCGGTACTGCCGGGGTTGCCGCCGTTGCCGGCCGAGGCGACGATCAGCGCGCCCGCCGCGGTGACGCTCGCCAATGCGCTCTGATAGGTCGCCGGACAGCAGGTGTTGGCGATGGTGGCGGAATTATTGCAGCCGGCCGTGGCCTGGCCGCCCAGGCTCAAATTGATGATCGTCGCCGGATAGGGATTCGTCGGCACACCGGTAACCGGCAATCCGGCCGCCCACTGGATACCGACGATGATGTCCGAGTCATAGCCGCCGCACTTGCCGAGCGCCCGCACCGGCAACAGCCAGGGACCCCAGGTCATGCCGGCGATTCCGGCGCCATTGTTGGTCAAGGCGCCGAGCACGCCGGACACGCGGGTGCCGTGCCAGGAACTGTCGGTCTGCACATAGGTGCCGGTGGTCGTGCCCGGCTGGCCGCAGGTCGCCGCCGGGAACAGGTCGTTGCCTTGAGAGTCCTTGATCGTGAAATCGCTGGTGCTGACCCAGTCGCCGGGATCGGACGGATCCGGGTCCCAGCCGTCGCCGTCGTTCGCGATCAGGTAGGTGCCGAGCGCCGTGCTGTTGACCGGATCGTAGTCCTGGCCGACGAAATCGTAGCCCGGCAGCAGGCGGCCGCCCGAACCGGCGCGCCCCAGGTCCGGGTGGTCGAACAGCACGCCGGTGTCGACGTCGGCGATGACGACCCCGGTGCTGCCCGTGGTGATCGCCCAGGCACCCTGCGCATCGGTCGCCGCCAGGTCGTTGTCCGCGGCGCTCGCCGCCGCCGGCGGCGCGCGCATGTACCACTGGCCGTTGTCATAAGCCTGGGCCGGGGAGCACCCGAGCGCCGGCGTGCACGTGGTGGTCGAAGTTGCCGGAAACAGCGGATCGTTAGGCGCCGCGAGCGGGTAGCGCCGATGGTCGACGCTCGCGAACAGCACCGCGGGGTCCGCGCGCAGCCGGGCGAGCGCGGCGAGCGCCGCGGCGCCGTAGAGCCGATTCTGAAGGAACATCACGTGCATGCTCGGCGTGATCTGCCGCGACCTTGCCATCGCGAGGCCGGTCCGCTGCGCGAGCGCCGCAACGTCCTGCGGGCCGGTCTGAGCCTGCACGACGCGCAGACTCTGCGCCTGCATGCGCGAGCCGATCGTGGTCGTCAGCGCGTTGGTCCGGGTCGTGCGGAAACCGACGATGATCCGCCCCGCCTCCGGGCCGATCTGGATCGGCGGCGTGCGCACCGGATTGCGCTCCGCGGCGCCCGCAGCCGCGGCCGCCGTGATGAAAGAGATGAACATCAAGCACAAGCCGATGCGCCGCATTTTTCCGCTCCCCCGAAAACACCGTCAATGCTCCAGTGTAAACGCAAATCGGCTTCCGGGCGCGCGCGCCGCGGCGGGGCGTCGGCGAGCGGCGACAGCGCCCTTCGCGTACAATGGCTGGCACCAACTTCCCCTGTTTATTTTCGAGGACATGCCGATGACGTACGACGAGCGCCAGTTCTATATCGACGGACGATGGGTCGACCCGGTCGAGCCCAGGGAATTCCAGGTCATCAATCCGGCGACCGAACGGGTTGCGGGCGTGATTTCGATGGGCGGCCCGCGGGATGTCGACCTGGCGGTCGCCGCCGCGCGCCGCGCGTTCGACTCGTTCTCCCAGTCCAAGCCGGCCGAACGGCTCGCGCTGCTCGAACGGATGCTCGAGCGGTACAACGCGCACTACGAGGAAATCGCGCAGGCGATGTCCGTCGAAATGGGCGCGCCGATCACGCTCGCGAAGGGGTCCCAGGCCCAGTGCGGCGTCGGCCACATCGCCGCCATGATCGACGTGATGAAGAGCTTCAAATTCGAGGAAATTCGCGGCGCGACCCGCATCGTGCAGGAACCGGTCGGCGTGTGCGCGCTGATCACGCCGTGGAACTGGCCGATGAACCAGGTCGCCGCGAAGGTCGTGCCCGCGCTCGCGGCCGGATGCACGATGGTGCTGAAGCCCTCGGAATTCTCGCCTTTCAGCGCGATCCTGTGGGCGAAGGTCATGGACGAGGCCGGCGTGCCCGCCGGCGTGTTTAATCTGATCAACGGCGACGGCATGCGCGTCGGCGCTCCCCTCGCCTCCCATCCGGGGATCGACATGGTCGCCTTCACCGGTTCGACCCGCGCCGGCACCGAGGTCGCCAAGAGCGCGGCCGCCACCATCAAGCGCGTCCAGCAGGAACTCGGCGGCAAGTCGCCGAACGTCCTTCTGGACGATGCGGACTTCGAGCGCGCGGTCAAGCGCAGCGTGCTGCACGTGTTCCAGAACACCGGCCAATCTTGCAACGCGCCGACCCGGATGCTGGTGCCCGAGAGCCGGCTCGCCGAGGTCGAGGCGCTCGCGCAGCGCATCGCCGCCGACGTGATCGTCGGCGATCCGGCCTCGCCCGCGACCAACGTGGGCCCCGTGGTCTCGAAGATCCAATTCGAGCGCATCCAGGGATACATCGAAAAGGGGATCGCCGAAGGGGCCAAGGTCATCGTCGGCGGCCCCGGCCGGCCGGCCGGCCTCGCGACCGGCTACTACGTTCGCCCGACGATTTTCTCGAACGTCAACAACCAGATGACGATCGCGCGCGAGGAGATCTTCGGACCGGTCCTGTGCATCCTGCCGTACAAGACCGAAGCGGAGGCCATCGAGATCGCGAACGACACGCCCTACGGGCTGGCGGCCTACGTGTGGTCCAAGGACAACGCGCGTGCGCGCCGCATCGGCGGCCGGATCCGCGCGGGCCAGGTCGCGATCAACGGCGCGTCGGGGGACTGGAAGACCCCGTTCGGCGGATTCAAGATGTCGGGGAACGGGCGCGAGTACGGCGAGCATGGCCTGCGCGACTTCCTCGAGGTCAAAGCCGTCATCGGAGTCGACGCCGCTTGATGGGCGCACCGGCCGGTGGCTGAGGAGCCGCAACCGACTCGAGCCGCCGTGCTGCGTCTCGAGTCGGTGTGCAAGCGCTTCGCCGCCGACCGCCCCGCGGTGCTCGACGGCATCGATCTCGAACTCGCCGAGGGCGAGTACGTCGCGATCATGGGAGAATCCGGCGTCGGAAAGTCGACGCTGCTCAACGTGCTCGCGGGCCTGGACCGCGCCGATTCCGGCCGGGTGACGCTCGACGGCGTCGATCTTGCCACGCTGGACGACGATGCGACCACGCTGCTGCGCCGCCGCGCCGTCGGCTTCGTGTTCCAGGCCTTCCATGTGCTGCCCTACCTGAGCGCGGCACAGAACGTCGCGCTGCCGCTCGAACTGCTCGGCGTCCCGGCCGCCGAACGCGACGCGAGAACCGCGCGGATGCTCGAGGCGCTCGGACTCGCCGCACTCGCATCGCGCCTGCCGCGGCAGCTGTCGGGCGGGGAGATTCAGCGCATCGCGATCGCGCGAGCGCTCGTGCATGCGCCGCGCCTGCTGCTCGCGGACGAGCCGACCGGCAATCTCGACCCGCGCAGCGCCGCCCGGACGCTCGAGGTGTTGCGCGCGCAGGTCAAGGCCCATGCGGGCGCCGGCATTCTGATCACACACTCGCGCGCTGCGGCGGAGACCGCCGACCGCATCCTGACGCTCGACGCCCGCGGCCTCGCGGCCGACGAGCCTCGTTGAGATGGACGCGCGACGCGCGCCCGGCGGCGCATGGCGCGTCTGGCGCCTGCTGCTGCGCTCGCAGCTGCGCGAGCAGCCGGGACGGCTCGCGCTCAACGTGCTGGCGATCGCGCTCGGCGTCGCGCTCGCCTCGGCGATCTACCTGGTCAATGGTGCCGCGCTCGCACAGTTCACCGGGGCGACGCGGCGACTCGTCGGCGCCGCCGACGTCATCGTGCGCGGACCGGCCGACGGCTTCGCCGAAGGCCTGTTTGCCGAGCTCGCCCGCGACCCGGCGGTGGCCGCGGCGAGTCCCGTGGTCGAGGTCGACGCCGCGATCTCCGGACGCACGGAACCGCTGCCGATACGGGGCATCGATCCGTTTCGCGCCGGGGAGCTGCAGCCTGAGCTGGTCGCCGGACTCGGGGCCGCGGTCCGGGAGCTGTTCCGTCCCGGGGACATCGTGCTGAGCGCCGCCGCCGCGAACGCGCTCGACCTGAAGACGGGCGATGCGCTGACGGTCATCGTCGGCGACCGGTCGGCGCGGCTGTGGGTGGCGGGCATCAGCCCCAGTTCGGCGTATTCGCAGCCCCTCGGCCTGATGGATATCGCGTCGGCGCAATGGGCGTTCGGCCGGATCGGCCGGTTGAACCGCATCGACCTGCGCCTGGTGAACGGGGCCGACGCGGCCGCGTTCCGCGCCGCGCTCGCCGCACGCCTGCCGGCCGGCGTGTTCGCGGTGGCGCCCGAAGCGGAAGTAAACCGCGCCGCGACCGTCACCCGGGCTTATCGCGTCAATCTCAACATGCTCGCGCTGATCGCGCTGTGGACCGGCGCGTTCCTCGTGTTCTCCACCCAGTCCTTGTCGGTTCTGCGGCGCCGCGCTTCGCTCGCGCTGTTGCGCGCTCTCGGCGTCACCCGCGGCGAACTGCGGCGCGCGCTCGCCGCCGAAGGCGCGTTTCTCGGCGCGCTCGGCGCGCTGATCGGCATCGCCGGCGGAGCCGCGCTCGCCTCCGGCATGCTGCGCGTGCTCGCCGGCGACCTCGGCAACGGACAGCTGCGCGTGGCGGGGGCGACGCTCGACTGGCAGCCCTGGGCGCTCGCCGGGTTCTTCGGGGTCGGCGGGTCGTCCATCGCCACTCCGTTTCTCTCCCTTCTCAGTGTGCCGGGGCTCGTCGCCATAGCATCCCCATTGCCAGCTGCCATTCCTGCGGCGCTCGCGGCTGTCGTGCCGTATGTCCGCAATCGCACAGCTCGCCAGAGAGCGGCGGCGTGGTCACTCGCAGG
>JBBISV010000083.1:0-13422 GCA_037441085.1 Gammaproteobacteria bacterium | reverse complement strand
CCGCGATGTCCGCCGCCTGCGCCGCGCCGCCAATCGCCGCCAGCGCCGCCGCGGCGACAATCAGGCGTTTAAGAGAATGAAACTGCATGTTGACTCCCGTCTCAGTGATGATTGATCGAAATTGACACAGCTCTAGTTGGAACGAACCTAGAACGGAAAGTAGCGGATGCTCGCGAACGCCATGCTTTCATTGGCGATCGGCGTGCCGCCGACGCCGCTGAACGCGTTGCGCTGGGTGTACGAGTACTGCAGTCCCCATTGGAACTTGCCGAAGGATCCGACGTAGACCCGGTGCCAGAAGCCGAGCATCGCCTGTTCGACGCGGCGGGTGTTGCCGACGCACGCGCCGGCGGCCGTCTCGCCGGCGCAGCCGGCGTTCGAGTACAGCGGGTTGCCGTAGCCGTAGGCGACGACGCTCCCCGACGGCGCGGCGAGGTCGAAGCTGCGCGCGCTCTCCTGTTCCGAGCCCGCGAACAGGTACACGTCCACCATCGGCGTCGGATGCACGGTGACTCCCGCCAACAGGTCGACTTCCGGGATCGCGTGGAGGCCGCCGGCCGCATCGAAGGTCGCGTCCGGCAGCTGTGCGCTGCCGTAACGGCCGATTCCCCGGCCGGCGAGTCCGGAGAGTTGGAAGTCGACCAGGCCGGGAACGACCGGCGCGACGACACCGAAGCCGAAACCGCCGCCGTCGACATTGTGGTTGGCGTAGTTCAGGCGCTCATAGAACGAGCGGTACAGGCCGAAGGCCTCGAGATGCACGTCGCGTCCGGCGACCGGCGCCTCGTAGGCAACCTTGGCGACGACGTCCGGAACGTGGTTCAAGGACAGGGTGTTCGCGGCATTGAAGCCCGAGCCGGCCGCGGTGTTGTAGGTGACGTGCACCGAGGAGGGCAGGGCGTTCGCGCCGGCGTAGAAGGTCGTCTGCGGATTCTCGAGCGACAGCGCGAGCCACAGCTTCTGGTCGAAGTCCTTGGTCACGCGCAGCTGCGGCTGGCGCGCCCAGGCGAACCCCGGCAGGTACTGTGCGTCGATCTGCGGCGGCGGCAGCTCGTTGCGCGGCGTGATGCCATGGGTGTTCATCGTCACGAGCGACCAGTTCTGGCCGGCGAGCAGGTGCAGTCCCGGCCCGTCCCAATCGACGCTGCCGTAGAGATTGCGGACGCGCAAATTGAACGAATTGCTCTCGTTGGAGTTGGCGGTCTGCGCGGCGCCCAGGAAGTCGAACTCGCCGTAGAACCCGAGATGGGTGTGCGGCGACGCATCGCCCTGAACCAGTCCGGCGATGCGCGACTGGCGCTCCGTGAACCGCAGTTCCTGGGAATGTCCGACGGCGCTGTTGTTGTACGGGATCGCGCCGAAATTCGACGCGATGTCGGCGCCCTGATTGTGCGATCGGTAGACCGCCTCGGCGGCCGCGAAGCCGCCGAGCGTGATCGTCAGGCCCTTGTAACGGATGACCCCCGGCTGCGCGGGCGCGACGGTTGCTGCGGCCGCGACCGGCGCCGCGGGCAGGGCAGGCGCCGTGGGCGCGGCGGCCTTGCGTGCCGCGGCCTGCTCGTCCAGGCGGTGCTGCAGGGCGTCGACCTGCGCGCGCAAGGTCTGCAATTCTTGTTGGATCTCTTGGGTGGAATCCGCGGTGGGCTGGGCCCAAGCGCCGATCGGTGTCGAGACCGCCACCAGACCGGCGATGCCGGCGGTGCAGCCCTTAATAATATTGCGGTGCATCACGATGGTCCCCGTTGTTGAATGGATGCCCGGCATCCACGGGGCGGCATCATCGACGTCAAATATGACAAGGAGATGACACGCGACGTCTTTTTGTCGCTGCAATGCAATGCCATTGTCATACACGGGGTCCGCGGCCTGCCGTCACAGCGGCACGATGTCTTTGCGGCTTTGCGGCTTTATATTGTAAAGTGCCGGCGGCTGCGGCGTTTCACGCCAGGGAGAGCCATCATCGAGCGAACATCTTCCGCGCGCCGCCCGCTGCTGCTCGCGGCCTCGTGTCTCGTGTGCTGCGTCGTCGGCGGAACACCCGCGCGGGCCGACGCGCCGTCCGAATTCGGTCCGACCCGGGCCTTGCACGATGCCGGCGAGTACGTGACCGCGCCCCTGCGCTGGGACCGCGCCGACTGGGTGTATCTCGGCGGGGCGATCGTCGCGATCGGCGCCGCGCACCAGTTCGACCGGCACGTGCGCAGTCATTTCACCGCCGGTTCGGCGAGCGCGCTCGACGGCAAGGACACCCACGCCCTGCAGGATGCGCTGCCGGCCGCGGCCTTGGTGCTGGCGACCGGCGCCTACGCGACCATGATCCAGGATCATTCGGGCTTCGAGGAGACCTGGTCGATGCTCGAGGCCGGAGGTCTCGCGTCGGCGACGGGCTATGTACTCAAGTATGCGGCCGGCCGGGAGCGGCCGAACCAGACGGTCGATCCGAACCGGTGGCGCCGGCGTGGCACGTCATTTCCGTCGCTGCACGTCTCCGCGGCCTTCGCGATCGGCACCGTGTTCGCCGAGTCCGGCAACGACCGCTATCGGTGGATCCGCCGCGCGCTCGGCTACGGAATCGCGACCGCGACCGGCTACGAGCGGCTCAAGCACAACGCGCACTGGCTGTCGGACGTCGTCGCCGGCGCCGCGCTCGGCATCGCGAGCGCGCATTTCGCGCTCAATCGGGAATATCCGCAGGCGGATAGTCCGCGCTGGTCGTTCGCGCCGACCGACGGCGGCATGATGCTGAGCTACACCGTCCCGATCCACTGAACGGGCCGCCCGCGCGCACGCTAGGTGCGGGCGAGCGCCGGCACCGCGGCGCGGTAGCCGCGGCGCCTGTAGAACACGATGCCGGCGACCAGGCCGCCGATGCCGACGAGCTTGGTCATGGTGTTGAACGTCGAGATCGCGTACAGGCCGAGCGCGATCAGCGCGACGGCGCTCACCGCCGGCACCACGGCGTAGTGCAGGAAGGTGCCGATCGACTCCTTGTAGCTGTGGCGGTACAGCCAGGCGCAGACGAAGGCGGCGAGGCCGTAATAATACGAGGCCTGTACCGCGATCGCCTTGACCGAATCGGCGAGTATCGTCGCGATCGACGGCGTGAAGCTCGACACGAAGATCACGACCAGCCCGATCGCGAGCAGCAGGTACATCGTGCGCACCGGCGTCACCGTCCGTTCGTGCACCTCGCCGAAATACGCCGGCAACGCGCGGTCGCGGCCCATCGCGAACAGCGTGCGCGAGAACTGCAGCATCGTCGTCTCGAGCGTGGCGATGCTGGAGAGGATCAACGCGAGGGCGGCGGCGTATCCGCCCGCCTTGCCGAGGCCGGCGGCGATCGCCACGTGGTAGATCAGGTTGTCCGAGAAACCGGATGCGGTGGCGAGCGAGAACATCATCAGCGTCGCCACGGTGAAGGCGATGAACGTGGCGATCGTGACGAACACGCTGAGGAAGCCGCCGTGGCCGGCCGCGTTCGGGGGGTCGCTCTTGGTCTCCTCGGACAGGTTCGCGGTGACGTCCCAGCCCCAGTACAGGAACACGACGATCAACGCGGACGGGGCGAAGCTGCCGGGCGGGTAGTGGAAGCCGAACCAATGCCAGGAAAACGGCGTTACGGCGCGGTCGATGCCGGTGTGCAGGAAGGCCGCGATCGATATGCCGAACAGGATCACGAGTTCGATCGAGCTCATCACCACCTGCACCTTGCTGGTGATCTCGATGCCGGCGATCAGCACGAGGCCGATCAGCACGAACCAGACGGCGCCGATGCTGGTCGTCAGCAGCACGTTGTCGGCGAGGGAGGGGTCGAACAGGTCGATCGTCGCCGTGCCGAGCGGCACGCTGCCCGTGACCATGAACACCATCGAGGCGATCAACAGCGCCCATCCGGAAAAGAAGCCGAAGAACGAGCCGAAGCCCATTTTCGTCCACTCGTAGGCCGCGCCGGCGTTCGGGATCTTCTTGTTCAAGCCCTTGTATGCGGCGGCGATCCCGAGCATCGGCAGCGCGAACACCAGCACCGCGTTGGGCGACTCCATGCCGGCCGTCAGCAACAGGCTCGAGATCGCCACCGCGATCGAAAAGCCCGGCGCGCTGCCCGCGACCCCCATGATGATCGACTCGAAGAAAGACAGTGACTCCGCCTTCAGTTTCGTGCTCATCTATGCCAGAGGCCTCCGCTACAGATAGAAGTCGTACTCCGCCGGAATGATATCCCCGAGGAGCGCCGCGCACTCGCGCTGTTTCATCTCGCAGTACAGGTCGAGGAATCGCCGCGGCAGGTACTCGGCGAGCAGCGCCGAATGGCGGGTCCGCTGCAGCGCCGCCCACAGCCCGTCCGGGAAATCCCCCGCCGCCGAGCCGTCGACGCGGCCCTCGACGGCGGCGGTCGTCGGCAGTTCGTGCGTCACGCCGTGCAGCGCCGCCGCGAGGATCGCGGCCATCACCAGGTGCGGGCTCGCATCGGCGCCGGCCACCCGGTGTTCGACGCGCCTGCCCGGGCCGCGCGCGGCGGGCACGCGGAACGCGACGCTGCGGTTGTTGTACCCCCAGTCGCGGGTTTTCGGCACGAACTGGCCGTGAAAGCGCCGGTGTGAATTGAAGTTCGGCGCGAACAGTCCGATCGAGTCGTACATGAAGGCCTGCATGCCGGCGATCATTCGGCGCAGCAGTTCCTCGCCGCCCGCGGCGCCCAGCCGATTGTTGCCGTCCGCGTCCGCGAGGCTGACGTGCACGTGCTGGCCGCTGCCGGGCTGCCCGGCGAAGGGCTTCGCCATGAAGGTCGCCTGCAGGCCCATCCTGCGGGCGACGCCTTTGACGATGCGCTTCAACAGCACGGCGTGGTCGGCGGCGGCGAGGGGGTCGGCGAGGTGGCGCAGGTTGATCTCGTGCTGGCCGATCCCGTATTCGGCGACCACGCCGCACAGCGGCACCCCTTGAGCGGCCGCGGCCCGGTCAACCTCGCCCAGGAAGGCGGCGTGCGCCTCGACCGCATCCATCGACAGGTTGGCGGCGCGGGTCGGGACGCCCGCGCCCGGCGTGCCCGCGGCGGGGCGGATGCGCCCGTCGGCGCCGCGCTGCGGCTCGACCAGGTAGAACTCGAGTTCGCAGGCGACGACGGGGTGCATGCCGGCGGCGCGGCAGCGGCGCAGGACGTCGGCGAGCAGACCGCGCGGATCGAACCAGTACGGAGCGCGCGTGTCGACGTGACGCATCTCGCACACGACCTGCGCGGTCGGCGCGAGCGTCCAGGGCGCGAGGCACAGGCTGCCGCGGACGGGCAGCGCGGTGCCGTCCGGATCGCCGTCGCTCGTGCCCATGCCGTGCACGTCGTGTCCGAGTCCGCGGCTGTCGGCGACCAGCGCCGAGGCGGAGAACTGCACGCCCTCGGTGAACACCTTGTGGGCGTCGGCGAGCGGCACGCGCTTGCCGAGCGTGTTGCCGTTCACGTCGATGATGAACGCGTCGAGCCCGGTGACCTGCGGATGTTCGCGGATGAAGTCCGCCCAGTCGCCGGGCGGCGCGAGATCTGAGATCGCTCTTTGCATGGTCGGTACTCCCGTCATGATCGGCACTCCCCTTTACGTTCGAATTCGTCTCACAAGCGGTCGCGCAGCGCGTACCAGCTCATCGCGGCCACCAGCGTCGGCCACCGCAGCGCCGGCCCCCCGGGAAACGCCGGCACCGGCACGCTCGCGAGCAGATCGAACCGCGTGCGCTCGCCGGCGATGGCGTCGGCGAGGATGCGGCCGCAATACGGGGCGAGCACCACGCCGAGACCGGAGAAGCCGCTGACGTTGTAATAACCCGGGCCGATCTCGCGGATGAACGGCATGCGCGTCGGTGTGATCGCGAGCGTGCCGCCCCAGCCGAATTCGAACCCGACCGCGGCGAGCTGCGGGAACACCCTCAGCGCATGGCGCCGCACGAACGCGGCGATGTCCGCCGGAAAGCGGTAGCCGTAGGTCTCGCCGCCGCCGAACAAGAGCCGGTGGTCCGGCGTCGTGCGGTAATAGTTGACGACGAAGCGCGAATCGGACACGGCGATCCCGCCGCGAATCAGCGCCTCGGCGCGCTCCGCGCCGAGCGGCAGGGTGACGGCGATGAAGTTGTTGATCGGCATCACGTGGCGCAGCACCGTGCGCGAAACGCCGCGCAGATAGCCGTTCGCGGCGAGAACCACCCTGGAGGCGCGCACGCGCGCGCGCGCGGTGCGCACGAGCCAGCGCCCCTCCGACGGGGTGACGTCGAGGACGCGCGAGTCCTCGTGCAGGCGCGCGCCGCGGGCGAGCGCGGCACGCGCCAGACCGAGAGCGAGATTCAACGGGTGCAGGTGGCCGCCGTTCCCGTCGAACGAGCCGCTGTGATAATCGGATGTTGCCACCATCGCGCGCACTTCGTCGCGATCGACGAAGCGGATCGCGGTGTAGCCGTACTGCTCTCGCAGGTGCCGGACGTGGCGGCGCGTGTCCTCGGTGTAGGCGGCCTTGTGGTCGGCGTGGAGCAGCCCGGGGCGGAATTCGCAATCGATGCCATGGGTGTCGATCAGCGTGTCGAGATGGGTGCGCGCGTCGAGCGCGAGTTCCCACAGGCGCCGCGCGTCCGCCGCGCCCAGGCGCTTCTCCAGCCATTCTTGATCGCGGCGCAGCCCGACGTGCGCCTGGCCGCCGTTGCGGCCCGAGGCGCCCCAGCCGAACAGGGACTGTTCCAGCAGAACCACGTCGACGCCGCGCTCGGCCAGACGCAGCGCCGTCGACAGGCCGGCGAACCCGCCGCCGATCACGCAGACTTCAGCGCTGCAGTCGACGTCCAGCGGCGGCGCGGATACCACCCCGCGCGCGGTCGCGGCGTAATACGAGGGCGCGTGCCGGCGACCCGGATCGAGCGCATGTGGACGATGGCTTTTCTGCATTTGTGATCACAGATTTCTCAAGCCAGCATACACAAGGCGCTTTTGCCGATCAAATCCATGCCGTCGCGGATGTCGGCGAGGATCGCCCGGGCGAGTCCGTCCGCGTCGCCGGCGCCGATCGCGCTGATCGCCACTTCGTGCTGATCGACGAGATTCGCGGTGCCGACGCGGCCGTAGACGACGCGCATGTAGGGGCCGAACTGGAGCCAGAGGATCTCGATCAGCCGGTTCAGAATGCCGCGCGGCAGCGCATCGTAGATCAAAAAGTGAAAGTCGAAGTTGCCCTGCATGTAGCCCTGCAGGTCGCCGTTGCGGATCGCCGATTCGATGCCGTCGTCGACGCGCTTCAGCCGCCGCAGGCGCGGGGCGTCGATGTACGGCAGCGCGCGCATCGCGGCCTCGGGCTCGAGCAGCTCGCGGCAGCGTAGCAGCTCCCGGAACCGCTCCGGGGTCATCGTCGGCACGATGATCTTGCGCTTGGAGCGGATCTGAACGGCGCCTTCGGCGGCGAGCCGGCTCAAGGCCTCGCGCACCGGCGTCTGGCTCACGCCGAGTTCCTCGGCGAGGCCGCGCGTCGACAGGCTGCTCCCCGGCGTCACCTGGCCGGTGATGAACCGGCGCGACAGTTCGGCGTGCACGCCGCTGTGCAGCGGCGCGGGTTCGGCGCGCGCGGGGCGCGCGGCGCGCGCGGCGCGCTCAGCCTGACGCGTCGAGGGCACGCAGTTCCGCTGCGGATTCGCGCAGCGCGCGGCCGATCGTGTCGACCAGGCGATCGATTTCGGAGTGCGAGATGATCAGCGGCGGGCACATCACGATGGTGTCGCGTATAGCGCGCACCATCAGCCCGTTGCGGATGCATGCGTCGCGCACGATCGGTCCGGCATGGCCTTCCTCGCCGCCGAAGCGGCTGTTCGTGCCCTTGCGCGCGACGATCTCCACGGCGCCGATCAGCCCGAGCGAGCGCGCCTCGCCGACCAGGGGATCCAGGGCGAGCCGCGCGAGCGCCCGCGAGAGGTAGGGGCCCGCATCGCCGGCGACGCGCTCCACCAGGCCCTCGTCGGCGATGATCTTCAGATTGCGCAGCGCCACCGCCGCCGCGGTCGGATGGCCGGAGTAGGTGTAGCCGTGGATGAACTCCCCGCCCTTCGTCTTCAGCACATCGACGATCGGGGCCGCGACCGCAGTCGCCGAGATCGGCAGGTAGCCCGAGGACAGACCCTTCGCCATCGACACGATGTCGGGCTTGAAGCCGAAATGCTGGAATCCGAACCAGCGGCCGAGGCGGCCGAAGCCGCAGATCACCTCGTCGGCGATCAGCAGGATCCCGTATTTGCGGCAGATCGCCTCGACCTTCTTCCAATAGCCGGGCGGCGGAATGATCACCCCGCCCGCGCCCTGCACGGGCTCGCCGATGAAGGCGGCGACGTTCTCGGGACCGACCTCGAGGATCCGCGCCTCGATCGCCGCCGCGGCGCGCGCCCCGAAGCTCTCCGGGTCCTCGCCGAATCCCTCGCCGAACCAGTACGGCTGCATCACGTGCTCGATGCCGGGAATCGGCAGGTTCCCCTGGGCGTGCATCAGCTTCATGCCGCCGAGGCTCGCGCCGGCGACCGTCGAGCCGTGATACGCGTTCCAGCGGCTGATGAAGATCTGGCGCTTCGGCTCGCCGCGCAGCGCCCAGTAGTGGCGCGCCAGGCGGAACGCGGTGTCGTTCGATTCCGAGCCCGAGCTGTTGAAGAACACATGCGTCAGGTCCGCGCCGAGGCGCGAGGAGATCTCGGCCGCGAGGCGGATGGCCGGCTCGTTCGCCGTCTTGAAAAAGGTGTTGTAGAACGGCAGCTGCAGCATCTGTTCGTAGGCGGCCTCGGCGAGTTCCTTGCGGCCATAGCCCACGTTCACGCACCACAGGCCGGCCATGCCGTCGAGCAGCCGCTTGCCCTCGGCGTCCTCGATGGTGCAGCCTTCGGCGCGCACGATGATGCGGCTGCCGCCCAGCCGTTCGCGCAGCTGATAGTCGCTCTGCGCGGGCAGGTGGTGGTCCAGATCCATGCGGCGGAGCAGGGCCGCCTGCGCCGCGGATATCGTTTCGGTCATCGGATTTCCTGTCGGAGAGAGCCCAAAGAGTGGTCGCACGCTACAACCGTCGTGGGCGCTCGTCAAGAATCTGTGATGGCAGATATCGGGCGGGGTCTCAGCCGAGGGAAACGACGAGCTTGGCCGAATGGCTGCGCCAGTTGATCGGGATGATGAAGGAGCGCACGCCGGGCCGCGGCGCGATCGAGGGCGCCTCGCCCGACAGGATGCTCGGCGGGGAGATCACGAATTCGCGGCCGAAGTCGCGGCGGGCGTTGCCTGAGATCGTGTTCGCCACTTCGCCGACCAGGTCGCGCATGGTCTCGTGGCTGAAATCCGTTTCCTGCATCTTCATCAACAGCACCGCGAGCATCGCCTTCGGCGCCGTGAAATAGACGACCCCGTCGCGCTTGCCGGAGACGTTGATCAGCCCGGTGTATTCATGCAGCTGCGGCGCGTCCTCCACGAGGTACGGGGAGCCGATGGACGCCGGCTGCTGCGCCGAGACCTCGAAGAAATTCGTCGTGCCCGCGACGAAGGTCTTCAGTTCGTGTTCGTACAGCATGGGTCGTCCGCTTCCTGCGATCCGCTCATCGGATCAGTTCGTCGATGGCTTCGTTCAACTGTCGATCGGTGAACGGCTTGTTCAGGAATCCGTTGGCACCGCGCTCCATCGCCTCGACCGCCGTCGCCTTGTCGGCAAGCGCCGAGATGACCAGTATCCGCACCGACGGGCGCTTGGCCACCATGCGGCCGATGCATTCGATCCCGTCCATCATCGGCATGGTCAAATCCATCGTGACCACGTCCGGCTCCGTTTTCGCGAAGATCTCCAGCGCTTCGACACCGTTCGCGGCCGTTCCCACCACGACCAGGTTTTCGAACTGCTGCGATCGCTCGATGCGGCGGCGCACGATGTTGGAGTCGTCGACGATCAGCATCTTGATCGACGCGCGCGGCGCCGCGGACGCGGCGGGCGGCGCTCCTCGACCCTTGTTCGCCGATGCCCCCCACATCTCAGGCCACCGCGCTGCCGGCCGCCTCGACCGCCGGCAGCGTGATTTTGAAGCGGGTGAATTTCCCCGGATTGGTGCTGACCCCGATCCGGCCGCCGAGCGCATAGACGTTGCGGGCGATGACGTCCATGCCGACGCCGCGGCCGGCATCGCGCGAGGCGCCGTCGGCGGTGGAGAAGCCGGGACGGAACATCAAGGCCATCGCGCCGCGCATGTCCATCGATGAGGCCTCGGCGGCGGTGATCAGATTGCGGCGCAGCGCCGCCTCTTTGAGAGCGTCCGGCGCGATGCCGGCCCCGTCGTCCTCGAAGATCAGCTCATAACCGGCGCCGAGCGCGCGAAATTCGGCGCTGACCCGGCCGACGTCGTTCTTCGCGCACCGCCGTCTCACGTCGGGCGTCTCGATCCCGTGCACCGCGGCGTTGCGCACCAGTTGAATCAGGCAGTCCTTCAGCGTGCGCGCGTACGGGGGCGGCACGCCCGCGAGACCCAGCGTGTCGAGCGTGAAGCGCTTGGCGTGGTCGCGCGCGAGCTGCGCGGCCATCGTCTGCAGCGTCGCCGCCAGCACGTCGCCCGCCGGCGCCGCCTCGGACTGCGGCGCGACGCTGAGGCGGGAGGCCATCTCGCGCACGCCGCGCAGATAGGCGAGCAATTCGTCCAGCTTCACGACGATCGGCAGGAAGTCGCCGCCGCTCAGCGTGCCCTTCGCCTGACAGGCGCCGACCATGTCCTCGAGCGCGTGCAGGCGGTCGGCGATGCTCTGCAGATCGAGCGCCGCGGCCTCGCCCTTCAGCGAGTGCAGCTCGCGCATGATGCTGCCGGGCTTGCGGCGGAACTCCGTGTCGGTGCGCGCGGGCTCCTTGAGTATCGCGTTGACGTGCTTCAGCCCCGCGTCCGCGGAGTCCAGGAAGGAGGCGAGCTGGACCGGATCGGTGCGCATCATGCCGACCATCATGTCGAGCTGCGCGTTGGCGCTCTGCTGCGAGTCCTGCAGTTCGCGCGCGAGCAGCACGCTCGAGGTGATGTCGCCGACCGCGCACAACACGTGCTTGATGCCCTGCGGCCCGACGACGCGGTGGAAGTCGAACTGCAGGTAGCGCGTCTCGGTGCCGCCGCGGCCGTCCTCCGCGGTGATCTCCAGCTGGCCGAGCGGATTGATGCTCTTCATCAGGTTCTCGTGCGCGCGATCCCCCCAGAGCAGATTGACGTATTTGACCGCGGTCGCGAGCGTAGGCGCCGGCACCAGGTCGCGCAGCAGATCCTCGAACGACAGGCCGGCGAAGTCGCCGCGGTTGAACATCCGCGTCAGCGCCTCGGACCAGACCGAGCCGATGCGGTTGTCCCGGTCGAGCAGGAAGAACCCTTCACGCACGGTCTTCAGGATGTCGCGGGTACGCTCCTCGGCCTCGCGCGCGGCGCGCTGGTCCCGGGCGCGGGTGATCTGCAGGTACGCGGCCGCCGCGGCCAGCACCAGCGCGGCCAGCACGCCGGCGAGCAGCAGCGCGCGCAGCCGGGCCGCGGCCGCCGAGGCCGAGGTCTGCAGCCGGCGCACGCCCTGGGCGAGGTGGTCCTGGAGCGGCTTGGCGTGCACGGCGGCGAACAATTGCGCCCGCTTGACCCGCGCGAAGAGGACGCGGCCGTCGCGCGACAGCGTGCTGCCGGCGGTGTCCGAGTCGGCATAGGGCTGTCCGTGGAACGCGAGCACCGGCGCGAGCACCGGGTCGTATTGGTGCCACAGGCGCATCGTCCGGTCGAGATCCGCGGCGTCGAGGCCGTCGCCGGCCGTGGTCGCGCGCAGGCTGGCGTCGAAGCGCTGCACGGTCGCGCGCAGATCCTCGAGCGCCCGGCCGGAGTAGGCCCGTATCTCGAGCCGATCGCGCAGCGTGTCGAGTTCTCGCGCGATGTCCTCGGGATAGGTTTGCAGGGAGCTCGCGGTCTGCAAGGCGGCGATCTCGGCGCGCAGGCGGGTCGCCTGACCGATGCCGGCGGACAGGACGACGCCCATCAGCACCGCGAGTGCGGCTCCGATGGCGACCGTGATCATGTCTCGTCGGCGTTCCATTCCTGTAGCGGTCATTCAGTCGGCTCCTGCTGTCACTGCCGCGGATCGAATTTGATCAAGACTCTCGCCGGAACCGACACGGCCTTGCCGTCCACCAGCACCGGCGCATAGCGCCACTGTCTGACCGCCGACACCGCCGCGCGATCGAACAGGCCCGGCGGGGTCGATTTGACGACGGAGACTTCCTGCGTCCGGCCTTTCGGATCCACGACGTACGACAGGATCACCTGGCCGCCGATCCCGCGGTCGTATTCCGCGGACGGATAGTCCGGCGGCTCGTTGTGCACGAGCTTCAAGCGGCGCATCAGCGCGGCGTCGCCCGTCGCGCCGTCGGATTGGCGCGGCGCGCTCTTGGCGACATGGATCGCGAGAATCTCCGCCGGGGTGGCGCCGAACTCGCGTGCCGCGCTCTCGTCGGCGGCGTCCGCGTTGCCCGCGAGCGCCGCGGCGCGCGCGCGAGCGAGCAGCGCCTCGGCGAGGGCGAGCCGGCCCGGCGCGAGGCCGGGGTAGCCGGGCGCCTGGGAGCGGATCGCGTCGAGGTAATGCGCGGCGCTGTCGCCGGCGGGCGCCGTCAGGCTGCCGGACTGCAGCCGCGCCTGCGCGAGACCGGCCAGCCGGTCGAGATTCGCATCCACGGACTTCGTGCGCGCATCGGCGAGTTGGTGCTTGAAGGCGGCGATTTCCGCCGGCGTGCCGCCGGCGCGGTGCGCCTCGGTGAGCCAGCGCTGCGTGTCCTGCGTCTTGCCGGCGAGCGCGGCGTCGCGCGCGGCGCGCAGACACGCGCCCGCCAGGTCGTGCATCGCCCGCGCGGTCATGGGGCTCGTCGGCGCGGACTTCTGCATCTGCGCCACGTAGGCCTTGGCGCTGTCGTCGCCGTCGACCAGCGCACCGGAGTGGATGCGCGCGTCGACCAGGTCCGCGAGGCGCTGCGTGTTGGCGTCCGCCGCGCGCCGCGCCTGATCGGCGCGTTGATGCGCGGCCTCGGCCGCCGCGAGTTGCTGCGCGTAGCCGGCAAGGCGGGCATCGGCCGGCGAGGCCGCCTTGATGTTGGCGAGCGCGAGCGCCGCATCGCTCAAACGGCCGGCGGTCAATGCGGCCTCGAAGCGCTCGCCGATGACGCCGGCAACGCGTTGCAGGCCGTCTCGGGCCTCGCCGCTCTGCGGATCCGCGGCGGCGGCCGAGCGGTAATAGACCAGGGCGTTGTTGCCCGGCGGATCGGTGTAGCGGCGCGCGCGCATCGCGTCGCGCGCCTTCTCCAGCAAATCGTCGACCTTGCCCTGAACGATCGACAAATCCACGGCCGGCGCCGGGGCCGGCGCGGCAGCCGGCGCGCCCGCACGCGCCCGCGTTTGCAC
>JBBISV010000082.1:0-13661 GCA_037441085.1 Gammaproteobacteria bacterium | reverse complement strand
TCTGCCTCGGACGCAGGGCAAAGATGAACCTGCTGCCGCTGCAGCCGGGTGACGTCCCTGCCACCTGGGCCAATGTCGAGCGGCTCGCCGATGAACTCGATTACCGGCCGGACACTCCGCTCGAAATCGGTGTCCACCGCTTCGTCGACTGGTATCTGGATTACTACCGGCACGCGCAATCTCACGGCGCGCACCTCGCCTCATCCGCGGAAAACGCGATTTAAAACGATTGAAATTTCGCCGCCGTCCCCTCCAACGGTGTGCAAGGAGATTGACTCCCCGGCGAACTTCCCACCAACAGGCGGACGCAGAATGGAACAAGTGTCAGGGAACGCAAGCAAATTGCCGCGCGGTTTCTGCGCCCGGCAGATCCACACCGGCATGAGTGGATCCGCGGACGCCATCAAGGTGTGCCTGTACTCCCACGATACCTTCGGTCTCGGCCATTTGCGGCGCAATCTCGCGATAGCCGAACAACTGCTGCGCGCAGACGGTCGCTTTGCCGTGTGGCTGCTCACCGGCTCGCCGGTTATCCGCGAATGGGACCTGCCGCTCGGGCTGCGCGTTCAGCCGCTGCCGCCGGTGGTCAAGACCGGGGCGGAACGGTACGCATCGCGCACGCCGGGCCAGGTGTGGGGACTGACCAAGGGCTATCGTGAGGCACTGATCATGCGTCTGGTCGAATCGGTGCGGCCGGACGTGTTCCTGGTCGATCATGCGCCGGCGGGAATGAACGGCGAATTGCTGTCGACGCTCGCGCTGATCCACAACGAACTGCCGCAAACGCGCACCGTCCTCGGGCTGCGGGACATTTTGGACGAGCCCGCGATCGTGCGCGATATCTGGCGTGAACAGGATATTCATGCGCTGATCGAGAACGCCTACGATGACGTGCTGGTCTACGGCAGTGAACGCCTGTTCGACGTGATCGCCGGCTATGAACTCTCGTCGGCGGTGGCGCGGCGCGTCAAATATTGCGGCTATGTGGTCGGCCGCAGCCGCCCCGCGGGCGCGACCGGCTCCGTGTGCTGGAACGAGAAGCGCGCGGCGGGACGACCCGTGGTGCTCGTCACCGCCGGCGGCGGCGGCGACGGCTATTTCCTGATGGACGCTTACCTGCAGACGCTTGAACGGCTGACCGGCGCGGGCATCTACTCGGTGATCGTCACCGGCCCGCTGATGCCGGCGGACCAAGGCGCACTGCTGCGCGCGGCGGTCGCCTCCCGTGACGACGCCGAATGCGTCGGCTACACGACCGATCTCGTGCCAAGCCTGCGCGCAGCCGAGATCGTCGTCGCCATGGCGGGTTACAACACCAGCGCGGAATTGCTCGCCGCGCGCAAGAAGGCCATTTTGGTTCCGCGCAACGGGCCCCGCGAAGAGCAGCGGCTCCGGGCAAAGATGCTCGCCAGGCTCGGCCTGGTGACTTATGCGGAACCTGGCCCGGAACTCGGGCGCGATCTCGCCGCGGCGATTCCGCAGTTGCTCCCGGCGCGCGCGTCGGACACGCGCGACTGGTCCTCGTTCGATTTACGCGGCGCGGAACGCGTCGCCGCGCATTTCTCCACGCTCGCCGCCGGCGCCTCGAAGGCCACGCAGGGTGCCGCATGACCGCGGACCCACAGGCACCGGTCGCCTACATCCTGAAGCGCTATCCGCGCCTGACCGAGACGTTCATCCTGAACGAGATCCGGGCGATGGAACGGCTGGGCGCGCGCTTGCACATCTTCTCGCTGTTGCCGCCGGAACCGCCGCCGCATCATCCCATGGTGCGCGAGGTTCGCGCACCAGTGCACACGCTGCCGGTGCGTCCGGCGGCGAGGACGGCGGCCGTCCTGCGCGCGCACGCACGCGTTTTCATCGCCGCACCGCTGCGCTACGCGCGCGCCTTCGGCACTGTGACGCGCTGGTCCCTCACGTCGGACAATCCGTTGTCCCTCTGGCGACAGTTCGTGCGTGCCGGGTTCATCGCCGACGTGTGCCGCACGCACGGCGTGCGCCACGTCCACGCACATTTCGCGAACGCGCCGACCACTGCCGCACACGTGGTGAATTTATTGTCGGGAGTTCCCTTCAGCTTCACGGCACATGCCAAGGACATCTACCTGTCGCGGCCGGAAGTCATCGAGCGACGACTTCAAGCAGCCGAATTCACCGCAACCTGCACCGGTTACAACGCCTCGTACCTGCGCCGGATCGCCCCCTCGATCGAACCGCGCAAGATCCGCCTCATCTACCACGGCATCGATCTCGACGCGTTCACCGCCGGCGCCGGGGTCGCGGCGACCAAGGACGCGGCGGCGACGCACGGGCGGCCGTTGATCCTGTCGGTCGGGAGGCTCGTTCCGAAGAAGGGCCATGAGGACTTGGTCGCTGCCTGTGCGCTGCTGCGCGATGCGGAAATTCCGTTCCGCTGCATGATCGTCGGCGCAGGTCCGCTGCAGGAAGCGATCGCCGAGGCAATCCGACGTCACGACCTCGAAAGCGAGGTGTCGCTGCGCGGCGCCATGACGCACAAGGAACTGATCGACCTGTACCGCCAGGCGCGCCTGTTCGTTCTGGCGCCGCGAATCGCCGAAGACGGCGATCGCGACGGAATTCCCAATGTGATCACCGAGGCCATGGCCGTCGGCGTGCCGGTGATCGCGAGCGACATTTCAGGGATCCCCGAAGTGGTGCGGCACGAGCGCACCGGACTTCTCACGCCGTCGCGCGATCCGACGGCGATTGCCGCCGCGATTCAGCGCCTGCTCGGCGACCCGGCGCTCGCACGCCGCCTGGCAGAAAACGCCCGTACGTTGCTGTGGCGCGATTTCAACCTATGGGAGACCACCCGGACGCTGCGCGAGTTGATCTCGGGAGCGGACGACGGACCGCCGTCACCAGCGATCGGCCTCGAGCACGGCGCCTGCTGCGCGGAGGCGCCGAAGTGAGAATCCTGTATTTGAATTTCGATCGTGGAATTCCGGTACTCGGCGACAAGGGTGCATCGGTGCACGTGCGGGAATTCGTGAACGCGGCCGCCATGCTGGGTCACGAAGTGGTGCTTGCCTGTGCGACGCTCGGAGCCGGCAACGCTCCGCCGCCGGCCCGCATCATCGAACTCGCTCTGGACGAGGCGCAAGGGGTCGACGATCCGCGGGCGCACCCGCCCACGGCCGACCTGTCGGACGCACAGACCATGGCGCTGCGCCGCGAACTCGCGCTCCTGTCCTACGACCGCGACGTCGATGCACGACTTTTGCAGCGGCTGGCATCGCTCAATTTCCAGCCGGATCTGGTGTACGAACGTCACGCATTGTTCCATCGCGCCGGGGTCGCGATCGCCCGCCATTTCGACTGTCCGCGCATACTCGAGGTCAACGCCCCGCTCGTCGAGGAACAGCGGCGTTTCCGCCGCTTGTGCCTTGAACAGACGGCTCGCATGATGGAATCCTCGTCCTATCGGGGTGCGGATCGGATCGTCACGGTATCCGACGAGGTGCGCGACCACGTACGCGCGTCCGGCATTGCGGATGCCAAGATTCACGTGATCAGGAACGGCGTCGACGTGCGTCGCTTCGGCGTCGCCGGATCCAGCGCGGCGCTTCGGGCGGAACTCGGGTTCCACCGAGAGGATTGCGTCATCGGCTTTGTCGGTAGCTTCAAGATCTGGCATGGTACGTCCTTCCTGCTGGACGTCTTTCGCGAGGTCGCGGCACACCGCCCCGGCGTTCGTCTGCTCGCGGTCGGGGACGGGCCCGAATTGGCGGGGCTGCGGGAACGGGCGGAGCGCTCCGACTGCGCCGATCGGGTCACGCTGGTTGGCCGGGTGCCGCACGCGCAGATCCCCGCGTGGATCGGCGCGTGCGACATCATGGTCGCGCCCTACATGAACATGCCGAATTTCTACTTCTCGCCCCTGAAGGTGCTCGAGGCCCTTGCGGGCGGCAGGCCGGTCGTCGCGCCGTGCGTCGGCCAGCTCGTCGACCTGGTGGACCACGGCCGCACGGGTCTTCTGTATGCGCCGGACGACGCCCCCGGGTGCCGCAACGCGCTGCTCGACCTCATCGACGAACCGGAGCGCCGCATCGCGATGGGCCGGGAGGCGCGCATTCGCGCGGCCGACCACGATTGGGAACACGTCGTCAGGCGCGTCATAGAGCTGGCGGCATGACCGGATCGGCCGCCACGGCGCACCGCTGGGTGATCGCCCATCTGCGCGGCGAATGGCCCGCCCTCGCCGCGGGCACCGCGGTGATGGCGGCGCGCGCGTGCGTGCTGCTGGCGCTGCCTTGGCCGCTGAAATTCATCGTCGACAGCGTCATCTATCAACGACCGTTGGGGACCTGGTTCGCGACCGTCCTGCCGGATCCGGCGACGCATCGGCTCGCGCTGCTCGACCTGTTCGGCGGGGCGATGCTGCTGCTCGGTCTGTTCGACGCGCTTCTCGTCTACGTCGGCAATCGGCTGTTCATGGGCGCGGGCCAGCGGGCGGCGTTCGCGGTGCGGCGGGACTTCTTCGCGCACCTGCAGCGGCTGCCGCTCGAGTTTCACCGCCGCCACATGAGCGGCGAGATCGTCTCGCGGCTGAGCGACGACGTGAAGGCCCTGCAGGACTTCGTGGTCGCGCTCGGCATCGATCTTCTCCCGCACCTGTTGACCATCGGCGGGGTGGTCGTGGTCATGATCGCGATGAATCGGCGTTACGGGCTCGTGACGCTTTCTGTCGCACCGCTGCTGTACCTGACCGCGCGCTACTATGCCGGCCGCATCCGCGGCGCGGTGCGCGGTCTGCGCGCGAGCGAAGGGGCGCAGTGGGGATCGACCCAGGAAATACTCGGCATGGTGCAGCTCGTGCACGCATTCGCCCGCGAGGATCACGAAGACCGCCGCTTCGAGGAGCGCTCGCGCGCCTCCCTCGCCGCCGGATTGCGCGCGAGCCGATTACAATCCGAGTTCGGGCCGGCGATGAACCTGATCATCGCCGTCGCAACCGGCGCAATCGCCTGGTACGGAGCGGTTCTCGTGATCGGCGGCGCGCTCACCGCGGGCGAATTGTTGGTTTTTCTCGCCTATTTACGCGCCATCGCCACCCCGGCGCGGCAGCTGGCAAAGGCCGGCCGCGTGTTCGGCCGCGCCGCGGTCGCGATGGAGCGCGTCGCCGAATACCGCGCCGAGCGCTCGCCGATCGCGGACGCCGCGGATGCGATCGAGCCCGACGCGTGCGCGGGTCACGTTCAGGTGCGCGGCGTGACCTTCGGATATCGACCCGATCAGGCGATCCTGCGCGACGTCTCGTTCGACCTGGAGCCGGGCAAGATCGTCGCGCTGGTGGGCGCTACCGGCGCCGGCAAGAGCACGGTGGCCGCGCTGGTGAGCCGCTTCTTCGAGCCCACGCGCGGACGGATTCTGTTGGATGGTCGCGACGTGCGCGAATTGCGCGTGAGATATCTGCGCTCGCGCATCGCCCTCGTGCCGCAGGAGCCGATGCTGTTCCAAGGGCCATTGTGGATGAACATCGCTTACGGCCGCGACGGCGCGACGCGCGAGGAGGCGATCGCGGCGGCGGTGGCGGCCGGGGTCGATGACGTGATCGGCCGGCTTGCCGGCGGCTACGACGCCAACGTCGGCGAACGCGGGCTCAGCCTTTCCGGCGGCCAGCGGCAGTGCGTGGCGGTCGCCCGGGCAATGCTGAGCGACGCACCGATCGTCATCCTCGACGAACCGAGCAGCAATCTCGACGCCGGCACGGAGCAGCGGCTGACGCGCGCCTTGCGCCTGCTCGCGAGAGACCGTTCGGCGCTCGTCATCGCCCACCGCCTCGCGACCGTCATGGACGCGGATGTGATCCTTGTGCTCGATCAGGGCCGGATCGTGCAGCGTGGGACCCACAAGCAATTGCTCGCGCAGGGCGGAATTTACGCCGGCCTGTGGCGCGCGTCGGCGGCGTCCGCGACGGGCGACGCGCGGCGTCTGATCGCATCGTGACCGCCGGCACCGCCAGGCGCCCGGCCGCCGTTGCCCGTGCGGGGATGGCGACGGCTTTGTGCCTCGCCTCGCTGCGGGTTACCGCCGATCCCTGGATTCCCGACGCGGGCGCGGGCTACCTCGAGGCGATGGCACGGCAATACGTCGCGACCCGCGCATTTCCCCCGACGAGCTTCTCCACCGCGACGACGGCAGCGAGCGAGCAGCGCGACCTCATGTATCGTGCCACGGGGGTGCACGGGATCGGCAATGGCCTGTCGATCGAATATGACCTGCGTGCGGGCCATCTCGAGAAGTATCGGATCAAGCACGGCACGGCCGTGGTCAATTCCGCTTCCGGACAGGAAGACCAGGAAGTCGGTCTGAATTACGGCCTGCGGCAACGGGCCCGCTTCGCGGATTCGATCGCCTTCAACTATGTCGTGCCGACGGGTTCGACCCACAGCATCCCCGCGCTCGGAACCGGCCAGGCTGCGGTCGAACCCGACTATCAACTGGGCGTCGACTGGCGCCGTATGACCGCGACGCTGAAAGTCGGGCCGCGGATGTTCATCGACGGCGGCGCCGCGCAGATGCGCCTCGACATGGGTGTCGGAGTCGAACTGCTCCACCGCATGGAAATCACCGGGACGTTGTTCGTCGTGCGCACCGTGCATCTGCGCTCGCCGCTGACCGCCGCGGAGGCGGCAGAGAACTATGATCTCCTGCGCCCCGGCGTGAAGCTGAAATACCGTCTGAACGCACATTTCCGGCCGTTCCTTGCCTATGAACGGGACGTCGCCGGCAAGGCAATCCACGCCGGCCGGCGCGTCAGTGCCGGCCTCGCGTACGAATATTGACCCACGGTGCGGGCAACGATGACGGTACGCGTGATTTTCATCCGGCACGGCCGGACGGCGTGGAACGACGCGGGCCGCTATCAAGGTCGTGCGGATACGAAGATCTCGCCGGACGGGGTTGCCGAGACTCGCCGGCTCGCGCCCCGGTTGTTCGGTGCCGGAATCGAGGCGCTGGTGTCGAGCCCGCTGCGCCGCGCACTCGCGACCGTCGACATCCTGGCACCGTCCCTCGGTCCGATACCCTGCAGCGTCGACCCGCGCCTCACGGAAATCGCGTTCGGCGACTGGGAGGGAATGACGCAGATCGAGCTGAAGGCGGCATCGCCCGATTCCCTGCGTGAATGGAAGCGCGATCCGGCGGCGTTTCGATTTCCCCGCGGGGAAACCCTCGCCGAGGCGCTCCGGCGATTGCGCGATTTCCTGCGCGTGCCGCCCTGGCGCGGCGCCTTGGAACCCCGCTGCGTGGCCGTGGTCACGCACGCCGGCTTGATCCGATTGGCGACTCTCGAGGCCGAGCGCCGCCCGCTGGCGGACTATCGGCGCATTGAGGTGGCGTACGCCGACGTGCGCGAGTTTTTCTGCGAGCCCGACGGCCTGCTGCGACCGAACAACCGATCCACCCGCGATCACCCCCTTTGATCAATCGACAGGATTACCGATGAAAGTGACGATATTTGGCTCAGGATACGTCGGCCTCGTGACCGCGGCTTGCCTCGCGGATGCCGGCAACAAGATCATGTGCGTGGACATCGATGCGCGCAAAGTCGCCATGCTCCGCCGCGGCGAGATTCCGATACACGAGCCGGGGCTCGAGGAGATCATCTCCCGCAACGTCGCGGCCGGACGACTGACGTTCACTCTGGATGCCGCCGCGGGCGTCGCCCACGGAGTGTTTCAACTGATTGCCGTCGGCACGCCTCCCGACGAGGACGGCTGCGCCGATCTGCGGCACGTCCTCGCCGTCGCGCGCAAAATCGGCGCTCACATGGACGAATACAAGGTCGTGATCACGAAGTCGACGGTGCCCGTCGGCACGTCCGACAAGGTCGGTGACGCGCTGCGCGCGGTGCTGGAGGAGCGCGGCGCCACGGTGAAATTTGACACCGTGTCGAACCCGGAGTTTCTGAAGGAAGGCGCGGCCGTCGCCGACTTCATGAAACCCGACCGCGTGGTCGTGGGAACCGCAAGCGAGCGCGCCACCGAACTCATGCGCGCCTTGTACGAACCCTTCACCCGCAATCGCGACCGCATGCTCGTCATGGACATCCGCTCGGCGGAACTGACGAAATATGCGGCCAACGCGATGCTTGCCACCAAGATCAGCTTCATGAACGAACTCGCGAATCTCGCCGAGCTCCTGGGCGCGGACATAGAACGGGTGCGTCACGGAATTGGTTCGGATCCGCGCATCGGCTATGCGTTCATCTATCCGGGCGCAGGCTACGGCGGTTCGTGCTTTCCGAAGGACGTGAAGGCGCTCGCTCGGTCGGCCACCGAGGTTGGCTACGACACCGCGGTCCTGAAGTCCGTGGAGGCGGTCAATGAGCGTCAGAAGCTGCGCCTGTTCGAGAAAATTCACGCCCATTTCGGCAGCCTCGCCGGCCGGACCCTGGCCCTCTGGGGGCTTGCGTTCAAACCGAACACGGACGACATGCGCGAAGCACCGAGTATCGTGCTGATGGAGGCCCTGTGGGCCGTCGGCTGCCGGGTACGCGCCTACGACCCCGTGGCGATGCCCGAAGCCCGGCGGATCTTCGGCGAGCGTGCGGATCTTGAATTGTGTCCGTCCGCCGTGCAGGCGCTGCGAGGCGCCGACGCGCTCGCGATCGTCACCGAATGGTCCGAATTTCGCAGTCCCGATTTCGACGTAGTCAGGAAGGCCATGGCCGCGCCGGTGATCTTCGACGGCCGCAATCTCTACGAACCCGAGCACCTCGCCGGCCTCGGCATCCGCTACTACGCGATCGGCCGCACCCAGCGCGCTCAGTGGATCGAACCGCCGCCCGCGACCGCGGCCTGGAACAGGCCGGCGACGTCGACCGCGTCGAACACATAGGCGCGGTTGCAGAAATCGCAGCGCACCTCCACGGACCCGCGCTCGGCGAGCACCGAGCGCGTCTCCGCCTCGCCCAGCCCCTGCAGCATGCCGGAGACGCGTTCGCGCGAGCACCGGCAGCGAAAATAGACCGGCGCCGGATCGAACACCCGCAGATCGTCCTCGTTGAACAGGCGCCGCAGCAGTTCCGTGTCCGCGAGCGTGCGCAGCTCCAGGGCGGTCAGGGTGTCGCCGATCAATTGCACGCGCCGCCAGGCATCGGCGGCCGCCTCCGCGTCCGCCGGCGCGGCCGCGCCGGCCGGCAGCTGTTGCAGCAGCATGCCGGAGGCGCCGTCGGCATCGGCATGCAGCCACAAGCGCGTCGGCAGCTGTTCGGAGTTCTCGAAGTAACGCTGCAGGCTGTCGGCCAGACGGGCGCCGTCGATCGGCACCACACCCTGGTAGCGCTGGCTCTTGTCCTCGCTCTCCAGGGTCACCGCCAGGTTGCCCGGCCCCACCAGATCGGCCACGCCGCCCGGACCGGGATCCTCGCGATATCTCGCGAGGCCGCGTACGCCGAGTCCGCTCGTGCACTGCGCGAGCAGCAGATGCACGGGACCCGCCCCCTGCAGCTGCAGCGACAGCACGCCGTCGAATTTGATCGTGCCGGCGAGCAGCAACGTCGCGGCCACCGCCTCGCCCAGCAGGTCGCGGATGCCCGCCGGGTACTCGCGATGTTCGATCAGCGCGCGCCAGGCCGCATCCACGTGCACGAGCCGGCCGCGTATCGGAAACTGTTCGAACAGGAACCGGTGCAGGCGGTCGCGGTCGCGCATCGTCAGGCCCCGCCGCCGAGCTTTTCCTTCAACAGGTCGTTCAGCTGCGCCGGGTTGGCCTTGCCTTCAGTCGCCTTCATGACCTGGCCGACGAAGAACCCGAACAGCTTGTCCTTGCCGGCGCGGTAGTCCGCGGTTTGTTTCGGGTTCGCCGCGATCACCGCGTCGATGACCGCGCCGATCGCCGCGACGTCGGTGATCTGCCGCAGGCCCTTGGCGGCGATGATCGCGTCGGCGTCGGTGCCTTCGGACCACATCGCTTCGAACACTTCCTTGGCGATCTTGCCGGAGATCGTGTCGTCGACGATGCGCGCGAGCAGTCCGGCCAGCGCCTGCGGGGACACGCGCGACGCGGTGATCTCGAGCCCGTCGCGGTTCAGGGCGCTGGACAGTTCACCCATGATCCAGTTCGCCGCGAGCTTCGCGTGCGCCGCGCCCGCGAGCGCGGCGACCGACTCGAAGTAGGCGCCGAGCTCGCGGCTCGCCGACAGCACGCCGGCGTCGTAGGCCGACAGCTGGAAGTCCGCCGCGAACCGCGCCGCCTTCTGGTCCGGCAGTTCCGGCAGCGTCGCGCGCACGGCATCGACGAAGGCGTCTTCGACCTCAATCGGCAACAGGTCCGGATCGGGGAAGTAGCGATAATCGTTCGCCTCCTCCTTGGAGCGCATCGAGCGGGTCTCGTCCTTGTCCGAATCGTAGAGACGCGTCTCCTGCACGACCTTGCCGCCGCCGTCGATCAGCTCGATCTGGCGGGCAACCTCGTACTGGATCGCCTTTTCGACGAAGCGGAACGAGTTCAGGTTCTTGATTTCCGCGCGGGTGCCGAATTTCTGCTGTCCGCGCGGCCGCACCGACACGTTGGCATCGCAGCGGAACGAGCCTTCCTGCATGTTGCCGTCGCAGATCTCGAGGTAGCGCACCAGCGTATGCATCTTCTTCATGTACGCGACCGCCTCCTTGGCCGAACGCATGTCCGGCTCCGAGACGATTTCGAGCAGCGGCGTGCCCGCGCGGTTCAGGTCGATGCCGGTCGCGTTGGCGAGCCCTTCGTGCAGCGACTTTCCCGCGTCCTCCTCGAGGTGCGCGCGGGTGACGCCGATGCGCTTCGACGTGCCGTCGTCGAGGAAGATCTCGAGCGCCCCCGGCCCCACGATCGGATCCTCGTATTGGCTGATCTGGTAGCCCTTGGGCAGGTCGGGGTAGAAGTAATTCTTGCGCGCGAAAATCGACCGCCTGCCGATCCGGGCGCCGATCGCGAGCCCGAATTTCACCGCCATCCGCACCGCCTCGGCGTTCAGCACCGGCAGCACGCCGGGGTAGGCCAGGTCGACGAGACAGGCTTGGGAGTTCGGCGGCGCCCCGTAAGCGGTCGGCGCACCGGAGAAGATTTTCGACCTGGTCGCGAGCTGCGCGTGGATCTCGAGCCCTATGACGACTTCCCAGTCCTTCATTCTGCGTATCCCGGGGCGGCTTTCTGGTGCCAGTCGGTCGCCAGTTGGAATTGGTGCGCCGCATTGAGCAGCCGGGCTTCGGCGAAGTGCGGCCCGATCAACTGCATCCCCATCGGCAGGCCGTCGACGAAGCCGCAGGGCGCGGAGAGCGCCGGCAGCCCGGCGAGATTGGCGCCGATCGTGTAGATGTCGTTCAGATACATGGTCACCGGATCGTCGATTTTCGCGCCGATCGGGAACGCCGGGGTCGGCGTCGTCGGTCCGAGCAGCACGTCGACCCGCTCGAACGCGGCGCGGAACTCGGCGGTGATCAGCTGTCGCACCTTCTGCGCCTTGAGGTAATAGGCGTCGAAATAGCCGGCCGACAACACGTAGGTGCCGGTCATGATGCGCCGTTTGACCTCGGCGCCGAAGCCCTCGCCGCGAGAGCGCTTGTACAGGTCCATCAGGTCCCGGGGGCTGTCGCAGCGGTGGCCGAAGCGCACGCCGTCGAACCGCGACAGGTTCGACGAACACTCGGCGGGCGCGACGACGTAGTAGGTCGGCACCGACAGCGGCAGGCTCGGCAGGCTGACCTCCACGGTCAGGGCGCCGAGCGCGCGGAACACCGCGACAGCCGCGGCGATCAGCGCCGCGTTGCGCGCCTCGAGCCCGTCGGCGAATTCCTTCAGCAGACCGATCCGCAAACCGCGCAGCGGCGCCTGCAGCGCCGCGCGATAATCCGGCACCGGCAGGTCGACGCTGGTCGAATCCTTCGGGTCGAAGCCCGCGATCGCCCCCAGCACGATCGCGGCGTCCGCGGCCGAACACGCGAAAACGCCGGCTTGGTCGAGGCTCGAGGCAAAGGCGATCATGCCGTAGCGCGAAACCCGCCCGTAGGTCGGCTTGATGCCGGTAATGCCGGTCAGCGCCGCGGGCTGGCGGATCGATCCGCCGGTGTCGGTGCCGGTCGCGAACGGCGCGAGCCGCGCCGCGACGGCGGCGGCGGACCCGCCCGAGGAGCCTCCCGGCACCTTGTCCTTGTCCCAGGGATTGCGCACCGGACCGTAGAAGCTGGTTTCGTTCGACGAGCCCATCGCGAACTCGTCCATGTTGGCCTTGCCGAGCATCACCGCGCCCGCGGACCTCAGGTTCGCGACGACCGTGGCGTCGTAGGGCGCGACGAAATTATCGAGCATGCGCGACCCGCAGCTGGTGCGGACCCCGTCGGTGCAGAATATATCCTTGTGCAGGAGCGGAATCCCGAGCAGGGGCCCGCTCTCCCCGGCCGCCCGTCGGCGATCGGCGACAGCGGCCTCGGCGAGCGCCGGCCCGGCGGTGAGCGTGATCACCGCGTTCAGCGCCGGATTCAGCGCCTCGATCCGCGCGAGGAAGTGGCGGACGAGTTCGACGCTCGAAATCTCTCCGCGACCCAGGGAATCGGCGAGTTCGCCGATGGAACGGTTGTGCCACATCGTTTGTTGGACCGCCTGAACCTTTATTCGATGACGCGCGGAACGAGGTAAAGTCCGGCTTGGACCGCCGCGGCATTCGCCTGGTACTTCTCGTGGCGGTCGGTTTCCGTGACCTCGTCGGGGCGCAGCCGCTGCGTCTGGCCCGCCAGCGGGTGGGCCATCGGCGCGACCAGGCCGGTGTCAGCCTTCGACAGCTGATCGACGAAGGCGACGATGGAGGACAGGCTGTCCACGTACACCGGCATTTCCTGCTCGGTGATCGCCAGGCGCGCGAGGTGCGCGATCTTTTCGACGTCTTGACGGGTAAGGCTCATACGGGGTGCCTGATGCGCGGCGTAATGGCGCAAAAATAAGCTCTCGGAATGATACACGTCGCCTTGCTGAAAGTCCTGTCGGTTGTTACATTAGCGCAACTTTTTTCACGCCCGTTTCCCACCAGAAAACCTTCGTATGTTCAAACGCCTCAGGGGTTATTTCTCGAATGACCTCTCCATCGATCTTGGTACCGCGAACACGCTGATCTACGTGCGCGAGCGCGGGATCGTGCTGAACGAGCCCTCGGTCGTCGCCGTTCAGGACGAGCCCAGCCGCGGCGGCAAGATCATCGTCGCCGTCGGCGTCGACGCCAAAAACATGCTGGGCCGCACGCCCGGCCACATCACCGCGGTGCGGCCGATGAAGGACGGCGTGATCGCCGACTTCACCTACACCGAGAAGATGCTCCAGTACTTCATCAAGAAGGTGCACGGCAACCGCTTTCTGAGCCCGAGTCCGCGGGTGCTGGTCTGCGTTCCGTTCGGGTCGACCCAGGTCGAGCGGCGCGCGATCAAGGAATCGGCCGAGGGCGCCGGCGCCCGCAGCGTCGACATCGTTCCCGAACCGATGGCGGCCGCCGTGGGTGCGGGCCTGCCGGTACAGGAAGCCCGCGGCTCGATGGTGCTCGACATCGGCGGCGGCACCTCCGAGGTGGCGGTGATCTCGCTGAACGGCATCGTCTATGCGGCCAGCGTGCGCATCGGCGGCGCCAGATCGGCCTGGCTGGGGTTAGAGATCGTGAAGGTGTGGGTGAGGACCTG
>JBBISV010000081.1:0-13983 GCA_037441085.1 Gammaproteobacteria bacterium | reverse complement strand
CGCCGAACGCAACATCGCAGGCGGCCGCGAGGCCCACACCGCCGCCATAAGCCGCGCCCTGAACACAGGCGATGCTCGGCTTCGGACAGTCGCGTATCGCCGCCAGCAGGGAGGCGAGCCGCAGGGCGCCGGCGCGATTCTGCTCCGGGTCCGCGCGGCCGAGGTCCCGCATCGAGCTGAGATCCGCGCCGGCGCAGAACGCCTCACCGGCGCCGGCGAGCAGCAACACCCGGGTGCCGGCGCGGGCGGCGTGCTGCGCGAACGCCGCCGCGAGCGCATCGATCAACGCGGGATCCAGCGCATTGCGGACGTCCGGCCGGTTCATCGTCAGTTGCACGATGCCGGGAGCGACTTCGGATTGGAGCAGCACGTCGCTCATGATCACATCCGGAAGATCCCGAAGCGCGTTTCCTCGTCCGGCGCGTTGCGCACCAGGGCGAGCGCGAGCGCGAGCACGCGGTGGGTGTCGAGCGGATCGATGATGCCGTCGTCCCACAGGCGCGCGCTCGCATAATACGGATGACCCTGGGTCTCGTACTGACGGCGGATCGGCGCGGTGAATTCGGCCTCCTGCGCGTCGCTCCACACACCGCCATCGGCCTCGACCTGGTCGCGGCGCAGCGTCGCGAGCACCGCGGCGGCCTGGTCGCCGCCCATCACCGACGTGCGGGCGTTCGGCCACTGGAACAACAGCCGCGGCCCGTAGGCGCGGCCGCACATCGCGTAATTGCCGGCACCGTAGCTGCCGCCGACGATCAACGTGAGCTTCGGCACGCGGGCCGCGGCGACGGCGGCCACCATCTTCGCGCCGTCGCGCGCGATGCCGCCGACCTCGGCCCGCAATCCGACCATGAACCCGGTGATGTTCTGCACGAACAACAACGGGATGCGCTCGCGCGCGCAGAGTTCGATGAAATGGGCCCCCTTCAGCGCGCTGGCCGAAAACAGAATGCCGTTGTTCGCGAGCACGCCGACCGGATAGCCGCCGATGTGCGCAAACGCCGTGACCAGCGTCGCGCCGTAGAGTTGTTTGAACTCGTCCAGCTCGGATGCATCGACGATGCGCGCCAGCAGCTCACGGACATCGTAGGGCGTGCGCGGATTCGGAGGCACGACGCCATAGATCTCGGCCGGATCGTAATGCGGCGCCCGCGGCGCGACCGGCGCGACGGTCGACGGACCGCGGCGCAGGCGCGCGACGATGCGGCGCGCGGTCGCGAGCGCATCGGCATCGCTGTCGGCGTAGTGATCGCAGACCCCGGACTGGCGGCAATGCACGTCGGCGCCGCCGAGACTCTCGGCATCGATGATCTCGCCGGTCGCGGCGCGCACCAGCGGCGGGCCGCCGAGGAAGATCCGCCCCTGATTGCGAACTATAATGTTCTCATCGGACATCGCGGGAACATAGGCACCGCCCGCGGTGCACGAGCCGTGCACCACCGAAATTTGCGCGATGCCGGCCGCCGACAAATTCGCCTGGTTGTAGAAGATGCGGCCGAAGTGATCGCGATCCGGAAACACCTCGTCCTGGGCTGGCAGGAAGGCGCCGCCGCTCTCGACCAGATACACGCAGGGCAGCCGGTTCTCGAGCGCGATTTCCTGGGCGCGCAGATGTTTCTTCACCGTCAGCGGGTAATAGGTGCCGCCCTTGACCGTCGGATCATTGGCGACGATCACGCATTCGCGCCCGCTGACCCGGCCGACGCCCGTGATGATGCCGGCAGCCGGCACCTCGCCGCCGTACAGACCATGCGCGGCGAACGCCGACAATTCCAGGAACGGCGCGCCCGGATCGAGCAGCAGGTCGATGCGCTCGCGCGCGAGCAAGCGACCGCGCGCCAAGTGCTTGGCGCGTGCGGCGACGCTGCCACCTTCGGCGATCTTGACCGATTTTTCGCGCAATTCGGACACGATGGCAGCCATTTGCGCATGATTTTGCGCAAATTCGTTGGACTTCACGTTCACTTGGCTCGCGAACCTGCGCATCTTGCCCTCAATGGCCTTATTGTCGGACAATCATACTATATGAACTCCACCGAGAATCCAACGTGAACACCGCAAGCCTCTGTCCCGATCAGGATCTCGATATCGGTTTGGACGAAGATCATCGGCGGCTGCGCGAAGCGGTGCGCCGCTTCGCCGTCGACCAGATCGCGCCACGGGCCGCGACGATCGATCGCGAAGACCGCTTTCCGCGCGACTTATGGCCGCTGCTCGGCGAACAAGGCTTGCTCGGGATCACCGCGCCGGTGCGCCACGGCGGCGCGGGTCTCGGCTATCTCGCGCATGCGGTGGCGATGACCGAGATCTCCCGCGCCTCGGGCGCGGTCGGCCTGTCCTATGTGGCCCATTCAAATCTCTGCGTGAATCAACTCTGTCTCAACGGCAGCGCCGCACAATTGGACCGCTACCTGCCGAAACTGGTCTCCGGCGAGCACGTGGGCGCGCTCGCGATGTCCGAACCCGAGGCCGGCTCGGACGTGACCGCGATGCGTCTCGCGGCGCGACGCGACGGCGACGACTACGTGCTCGACGGCCGCAAGATGTGGATCACCAACGGGCCGGATGCCGACGTGTTGATCGTCTATGCGAAGACCGCGCCCGCGGCCGGCGCGCACGGCATCACGGCCTTCATCGTCGAACGCACCGCCCCCGGGTTCCGCGTGGCGCAGAAGCTCGACAAACTCGGGATGCGCGGTTCCTCGACCGGCGAATTGCTGTTCGAGTCCTGTCGCGTGCCGGCCGCGAACGTGCTCGGCCGGGAGAACGGCGGCGTCGAGGTGCTGATGAAAGGCCTGGACTTCGAGCGGGTCGTGATCGCGGGCGGTCCGCTCGGCCTGATGGCTGCGGCGCTCGACATCGTGCTGCCCTACGTGCGCGAGCGTCGTCAGTTCGGCCGCCCGATCGGCGGCTTCGAACTGATGCAGGGCAAGATCGCCGACATCTACACGGCCTTCAACTCCAGCCGGGCTTACGTGCACGAAGTCGCCCGGGACTTCGACGCCGGCCACACGCGGCGCAGTGCCGCGGCCGCCTGCCTGTTGAACGCGTCGGCGCTCGCGGTGCAGGTCGCGCTCGAAGCCATCCAGTCGCTCGGCGGCAACGGCTACATCAACGACTACCCGACCGGACGCCTGCTGCGCGACGCCAAACTCTACGATATCGGCGCGGGCACGCAGGAAATCCGGCGCATGCTGATCGGCCGCGAACTCGTGGAAGCCGCATGAACGGACAATTCGAGACCCTGTCGTTCGCGCCCGGCTACCGCCGGGTCGCCGCCGCGATCGCCGAACGCATCCTCGACCGCCGATTGAAGCATGGCGACCCCCTGCCGCCGGAAACCGAACTCGCGACCCAGTTCGGCGTCAACCGGTCGACGATCCGCGAGGCGCTGCGCGAACTGGAGAGCGCCGATCTGGTCGCGCGGCGCCGTGGCACCAAACGCATGGTCGTCGCCCGGCCGGCGGCGAGCCGGGTTGCCGGCCGCCTGCGTCACGCGTTCGCGCTGCACGACGTGACGGTACGCGAGGTCTGGGCGATGCTCGAGGTGCTCGAACCGCCGGCGGCCGAGGCCGCCGCGCTCGCGCGCACCCCGGCGACGCTCGCGCGCATCACCGCCGCGGTCGCAGCCTATCAAGCCGACCACGCGGCGGCGCCGGCCGCCGCCGCGGGTGTCGGCGAATTCTTCCGGGCAGTCGCCGCGGCCGGCGGCAACCGCATCCTGCCGCTGATGCACGAACCGCTGCTTCAATTGCTCGCGGTGGCGCTCGGCGTGATGATCGATGCGGCACCGCCGGCACGCGCGCGCATCGGCGTCGCGCAGGCGCGGATTCACGAGGCCATCGAGCGCGGCGATGCCGAACTGGCGCGCAGCTGGATGGCGAAGCACGTCCGGGATTTCCGCCGCGGCTTCGAAATCGGCGGCATCGACCTCGACACCCCGGTCCCGATCGACTGAGCCAGGGCGAATTATTCCGCGGGTGGGGCCTCAAGATATCGGCCTTGGCGGCCGATAACGAGGACCATGAGCATGCGTTTCGCGACGGTACACAATTATCATGAGGCGACCGTCTATCAGTCGGTCCTGGACCTCGCATCCGACTATCCGACACTGGAGAACTGCGACGAGCTGCTCGCGGACGTGGCCTGTGTCGCGCTCAACCACCTGCCGCCGCGCTACATCCGGCATGCGGTGGACATGAGCTTCTACATGTCCGATCAGGAGCGCCTGCGCACCGCGGCGGCGGTACAGCAAGCGGTGCGCATGGCGTTCGAATTCGTCCAGTCCCGGACCCGGACCCGAAAGACCCAAAAAGCCTGAGCGCGGGGAAAACCCGCGCGGCGGCTCAAGGCATCGGCGCGCCGCGGGCGGCCGCGAGAATGCGGTACCAATCCTCACGGCTCAGCCGCAGCCCGTACGCGGCCGCGGCCTCGCGGATGCGCTCTGGATTCTGGCTGCCGATCAGCGGAATCGGCCGCGCCGGATGGCGCATGATCCACGCGTAGGCAACCGCCGCGCGCCCGACTCCGGCCGCGGCGGCGATCGCGTCGAGCACCGACGCGACCGCCGCGCCACGCGCATCGCCCGGCGCGGACTCCGATCCCAAACGACCCTGTCCGAGCGGCGACCACGCGAGCACGGCCATTCGGCGTTGAAGCGCCTGATCGAGCACGCCGTCACTCAAGGGCCCGATGCAGAGCGGGGAGAACTCCGGCTGGACGCTCGCCAGTTCGAACGGCAGGTAGGCGCGCAGCGCCTCGACCTGAGCGGCCGAGTGATTCGACACGCCCGCCGCGCGGATCTTGCCCGCGGCCCGCAATTCGGCAAGCGCCGCCGCCACTTCGGCCGGATGAGCCAGCAGGTCGGGCCGATGGATCTGGAACAGATCGATCGTCTCGACACCAAGCCGTCGCAGCGAAGCCTCGCAGGCGGCCACCAGATGGGCCGCGCTCGAATCGTAGGGCAGCGGCGGCCGGATACCGGCCTTGGTCGCGAGCACCATCCGCGCGCGCAATCCCCGGTTCGCGGCGAACACCTCGCCGAGCAGGGTTTCGGCGGCGCCGAAGCCCCCCGGACCGCCGTAGCCGTAGATATCCGCGGTGTCGAACAGGGTGCAGCCGATCCCGAGCGCGGCGTCGATGCGCCGCGCGGCTTCGCGCCGGTCCGCACCGCTGAATCGCCACATGCCCCAACCCAGCGGCGCGACGGCGATGCCGCTGTCGCCGAGCGGAATGCGGGAGTCCGCGCCGGGATAAGTTTCGGTCATGGAGCCAGGCCTCTCGGGTAAACGCTTATGATGGACGAGTACCTGTCCGATTGACAACGATTGGGTGATTTCATGAAACCCGCGATGCGCGCCTGGCCATTGATCGTCGCCGCCTTTTCCGCGCATGCGGGGCAACTGGTTCCGGCGGCATCCGCGACACCCGCGGCGCCCGCGCCGGCCGCACCGCCAACATCCGGGGTGCGCGTACTCATCGGACCCACGCCCATCCCGGGCGGCGATGCCCGCGCGTCCGGCGACATCACGGTGATCGACTCGCGACTCGCCTTTTCCCTCGCCGTGCAAAGCGCGGCGCCCTATGGCGTGCCGCGCGGCGCGTTGGTGGACGCGGCGAAAGTCGAGCACGGACGGATCGGACGCGACACCGTTGAATTCGCGGACTTCATTCCGAACAACTGGTCAGCGTGGCCGAACAGCCATCATGAGGTGGAGATCCTGGAGCGCGGACCGCAACGTGCCGTGCTGCGCACACGGCGCGACTGGGGCCGGGTCGAAATCACGACCGTGTACACGCTCGCGGCCGGATCGGACTCGATCCAAATCGACACCACGATGAAGAACGACGGCCGGCGCACGCTGCGCAACCTGCTGTCGGGGATGACCTTGTGGCCGAAAGGTGGTTTCCTGTTCGGCGTGCCCGGCCTCGGCGCCTGTCCCAACGGCAGCAGCCACGGCGCCCTCGCCGATCGCGTCGTCGCCTACGATGCGCGTTGGAGCCTGACGCTGCACGCCCCCTATATGGACCGGGTGGAAAACGGATGCCGGGATCTGTACCGGCTGCACACGCTGCGCCCCGGCCAGAGCCGCGAGTTCCACGCCTCGCTGCAGGTCGGATCGAGCGGTGACCTGGCGCCGGCCGTGCGCGCGGACATCGCCCTCGCGCACCTGCCCTCGGCGCGCATCCATGGCCGCGTGAGCACCGAGGATGGCGCGCCGGTCGCGCGGCCCGTCGTCGTGGTGTCGCGCGACGGTGCGCCCTACGCCTGGACCTACGGCCGGGACGGCAATTACGACATGGAACTGCCGGCCGGCCGATATGCCGTGTACGCGGCCGCGAAGGACACATCCCAGAGCGCCGCGATCCCGGTGACGCTCGCCCCGGGAGCGGACGCGACCCGCGATTTTCACGACCTGCGGCGCGCCGGGCGCGTCAGCTTCACGGTCACCGACGCCGCCACGGGCGCGCCGCTCGATGCGCGCATCGTCATCGATCGCGGCTACAAACCGCTGGTCCAATTTCTCGGACGTCGGACCTTTTTCACCGAGCTGGACCGGCCCGGACACGCCGCCTTCGCGATCGCGCCGGGCCACTATGTGTTTCGGATCGATTCCGGCGGCGGCTTTCTCGGTCCGGCGCAACGGCTCCCGGCCGACATCGCGCCGGGGCGCACGACGCGCCTCGCCGTGCACATCGACCGGCTGTTCGCGCCTAAACGCCATGGTTGGTTCGCGGCCGATCTTCACCATCACGCCGATCAAGCCGAAGCGGTGACGCCGCCGGCCTACCTCGCCCGTTCCGAACTCGCGGCCGGCCTCGATCTGTTGTTCGTCAGCGACCACGACTCGACCGTGAACCATCGGGCGCTCGAGCGGATCGCGGAGCGCCGCGGCGTTCCGTTCATTCCCTCGGTCGAATTCTCCCCTTCCTGGGGGCATTTCAACGCCTATCCGCTCGAACTCGGCGCGATACCGCGGCTCGACTCGTCGACGGCGACCGTGCAGCAGGTGTTCGCCGAGGCGCGGCGACTCGGCGCGACCATCGTCGAGGTCAATCACCCGTTCATCCCCTATGGCTATTTCCACAGTCTCGCCGACGGCGTGGCCCCCGGCGGCTTCGACCCCGCGTTCGACCTGGTGGAAATCAACGCAGCCAACGCGTACGACGACGACCGGGTTTTGCACCGTCTGTGGACGTACTGGAACGCGGGCGACCGCTATTATCTCGGCGCCGGCACCGACACCCATGACGTATGGAACGAGGTGTCGGGACGGGTGCGCACTTTCGCCCACATCGACGGCGCGCCGACGGCCGCGCTGTTCGCCGACGCGCTGCGCGACGGCCACGCCTACGTCAGCTATGGTCCCTTGATCTATCCGCGGGTGATGTTCGGCAGCGACTTGAAGGTCCGATCCGGCGTCCCTTTCACGCTCCGATTCCGCCTGGCCTCGGTGGCCGGCCTGCGGCAACTGACGCTGATCGAGAACGGCCAGGTGCGCGCGACGAAACGGTTCTCCGGCGCGCAGCGGCTCGCGCGCACCGAATTTCAGGTGTCGGTGCGGCGGTCACGCTGGTTCGCGCTGACGGCGGTCGATCGGGACGGCCACAAGGCGTACACGAATCCGATCTGGGTCGACGTCGTCAGTCCGCCCCAAGCCGCGCCAGCGGATGCCGTCCCGCCGGGTACGGATCGCTGAAAAAGGCGTCTACCGACTGCGCGCTGACCTCCTCGAGGTGCGCCGGCCGCCATCGCGGCCGCTTGTCCTTGTCGATGATCAATGCGCGCACGCCCTCGAGGATGTCGCCCTGTTCGAAACAATGGCCGACGATGACCAATTCCATCCGAAAACAATCGGCGAGCGACAGGCGCGCGCCGGTGCGCAGCTGGCGCAGCGCGACCGCGAGCATCGTCGGCGAGCGCCGCAGCAACAGCTCCGCCGTCTCCCGCGCCCACGGGATCGCCGCGGGGTCGGTCTCGGCCCGCAGCGAGGCGAGAATCGCGGCGACACTCGCGTTCGAGAAATGCCGGTCGATCGCGGCGCGCAAGGACGCGAGCGGCGCGGCCCCGGGGTCCGCGGCAAGCGGCCCCAGCGCGCGCTCCACATCGGCGCGCGCGTCCACGCCCCAGCTCATCGATCGCAACACGGACTCGATCGCCGCGGCCCCCTCGGCGCCGACGCACAGATCCGCGAGCCCGGCGTACAGCGCATCGGCGGCGCGGATCTCGATGCCGGTCAGCGCCAGATAGACCCCGAGCGCCCCCGGCAGCCTTGACAGGAAGAAACTGCCGCCGACATCCGGAATGAGTCCGATACCCACCTCGGGCATCGCCATCCGGGTACGGGCGCCGACGACGCGCAGCGGCGCGGCCTGTCCGAGCCCCATTCCGCCGCCCATGACGATGCCGTCGAGCAGGGCCACGACGGGCTTGGGGAACCGATGCAGGAAATGGTCGAGCTGGTACTCCTCGACGAAGAAATCCCGGTGCAGCGTGCCGCCGGCGCGATGGTCCTCGTAGAGGGCGCGAATATCGCCGCCGGCGCAGAACGCCCGGTCGCCCGCGCCGCGCATCAGCACCGCCCGCACATCGCTTCGCGTCGCCGCGTCGGCGAGCGCGCGCCGCAGTTCACCGATCATCGTGAACGACAGCGCATTCAGCGCCGCCGGCCGGTTCAAGGTCACGACGGCGACGTGATTATCGACCTCGACCTCGACGTCCATTCAGCCGTTGGTCCAGCGGGGTTTGCGTTTCTCGAGAAACGCGCTCACACCCTCGCGCTGATCGGCGCCATCGAACAAGTCGACGAACAATTCGCGCTCCCGCACCAGCGCGGCGCCGCGTGGCGTGCCGCCGCGCGCCTCGTGGATCAGCGCCTTGCAGGACGCGACCGCGCGCGGGCTCAGCGCGAGCACGCGCGCGGCGAGCGCGGAGGCCGCGGCAACCGATTCGCCGGCGCCCGTGACCTGTTCGACCAGGCCGATGCGCAGCGCCGTCGCCGCATCGACCCGCTCGTTGGTCAGGATCATCCGTTTGGCCCAGCCTTCGCCCACCAGCCACGGCAGCGCCTGGGTGCCGCCCGCGCAGGGCAGCAGTCCGACCGAAGGTTCCGGCAGCGCCATCACGGCGCGCTCGTCGGCGACGCGGAAGTCGCAGGCCAGCGCGCACTCGAGCCCGCCGCCCATCGCGTACCCATTGATCGCCGCGATGACCACCGGCCGCGCGTTCTGAAGCGCCTCGAAGGCGGCGCCGAAGCGCCGCGCCATCAGCCTCGCCCGCGCCTTGTCGCCGTCGGCAAAGAGCTTCAGGTCGGCGCCGCCGCTGAAGAACTTGTCGCCCCGGCCGGTGACGATGACCGCGTGCACGTCGAGGTCGCGATTCAGTTCGTCGACCAGTTCGGTCAGCCGCTGCAGACCCTCGGCGGTGAAGGTGTTCGCGGGCGGGTTGGCGAGCGTGATCGTCGCAACGTGCGCCGCAACCATGCAGTCGATCATGTGGCCCCGCCTTCCCGGTGATAGAGCTTGATGATGGCCGAAAAATCGAGCGCGCCGGATCCCTGCGCGCTGAACAGGCGGTACATCTGCTCGGCCGCGGCGCCGAGCACGACGGGCTGGCGCGACTGCCTTGCCGCGTCGATCGCGAGGCCGAGATCCTTCAACATCAGATCCGAGCCGAAGCCCCCGGTGTAACCGCGCGCGGACGGCACGTTCGCCATCACGCCGGGGAACGGATTGTAGGTGTCGGAGCTCCAGCAGCGTCCGCTCGAACTGTTGACGATCCCGGCCAGCACCGCCGGGTCGATGCCGAGTGCGGCGCCGAGGCTCATGGCCTCGGCGACCCCGATCATCGAGATCCCCAGCAGCAGGTTGTTGCAGATCTTCGCCACCTGGCCGGTGCCCGAGTCACCGCAGCGGACGATCTTTCCGCCCATCGCCGCCAGCACCGGCTGAATCCGCGCGAACAGCTCCACGGTCGCCCCGACCATGAAGGTCAGGGTCCCTGCCTCGGCACCGTTGGTGCCGCCCGACACCGGCGCATCGGCCATCGGATGGCCGCGCGTCGCCGCCTGCGCGGCCATCTCCCGCGCCGTGTGCGGATCGATGGTGCTCGAATCGACCAACACGGCGCCCGCCGGCGCCGCCCCGAAGACGCCGTCGGCGCCGCCGTACACCGCGCGCACGTGCGGCGAGGACGGCAGCATCGTGAGCACGAGTTCCGCGTCGGCGACGGCCTCGCGCAGCGAGCCGCAGGGACGCGCGCCGGCACCCGCCACCGCCTCGACGTTGCGCCGGACGACGTCGAACACCGACAGCGTGTGGCCCGCCTTCAACAGGTTCCGCGCCATCGGCGCGCCCATGTTGCCGAGACCGATGAAGCCGATCTTCATTTCAGGCTGATGGTCGTGTTGACGCCCCCGCTCACCGCCGCGTCGTCGAACCAGCGCGTCGTCACGGTCTTCGTCTGGGTGTAGAACTGCACCACCTGCTTGCCATAGGGTCCGAGGTCACCGAGCTTGGAGCCGCGCGAGCCGGTGAAGCTGAAATACGGCACCGGCACCGGGATCGGCACGTTGATGCCGACCTGACCGACGTCGATCTCGTTCTGAAACTTGCGCGCCGCCGCCCCGCTCTGCGTGAATATCCCGGTGCCGTTGCCGAAGGGGTTGGCGTTGATCAGGGCGATCGCCTCGGCGAGCGTGTCGACCGTCACGATCACCATCACCGGACCGAAAATTTCGGTGGTGTAGATCTTCATGTGCGGCTTGACCCCGGAGAAGATCGTCGGCCCGACGAAATTTCCCTGTTCGTAGCCGGCCACGCGGATTCCGCGACCGTCGAGCTCGAGCCGGGCGCCCTCGCGCACGCCGTCCTCGATCAGGCCCAGCACGCGGTTCTTCGCGCTCTTGGAGATCAGCGGCCCGAGATCGGCGCCCTTCTCCGTGCCCGCGTTCACGCTGAGCGTCTTCGCCTTGGCGACGATCTCCGGAATCCACTGCTTCGCCTCGCCGACCAGCACCGTCACCGAGGTCGCCATGCAGCGCTGTCCGGCCGCGCCGAACGTGGCCCCGACCAGCGCGTTCAGCGACTGTTCGCGGTTCGCATCCGGCATGACCACGGCATGATTCTTCGCCCCCATCATCGACTGGACCCGCTTGCCGTGCTGCGAGGCCAGTTGATACACGTGGGTGCCGACGCCCGTCGACCCGACGAACGAAACCGCGACGACGTCCGGGTGCGTGCACACCGCCTCGACCGCGCGCTTCCCCCCGTGGACGACGTTTAGCACCCCGGCGGGCAGCCCCGCCTCCAGCGCCAGTTCCGCGAGCAGCATCGGCGTCAGCGGGTCCTGTTCGGACGGCTTCAGCACGAACGTGTTCCCGCAGACGACCGCCATCGGGAACATCCACAGCGGAATCATCGCCGGAAAGTTGAACGGCGTGATCCCCGCGCACACGCCGATCGGCTGGCGCAGCGTATAAGTATCCACCCCGTTCGCGACGTTCTCGGCGAACTCGCCGAGCTGCAGCGTGCCGACCGAGCAGGCGTGCTCCACCACCTCGAGTCCGCGAAACACGTCGCCCTCGGCATCCGGCAGCGTCTTGCCCTGTTCGGCCGACAGCGTCCGTGCGATCCGCGGCATGTGCTCGCGCACCAGCGCCTGGAGCTTCAGCATGATGCGCGCGCGCGCCGCCAGCGGCGTATTGCGCCAGGTTTGATACGCCTTCTTGGCCGCGGCCACCGCCGCCTCGATTTCCGCGTCGGTCGCAAACGGCACGCGCGCCAGCACTTCCTGGGTCGCCGGGTTGACCACGTCGTGCCACTCGGTCGTGGTCGACTCCACAAAATGCCCGTCGATCAACAGCTTGACGGTCGGGGTGATTTTGGCGGCGTGCGCCGGTGCGGTGCTCATGATGTGATTCCTCTTTCGGTGATATGGCGTGCGATCAACATGCGTTGAATTTCGCTCGTCCCTTCGTAGATTTGCGTGATGCGCGCGTCGCGGTACAGCCGCTCGACGGTGTAGGCCTCGAGATAGCCGTAGCCGCCGTGGATCTGGATCGCCCGTGAGCACACCCGCTCGGCCATTTCGGAGGCGTACAGTTTCGCCTGGCTGGCCTCGACGAGGCAAGGGCTGCCGGCGCTGCGCAGGCGCGCCGCGTGATGGGTCAACAGCCGCGCCGCCGCGATCGAGGTGTGCATGTCGGCCAGCATGTCGCCGATGCTGCCGAATTCCGCGATCGGACGGCCGAACTGACGCCGCTCCTTCGCATAGGTGCGCGCCGCCTCGAACGCGGCGCGCGCGATGCCGACCGCCTGGGCCGCGATCCCGATGCGCCCGCCCTCGAGGTTGGCGAGCGCTATGCTGAGCCCCCGGCCGCGCTCGCCGAGCAGCGCATCGGCGCCCACCCGGCAGTCGACGAGCGTGACCGGACACGTATCCGATCCGCGGATGCCGAGCTTGTGCTCCGGCTCGCCGACCAGGAAGCCGGGGGTGTCGGTCGGCACAATGAATGCGGAAAGGCCTTTCTTCCCCTTGTCCGGATCGGTGACGGCAAACACGATCGCGACCTTCGCCCGCCGGCCGTTGGTGACGAACTGCTTGGCGCCGTTCAGGGTCCAGGCGCCCGCGTCCAAGACGGCGCGGGTCTTCAGGTTGTGGGCCTCGGAACCCGCCTGCGGCTCGGTCAGACAGAAGCAGCCGATCGAGCGACCCTGCGCCAGGTCGACCAGGTAGCGCCGCTTTTGCTCGTCAGTGCCGTGCATCAAGATCGGGCCGCAACCGACCGAGTTATGCACGCTCATCAAGGCGGAGGTCGCGGCGCAAGCGGCCGCCACTTCCTCGACCGCGAGCGCGTAGGCGACGTAGTCGGTGTAGGAACCGCCCCATTCCTCCGGCACGACCATGCCGAGAAAGCCGAGTTCACCGAGCTTGGCGACCGCGGAATCGGCGACCCAGGCCGCCCGATCCCAGGCGGCGGCATGCGGCGCGAGTTCGCGTCGGGCGAAATCCCGGGCGCTGCCCTGGATCAGGAGTTGCTGTTCGGTGTACATCGCCCTCCGATTATAGAATCGCCGGGCCGCGGCCAACATGCCCAAAGCGTTCAATGACGGTGAGCAAAAACGCAACACCCAGGGTCCGGGCGCGTTTATGCTCCGCATCGGCGAAAACTTCGAGGGGTTCTGGCTCATGCGGCGAATCGGGTCCTGTCTGTGCATCGCAGCGCTCTGGCTCCTGCATTCCGCCGGTGCGCGCGCGGGCGTCGTCGACGCGCCGGGCGCCGATCTCGAGGTTTCCCTGATCACCTACGGACCGGGCGCCATCTACTGGGAGCGCTTCGGCCACGACGCGATCCAGATCCGGGACCGGGTCTCGGGCCAGTCGGTCGATTTCAATTACGGGGTGTTCGACTTCGACGAGCGCGGCTTCCTGCTGAACTTCGCGCGCGGCTACATGCATTACATGATCGATGCCGAACGCTCCGACGTGGACGAGCAGGACTACATCGACACCGGCCGCTCGGTCGTGCGCCAGCGGCTCGATTTCACGCCGGCACAGGCGGTGAACCTGCGCGCGTTCCTGATCTGGAACCTGCAGCCCGCCCACGCCGGCTATCGATACGACTACCTGGTCAACAATTGCGCGACACGCGTGCGCGACGCGCTGAACGCGGCGTTGAACGGGGCGCTGCGCGGCCCTCTGACGGCCGCACCGGGCGCGATGACCTACCGCCAGCAGATCGTGCGCCTGATGAGCGCGCAGCCCTGGCTGATGCTGGCGATGGACTTAGGGCTGGGTCCGGCCGCGGACCATCCGCTGAACGCCTGGCAGGAGAGCTTCCTGCCGATGGTGCTCGAGCGGCAGCTGCGCGCCGTGAAGGTCGGCGCGGGCGTCGCGGCGCGACCGCTCGTCCAGAGCGAGCGGCGGATCGCTCCGAATCGCCTGACGCCGCCGCCGGCGCGGCCGCCCGATCTGCGCCTGCC